>DASZGO010000120.1:0-7925 GCA_035938755.1 Solirubrobacteraceae bacterium | reverse complement strand
AAGCCAAGGAATTCCCTTCCGTCCTTGCGGGTCAGGTTGGCCACCGACTGAACCGAGCGCTCGTGGTACAGGGTCTCGTAGGGGAAGGACGGGATGTCGCTCATATGGATCCCGGCACAGACCACCGTGCCGCCCGGAGCCAGCACGCTCAGGGCCTGGGGGACGAGCGGCCCGGCCGGCGCGAAGATGATCGCGGCGTCCAGCGGCTCGGGCGGACGTTCGTCGCTCCCTCCCGCCCAGGACGCCCCCAGGCTGCGCGCGAACTCCTGCCCGCGGGTGTCCCCGGGGCGCGTGAATGCGAACACGTCCCGGCCCTGGTAGGCGGCCGCCTGGCAGATCATGTGGGCGGCCGAGCCGAACCCGTACAGGCCGAGCCGCTGGGCGTCTCCGGTGAACCTCAGCGCCCGGTAGCCGATCAGGCCACCGCACAGCAGCGGCGCCGCCTCCGTGTCGGACAGATCGTCGGGTAGGTCGAGCACGTAGTCCTCGTGGGCCACCGCCAGTTCGGCGTAGCCGCCGTCGATGTCGCGACCGGTGAAGCGGGCGTTGGGACATAGGTTCTCCCGGCCCGAGCGGCAGTAGGGGCACTCGCCGTCGGTCCAACTCAGCCAGGGAACACCCACGCGGCGGCCGTCCGGGGTCCGGCCCACGATCTGGTGGCCGAGCACGACCGGCAGCCGGGTGGCCTCGATCTCCTTATCGCGCAGGTGCAGGTCGGTGCGGCACACGGCGCAGGCCTGGACCTTGAGCAGCACCTGGCCGGGCCCCGGTTCGGGGTCGGGGAGGGTGGCCGGTTCGAGCGGCTGGCCTTGGGCGGTGAGGATCATTGCCCGCAACCCCACCATCATCCACCATCGGTGTCTCACCGCTACTTGCGGGCGCCGCTAGCGTTTTCTGGAGACATGGTTCCGCTGAACGTCCCCAATGTGCTCACCGTGGTGCGGATCCTGCTCGTGCCGGTGCTCATCGTGGCGCTGCTGGAGAAGACCGGCGGCGGCGACCTGATGGCCGCGATCGTGTTCGCCGTGGCCTCGCTGACCGACTACGTCGACGGGTGGTTGGCCCGGTCACGCAACTGGGTCACCACGTTCGGGAAGCTCATGGACCCCATCGCCGACAAGCTGCTGATCATTGCAGCGTTGATCGCTTTGGTGTCGCTGAACCGGCTGGCCGCCTGGGTGGCCATGGTGATCATCGCCCGCGAGTTCGCGGTCACGGTGCTCAGGGTGGCCGTGGGGACTCAGCAGGGCGTGGTGATCGCGGCCAGCCTTTGGGGCAAGGTGAAGACGGCGGTGCAGGTGGCGATGGTGATCTCGGTGATCGCCGTGCACGGCCACCCGCTGTGGCTGGATCTGCTGATCTACGCGACCGTGCTGATTACGGTGTTGTCGGGTGCCGACTACTTCTTCGGGCTGCGGCGCGGCCTCATTGCGCGGGCGGCCGCCGACTCCGCCGCCGGCAGCCCTCAGGGCACCTGATCGAGCCAGGCGCGAAGGCTGGTGTGGGTCGTCGGAGCGACGCCGCCGGCCAGCTCCCCTCGGACCTCGCCCAGCGTGCCGAAGCGCTCGGCCACCACGTTGTGCTGATGGATCGTCTCCAGGTTGACCTGCCGGGCGGATACGAACGCGCGACCGTCGAGCTCCGGGAAACGCTCCACCACGCCCTGAATCATTTCTCGCACGCAGTCCTCGACGAAGCGCGGCCGGCGGTGGGCCTTCTCGACCACGTGGGCTTCGTCTGAGCGCTTCATTAGCTCGTAGATCTCCGAGGACATCGCCTGCTCGACGATCTCCAGCAACGTGCCGGCATCGATCTCGTCCTCGCACAGCTCGGTGCAGCCAATGTGCAGCGTGCCCAGACCACGCTGGTTGTGCGTGGCCACCGGGACGGCGTCGATGATGCGCTCGATCTCCTCCGCGTCGAAGCCCTGGCCGGCCAGGCGCTCACGAGCGGCCGCGGCCACCAGCTCCTGGGCGCACGGGCAGGCCGTGATGCCCTGGGCGGTCACGCCGATCAGCCGGCGTGTGCCGAGCTCCCCGCACGCGGCTGAGCCGTGGAGTGTGTACAGCTCCTGGGTCTGGACCCCAGAGACGGGGGCGGGCTTGTGCTCGGGGAAGCGGGCTTCGATGGTGACCTCCGCACGCCGGGCGTTCTGGCGGGTGCGCACCAGCTGGGCGATGCGCTCGGCCAGGGTCTCTGCCTTGAACGCGGACTCTCCCAGCACCACCTCGCCGATCGCCTCGTTGACCACCTCTTCGAAGCGCGACATGTGTGCGCCCTTCTGATCCGCACCGAGCTCGATCACGCACTCGAACTGAGCCGAGAACAGCTGTGTCGAGCCGTTCTGCTCTAGGCGGATCACCTTCTCCACGCCGGTTACACCCACCCGGGATAGGCCGAGCTGGACCGACGGCGGCCGGGCCTGCACGTCGACCAGCGAGAGAGTGGGCTGGCGGCTCGAACTCATGACAGTGTTGAAGACTAGAAGGCCGCAGCCTGGGCGGCTAGCCCAGACGCGGGACAGATGGCACTTTGTGCTATCAACCGCGCACTCACTTGAGACGATCGGTGAGCGTGGGACCATCAATGGGAGAGGGATTAGAGGGATCGCGTTGGGCGTAATAGCCTTGGGAAAAGCTCAGGGGCCGTGAGCGAGCAAGTCCTACTCAACGACGAAGCACCGATCTCGGAGCTCGACGAGCTGCGGGGGCTGGTCGCGTTGGGCCAGGAGCGCGGGTTCCTGACGTTCGGCGAGATCGAGACCTGCCTGGAAGAGGTGGACGTCACCAAGGAGCAGGTGCAGGAGCTCCACCTGTTCCTGGACGACGCGGGGATCGATGTCGTCGGGGCGGACGGCCGGATCGCTCGCTCAGAGGCGGGCACTGTGGAGCGAACGGCCGAGGAGGCCCGCGAGCCGAAGCCCAACCAGCCCAAGAAGGTCGAGGTCGATCTCACGGTTGAGCCGTCGCTGGACTCGCTGCGGCTATACCTGCGGTCAATCGGCCGGGTCAATCTGCTGACCGCCGAGCAGGAGGTGAGCCTGGCCAAGCGCATCGAGCGCGGGGACATGCGAGCCAAGCAGCGGATGATCGAGGCGAATTTGCGGCTCGTGGTCTCGATCGCCAAGTCGTACCTGGGGCGCGGGCTCACGTTCTTGGATCTGATCCAAGAGGGATCGATGGGGCTGATCCGCGCGGTCGAAAAGTTCGACTACCGCCGGGGCTACAAGTTCTCCACCTACGCCACGTGGTGGATCCGTCAGGCCGTGACGCGAGCCATCGCCGACAAGGGCCGGACGATCCGCATCCCGGTGCACATGGTCGAGAAGCTCAACAAGGTGGTGCACGTGGAGCGGCAGCTGGTCCAGCAACTGGGCCGGGAGCCGACGCCGGAGGAGGTCGCGGCCGAGCTGGAGACCACGGTGCGTGAGGTGCGCGATGTGCTGCGCATGGGCCAGCAGCCGGTGTCGCTGGAGAAGCCGATCGGCGAGGAGGAGGACTCCGCCCTGGGCGACTTCGTCGAGGACCAGACGGCCGAGTCGCCGTTTGAGCTCGCGTCCGAGCACCTGCGCCGAGAGAACCTGCGCCGGGCGCTGAACGCGCTGCCCTCACGGGAGCGCGAGGTGATCGAGATGCGCTTCGGGCTGACCGGCGAGCGGCCCTACACGCTCGAAGAGGTGGGGAAGGCGTTCAACGTAACCCGCGAGCGCATCCGCCAGATTGAGAACCACACGCTGAAGAAGCTCGAGGCGCTGCCCGAGGCGCAACGGCTGCGGGACGCTTCGTAGAGGGCGCGGGGCGGGGGCCTGAAGCCGGGTCTCTGTGATTGCGCCGGTTGTTGCAGTTTTGCGTCAGTTTGCAGGGGATTTTGTCCGATACGGGCGCTAGATTGAGGGTATGGAGCGGAAGCGGGATCCGCGAGGACAGGGAGATCTGGGGGAGCGGTCGGCGATGCTGTGGTTCGGCGCAATGGGGGCGGCGGTGTTCATGCCGTGCTTTCACAGCCCCGATTTCGACCTGGTGGTGGACTGGGGAGAGTGACTGCTGCGGGTACAGGTGAAGACGTCGACTTTCGTGCGCAGGGGGCGATGGGAGATCTCGCTCTGTACGCATGGCGGCAACCAGAGCTGGAACCGTCTCGTCAAGCGGCTTGATCCCAGCCGCTACGACTATCTGTTCGTTCTGGTCGGCGACTGCCGGCGTTGGTTCATCCCGTCTGGGGTTGTGGACGGAGGCCGTGCCATTTGCCTCGGCGGGCCCAAATACGCCGAGTTCGAAGTCGAGCCCGGGAAGCCACTTCCGGCCCACTCAGGACCGTTGGAAATGACCGCTCAACGCTAGACTCGTCGCCCCCGGCGGGGTTCCCGAGCGGTCAAAGGGGATGCGCTGTAAACGCATTGGCTCTGCCTTCGCAGGTTCGAATCCTGCCCCCGCCATCGTGGCCTCGTTAGGGCCAGGAAATGCCCGACCGGCCAACAGAGGCCACAAACGTGCTCGAGGCACCTCTCGGGCTCCTTCGCCTGCGGATCCGTCCCTGGCATGGATGTATTAATCACATCACGGCCCGCTGGAGAGGGTGTAGGTCCAGGTCGAGGAGTAGGTTCCGGCGTAAGCGTTCGCCGGGACTCTGAGTTTGTCGGTGAGTGTGACATTCGCCGGCCCGGCGCCGGAGCTGGCCGCGGCGTTGTAGATCTTTACCGCTGTTGGGGGAGTCGAGCCCGCCGGGAGCGTCACCGGGTAGCCGATCGAGTTTGTGGGCAGGGAGCAGTTGCCGGTGGCGGCTGCGACGGACGCGCCGGTGATCGTGGTGGCGGTGGTGGGCAGCGTCTTCCCGCCGCCGTTGGTGAACGTCGTCGAGGTGGCGCTGATGTTCCAACCCACCGGGTTCCCGGTCTCGTCGTCCGGGATCAGCACGCTGGTGGCGGTGGATGAGGTATCGGTTCCCGACAGGGTGACGGAGGGCAGCGAGACCGTGCCGGGTGCGGTCAGTCCCAGCGCACCCAGGGCGCAGGTCACGTACTCGTAGACCACGCCGGCGTTCCCGACCGTCCAGATGTGGGAGGTGTCGACTGCGCTGACCGCGTTTAGCTGGGTGGTTCCTGCGGTCGCGGTGGACCAGGTGGTGCCGCCGTTGCTGGTAGTAGCGATGTTGCCGCCGCTGCCTACCACCCAGCAGGAGACGCTGGCCCCGGAGTTGCATGCGATCGCGTTCAACGCGCTGAGCCCAGTGCTTTGCGCCGTCCAGCTGGTGCCGCCGTTGCTCGTGGCGTACACAGTGCCGGCGGAATCCGCGGCCCAACAGTGGCTCGTGTCAGTGCACGCGACGCCCTTGAGGTTGCTGGCACCCGTGGTTTGCCCCGCCCAGCTGGTCCCGCCGTCGGTGGTGAGGTAGGCCGTGCCGTTGGCGGCCGCCACCCAACAGACCGTGGTGCTTGGACAGGCGATCCCCTGCTTGGCTGAATTCGAAGTGCCGCCGTGACCCGTCCAGCTGGTGCCGCCATCGGTCGAGGTGTACACCTTGCCCGCGCTCTGGGCGGCGAAGCAGTGGCTCGAGTCCGGGCAGGCGACAGCATTCCAGTTGTGGTTGTCTCCCGAGCTCTGTCCGGTCCAGGTAGCGCCTCCGTTGGTGGTGGCCTGGACGGCGGCGGTACCGCCGGCGAAGTTGCCGACCGCCCAGCAGTGGCTCGAGTCCGAGCAGTTGATGCCGTTGAGCTGCTTCGTCGTGCCCGAGGTCTGGGCCGACCAGCTGGAGCCGCCGTTGGTCGTCGCGATGATTCCACCGGCGGTGTCGGTGGCCCAGCAGTGGCTTGTGTCGGTGCACCAAACGGATGTGAGCGTGTTGGTGTCGCCGGACGTTTGGGCCGACCAGCCCGTGAACGCGTGGGCTGGGGCCGCTGCTAGGAGCAGCGCGCCCGCCGGGAGCAGCCAGCTGAGGCGCCGCCATCTTCGCAGCGTCATCGGTTTGGCCGGTCAGGTTGACGGGAGAGCTCGCCGGTGGTCATCGCCGACCACTAGCTCGGGTCCGCATCGAGCCCGGACGGTCTAGCTGGTCGCGACCTGACGGGCTAGACGATGCCGCCGCGGAAGCGGGAGTCCCGTCCCCAGACCGGCGAGACCGGCAAGACTGGCGAAACCGACGAGACTGGCGAGCGCGATTGCCACGCCTGGGAATTTCGAGCCCGGCGCGGAGGGGGGCGGCGAAAACCGATTCGCGCCAGTGCCGGCAAGCGACGTGTGCAGATCGGAGGCTCGCTTCATTCTTACCCGATGCCCGCAGCCCCTCGCGCGGACCGTCGACGTGTAGTGACCAGCCGGCAACGTCCGAGGCAACACCCACGGGTAGGGGATCCGGTCTCCTGGGAGGACGGTGTCTAGCCGACGGAAGAGATGGACCCGACCGCCGGGCCCCGTCAGCGTGACCGCCAGCCGCGGCTTGCATAGCTCGGTGCCCGTATTGCCGAGTCGAATCACGAGGGCCGAGTAGGAGGTGCCCGGCAGGGTTTTCAGCCTGACGCCGTACAGCCTGAGTGAGGCCTTGGCGGGGCCAGGCACCTTGATGTCGATCCCTACGACCTCCCGGATGACCTCGCGCACCGACAACTGGCCGCCGGACTGGTGCACACGCGCGTCTTCGAAAGCCAGACCTGCCAGATGATCGCCAGACTTTGCCGAAGCGGGCACGCGGACCGAAAATCCGACCGCCACCTGACTACGCGCCGGCACCTGCACCAGCGCGGTCGTCGACTGCACCCAGCGTCCTGCCTCTCGCCTGCGGTTCTGGCGGTTGGCGTACACGGCCCCCGCCGTCACACCAGTGACGCCGTCGACCGGATAGACGCGCAACGTGATCGGCTGATCGCCATTATTAGCGACCATCACCTGATCGCTGAACGAGTTGCCCCTCGCGATCGCGGGCTTAAAATACGCGCGGGTCGCGGAAACATTGGCGTTGAAGTGAGCCGGGCCGACGCTGAAGGAACCGAATGAATCGGCACTTGCCCCGGCTGCAGCGGCCAGAGAGCCTGCCAGCGCTGCGGCCAGGACGGAGAATCGAGCTATATGCCTCATCGTGTCGCTCCTTTACGGGCCGCTCACCAGCGAGAGCGTCCAAGTCGAGGTGTAGCTGCCGGCGTACGTGTTGGCCGGGACCGACAGCTTCCAAGTTGGGGTCACCGTTTGGTTCCCCATGCCGGTGTTCGCCCCGATGCTGATCAGCTTCGTGGCAGTCGGCGCAGTCGAAGCGGCCGGTAGCGTGTACGGATAGCTGGTCGAGTTCGTGCCCAGCGTGCACGTGGCGCTCGCGTCGCACGCGATGCTCGGTGCCGAAGTGACGGTCGTGGCGCTAGTCGACAGCGAATGCGAGCCGGTGGTGAACGTTGTCGACGTGGCGGTCACGTTCCAGCCCGTCCCCGACCCGGTCGCATCGCCGACGTCAAACGCTTGCGTCGTCGACAGGGTCTGGTCGACGCCAGTCAACGTGCCAGAGAAGCTCACACTCCCCGGCGTACTGTTAATGAACCCGAACGTTCCCGCAGAAATGGTCGCCGTCGCGCTGGTTGCCAGCGCCGACGGCGCGCTAAAAAGCAGGCCACACAAAGCAACTGCTGTTCCAGCGATGGTTCTGCGCAGTTTGAACATTCTCCGGTCCCTTCTTAGTTGGTCCGCCCTGTCCGATCCCGGCTGGACCAAGTTGAATTAGCCCGGTGATCGGCCGCAGCGTGCGGGACCTTTAAATCGGGACAGAAATTTCACGCCCTTGCCGAACAAACGTCCAGACAAGGCCCAGTCCAGGCCCGTTTCCTGACATCCGGGTCATGTGTTGTCAACAGCGCGCCGATAGAGCGCAGCATGCATAAGTGGCTGTTCTTCACCAATCACGCTCGCGTGCTGACAGTTCTGGCGCTAAATCCCGGGCTTACCGTGCGT
>DASZGO010000119.1:0-6511 GCA_035938755.1 Solirubrobacteraceae bacterium | reverse complement strand
CGGGTCAGGGGCCGCTCGCAGCGGACGTTGAAGCTGGGTCCGTTGTTGAGCTCCTTGGTCGTGACCTTGGCCGCCGAACCCTGCGCCGCCGCGAAGGACAGCGTGTGGCAGCCCGAGCACCGCTGTGCGAACAGGACCGCGCCCTGGTGCAGGTCGGCGTCCTGGGTGGGCACCGTGATTTTCTGGGTGCCACAGGCCGCGACGGTGGCCGCCGCCGCGGTCACTGCACAGACGGACAGGAGAACCTTGGCCACGCGGCTCATGCGGGCGGAGATCATACGGAACTGGGGCCCCCCGACCGCTCGTCGGCCGTACGATCGACCCCCATGGCCGGCGTCCGATTGCTCGCCCTCAAGCTCGTCCCAGCGGCGGCCCTGGTCTTGGTGGCCGCGGCCCTGGGCGCCTGCTCCCACACCGCCGAGCTGGGCTCCGGGCGTGTGCTGCGCGTGGTCATGACCGACTACCACATGAACCCCGGCCGGATCCGGGTCCAGGCCGGCGAACTGACGATCGTGGTGCGCAACCTGGGCCGGCTGACCCACAATTTCGTGCTCTTGCGGGGCGATCAGGCCCAGGTCCAGACCACGCCGATCGCCCCGGGGTCACGGGCCCAGCTGACCGTGATCCTCACCCCGGGCACGTATGTCGTGGACTCCAGCCTGTTCTCCGACCGGGCGGTCGGGCTGTACGGGACGCTGATCGTCACCGGCTAGCAGGGGTGCGGGGCTCGACGACGAATTGGTGCCGGTCCCCGGCGCCGGTGGATGTGACGTTCGCCCTGTGCTGGACCCGCGATCGTCCCGAGGCGGCAACCTAGGCGCCGGCGCCGGGGAAATAAAGTCCTGAGCGATGGACCCCGCCGTCAGCCCGGAAGAGTTCCGCGAGGTGTTCGGCCGCTTTGCCACCGGCGTGGCGGTCATCACCGGCGCCGGGCCCAGCGGCCTCGGTGGGATGACGGCCAACGCTCTGTGCTCGCTGTCGCTCGATCCGTTGCTCACGCTGGTGTGCTTCGAGAACGCAGCCCGCACGCTGCCCATCGTCAGGGAAGCCAGACGGTTTGCGGTCAACCTGCTGAGCGCTGACCAGGAAGACCTGGCTGAGGTGTTCGGGTCCAAGCTGCCCGAGGCGGAGAAACTGGAGGCGGTCGCGCACACGCTGCGCAGCGGCGTGCCGATCATCGACGGCGCTCTGGCCTGGGCGGCCTGTGAGCTGCGTGAGCTGATCGCGGGGGGCGACCACACGATCGCCATCGGCCAGGTGCTCGAGGTGGGACTGGGCCGCGGGCGCCCGCTCCTGTGGTACGGCGGCCGCTACCACGCCTGGCCGCCGATGACGCCCACCGGTCAGCCGTGAGTCTGGGCGGCGCGGACCAGCAGCACCACCACCACCAGCCCCGTCAGGGCCATCACCCCCATCTCCCGGCGGATGATCGCGACCACCACCGCGCGCTGCTGCTCATCCGGGAGCTTGCGCACTTCCTGGGCCGACTCGAGCCCGCGCTGGTCGAGCACGAGCTGAGCCGAGGCCGCGCGCAGCGACTCGGCGATCACCGACACCAGCAGGGGGAGGATCCCGTAGAGCACGTGCAGCCCCGGTGGCTTGTGGCCGGTGGCGACCAGGATCCCGCCCAGCGCCACCTGGACGACGACCGCGGCCTGCGCGGTCCGCAGCAGACGCCAGAACCAGCGGGTCATCGCGGCCCGGTGCCACTGCCACGTGCCGTACACGGCGACCGCGGCGTTGAGGGCGATCGCGGTGATTCCGACGACCAGGTGGACCTGCTTCACACGCGGCAAGATAGCCGCATTCCGCACTAAGTAACAGTTTGTTACAAGCGCGCCCGTGTAGTGGTATAACGCCCTCCGTGCTCCGTGACTATTTGCCGGCGATCGTGTTCGTCTGTCTCGGGGCGGCGGTGGGAATCCTGTTCGGGACGCTGAACCTGGTCACCAGCCGGCGGCGGCCCAACCGCTCCAAGCAGGAGCCCTACGAGTGCGGGCTGCCCTCGGAGATCCAGCGCGGGTTCCGGTTCGGCATCAGCTTCTACCTGGTGGCGATGCTGTTCATCCTGTTCGACATCGAGGTGATCTTCCTGTTCCCGATCGCCATCCGGCTGCGGGCCTACGGCACTTTCGCGATGACCGAGACGGTCGTGTTCGTGGTGCTGCTGATGATCGCCTTCGTGTACGTGTGGAGACGGGGGGCGCTGGCGTGGAAATAAGCCGGGAGCAGGTGCCCGAGAACTTCCGCTCGCGCCAGCTCAAGGCCCGGGACCTGCTGCGCGGCGACCTGGAAGACGAAGATCTCGAGCGCTACGTGGAGGAGCGCGTCATGACCACTACGGTCGACCGAGCGGTGGCTTGGGCCCGCGGCAACTCGTTCTTCCCGCTGACGTTCGGCCTGGCCTGCTGCGCGATCGAGCAGATCCACATCGTCGCCGCGCGGATGGACATCGCCCGCTTCGGCTGGGAGGCGTTCCGCGCCTCGCCGCGGCAGGCGGATCTGATCATTCTCTCCGGGCGCGTATCGATCAAGATGGCCCCGGTCATCAGACGCATATACGACCAGATGCTGGAGCCCAAGTGGGCGGTTTCGATGGGCGCGTGCTGCTCGTCGATGGGGGTGTTCAACAACTACGCGTTGGTCCCCGCCGACAAGTTCATGCCGATCGACGTGCATGTCCCGGGGTGCCCGCCCCGCCCCGAGGCGCTGGCTCACGGCATCATCAAACTGCGCTCCAAGATCCAGCTCAACCCGCCCCCCGGCTGGCGCGAGCGCTACGAGGCGGTCGGGACCGAGGAGGTCCTGCCGGGCGAGGGGGATATCGAGTCTCCGGACATCAGCACCTTTAAGCCCGGAGACACGGCCGGTGCCTGACGCCACCGCGCTCGAGCTGACCGCCCAGGAGCTGCGTGAGGCCCAGCCGGAGTCGATCCTCGACACCGAGTTTCAGCGCGGCCGCGCGGTGCTGGTAGCCGATCGGCGGGCCATCCGGGCGGTGCTCGGACATCTCCAGGGCGAGGGCTATACGTTCCTGGCCAGCCTGCACGGAGTCGACTACTACCCGGAGGAGCCTCGGCTCGGCGTGCTCTACGAGCTGCTGGACATGCAGCGCCCGGACCGGATCAGCGTGAAGGTCCGCGTGCCCACCGATGACCCGAAGCTCGACTCGGTGGTGGCGCTGTTTTCCGGGGCGGAGTTCCCCGAGCGCGAGGTGTTCGACATGTTCGGGGTCGTGTTCGAAGGTCACCCCGACCTGCGCCGGATCCTGATGCCTGAGGACTACGAGGGGTTCCCACAGCGCCGCGACTTCCCGGTCGGCGGCGAGCCGGTGCTGTTCACCTACAACGAGCAGCAGTCCTACGGGAAGGACCTCTGAGCATGGCCTCGCTCAGCGAGGACTACCGGCGCCGCGAGGAGTCGACCACCATCTCGTCCGAGCCCGCGGGCCAGGGCGAGACCCACGAGCTGTTCACGCTCAATATCGGGCCTCACCACCCGTCCACCCATGGGGTGCTGCGACTGCTCACCACGCTCGAAGGCGAGGTGGTCCGTGACGTCAAGCCGATCGTCGGCTACGTCCATACCGGGATCGAGAAGACGGCCGAGGACAAGTCCTACTGGAAGGTGATCCCGGTTATCGAGCGGATGGACTACCTGGGCTACTACTTCAACGCCCAGGCGTTCTGCGGAGCGGTGGAGACGCTGCTGGGCCTCGAGATCCCCCCGCGGGCCCAGTACCTGCGGGTGATCCACCTGGAGCTCAACCGGATCGCATCCCATCTGTTCTGGCTCGGAACGAGCGCGCTCGACCTCGGCGCGATCTCGATGTTCTGGTACTGCCTGCGCGAGCGCGAGAAGATCCTCGACCTATTCGAGATGTCCTCGGGCCAGCGGATGCACACCCGCTACATCCAGGTTGGTGGAGTGTTCGAGGACATCCCTCGCGGCTTCGCCCCGAAGCTGCGCGAGTTCGTTGACGCGATGCCCTCGCGCGCGGACCAGTACGCGGACCTGTTCTCAAAGAACCAGATCATCCTCGAGCGCCTCCGCGGCACCGGCATCGTCGACCAGGAGACCATGCTGCAGCTCGGGGTCACCGGGCCGCTGTTGCGAGCCTCCGGGCACCCCTGGGACCTGCGCAAGACGCAGCCCTACTCGAGCTACGACCACTTCGACTTCAAGATCCCCGTGGGCACGGTGGGCGACAACTACGATCGCTACCGGGTACGACACGCCGAGCTGTACGAGTCGACCAAGATCATCGGCCAGGCGCTGGAAGGACTGCCCGAGGGCCCGTTCATCTCGCCCGACCGCAAGGTGGCGCTGCCTCCCCGCCACGAGCTGGCCACCAGCATGGAGGCGCTGATCCATCACTTCAAGCTGGTCACGGAGGGCTTCCGCGTGCCGCCGGGCGAGTGCTACTACCCGGTCGAGGGCCCCCGCGGCGAGCTCGGCTGCTTCGTCCGAGCCGACGGGTCGGCCAAGCCCGCCCGGGTCCACATGCGTGATCCCAGCTTCAGCAACCTCCAGGCGCTGCCCCACATGGTGCGCGGCAGCTACATTGCCGACCTCATCGCCACCCTGGCCATGCTCGACCCAATCCTCGGTGGGATCGACCGATGAGTGTGATCGGCGGCCGGCCGCCGGTGCCCCGGTTCGAGCACGGCTCCCGGGTTCCGGGCTGGGACGAGGAGGTCGACCTTCTCAAGTACCCGGAGACGGTGCCCGACGCGGCCACCACGCCCGTGCCGGAGGAGCTGCGCCAGACGGTGACCGAGGCCATGAGCAGGTACCCGGACCCGCACTCGGCCACGATCCCCGCCCTGCACGCCGCCCAGGAGCTCCATGGCTGGTGCTCGCCTGAGGCCCTCGAGCAGGTGGCCGCGGTCATGCAGGTCACGCCGGCGTACCTGTGGAGCGTGGCCACGTTCGACGACATGCTCGAGACCGAGCCGCGGCCGAAGCACAACGACGTGTACGTCTGCACCAACATCACGTGCTCGCTGCGCGGGGCCGACGAGCTGTACGAGGCGATGATCGCCGCCGCCTCTGGCCAGGACACGATTCACGTCAGCTCATTCGAGTGCCTGGGGGCCTGTGACATCGCTCCCATGGCCTCGGTGGACGGCGTGTACGTGGGCCCGCTGGAGCAGGAGGACACCGGGCAGATCGTGGATGACGTCCTGGCCGGGCGCCCGGTGCTGGAGCACAAGCAGCTGCTCAGACGCTCCTGCGTTCAGCCACCCGGCCCGCGCACGATGCTGCTCGACGCGATCGACGAGCCGGGGCTGAACACGATCGAGGTCTACCGGCGCCGCGGCGGCTACGAGTCGTTGCGCAAGGCCCTGAACCGCGAGCCCGAGCAGGTGCTGGCCGACCTCACCGACGCGCGCGTCCGGGGCCGGGGCGGGGCCGGCTTCGAGATGGGCAAGAAGGTGTCGTTCCTGCCCCACGGCCACATGGACAAGTACCTGGTCTGCAACGCCGACGAGTCCGAGCCCGGGACGTTCAAGGACCGCGAGCTGATGCAGAAGAATCCGCATCAGCTGATCGAGGGCATCGCCATCGCCTCCTGGGCGGGCGAGATCAACCACGCCTTCATCTACATCCGTGGCGAGTACGCCCAGCAGGCCGACATCCTGGACGCCGCGATAGCCGAGGCCTACCAGGCGGGGTACCTTGGCGAGCGGATCCTCGGCTCTGGACACTCAGTGAGCCTGGTGCTGCACCGCGGGGCCGGCGCCTACATCTGCGGCGAGGAGACCGGCCTGCTCGACTCGCTGGAGGGCAAGCGCGGCAATCCGCGGCTCAAGCCGCCGTTCCCGGCGATCGAGGGGCTGTATCACGGCCCGACGCTGATCAACAACGTGGAGACCCTCTCCAACCTCCCCCACATCATCGCGATGGGCGGCAAGGAGTTCGCCAAGCTCGGCACCGAGACCTCCGCTGGCACCAAGCTCGTCTCGATCTCTGGCGACATACAGCGGCCTGGCAACTACGAGATCGAGTTCGGGATCACTGCCCGAGAGGTCATTTACGGGCTGGGGGGCGGGCCGCCGGACGGCCGCGAGATCAAGTTCTGGTTCCCTGGGGGTTCGAGCTCTCCCGTCCTGACGAAGGACGATCTCGACATCACATACGACTTCGACAACCTGGCCAAGGCGGGCAGCATGCTCGGCACCGCCTCGATCATCGTGGTCGACGACTCGCACAGCGTGCTCGAGGTGGCCACCAAGCTGGCCAAGTTCTACGCCCACGAGTCCTGCGGCAAGTGTGTCCCCTGCCGCGAGGGCACCAATTGGACGGTCAAGATGCTGGGGCGGATCGAGGCCGGCGACGCCACCCCCATGGACCTGGACATCATGGCCTCGGTCCAGACCGCGATCATCGGTCACTGCCTGTGCGTGCTGGGCGACGCCATGGCCATGCCGATCGGCTCGATGATCGAGAAGTTCCGGGACGAACTGGAGGCGGAGATCGAAGCCGCGCGCCTGCGGTCTGGCGCGGG
>DASZGO010000118.1:0-7259 GCA_035938755.1 Solirubrobacteraceae bacterium | reverse complement strand
GTTCACGCTCAGGAACCTCAAGGAGGACCTGGAGGACCTCGGGTCCAGGTTCGACGGCGCGCCGGACCTGGAGTTCCGCTTGGCGACCGAGGCGCTCGAGCTCGAGCGATCCGGCCTGAGCTACCAGCACGTCCCGCCCGGCTATCGCTTTCCGTACGGCCACACGCACAAGAAGCAGGAGGAGGTGTACGTGGTCGTAAGTGGGAGCGGGCGGATGAAGCTTGACGACGAGATCGTCGAGCTCAAGGAGTGGGACGCGGTCCGCGTTCCGTCCGGTACGTGGCGAGGCTACGAGGCCGGGCCGGAGGGCCTCGAGATCATCGTCATCGGCGCGCCCAGTCTCGGCGAGGCTCCGCGCGAAGACGTTGAGGGTCAGCGCAACTGGTGGGCTGACTAGCGCATTCTTGGGACATGTTTGGGACACGCTTTGGATTTGGCCTCTCGCGCCCGGGCGTCCATCGCGCCCGGAAACCGGTCATTTCCACCCACGACGCGGCGAAGGAATCGAACCTTCCAAGCCGGGGGCTGCCCGGCCCTGCCAGTTTTGAAGACTGGATGGGCCACCAGGCCCGTGCCGCGCCGGGGCGGATGCTAAGGCCAGCGATCAGCGGGTCTCGGCTCTCCTACTGGCTGGGATGGGCCTGCAGGTAGTCGACGACGTCCTGAGCCAGGTTGTAAACGTCGGGCGACCCGAGCCCGGTGGCGAAGTCCCATCCGGTGCTGGCCGGGTAGTAGCGGTTGTTGCCGACCGTCACGTCGTGGAACGGCGGCAGCTTCTGCGGGGTTGAGGCGATCTGGTAGAGCATCGGGGCCACGAAGCCCAACCGGTTGATCCCGTGCTGGCGGGCGTACTGCTCGATCAGTGCCATCGAGGCCGCCATGAACGGCGAGGCGGCGCTGGTTCCGCCGGTGGGCTGCAGAGACCCATTGCGGTAGGTCGACCAACCGAAGAACGGGTTAGCCGAGGCGGACACGTCAGGCAGCTGGCGCCGGCCGTTGGAGAACTGGTTGATCACGCCGGGTGCCCGCTGCCAGCCCGGGCGTGGAACCAGTGCGCTGACCCCGCCGCCCCCGCCGGTCTGGGTGATCGTGCCCTCCCACGCGCTCTCACCCGCGTAGTCTCCGGTGGCCGTCGTGGACAGGGTCGTGCCACCGACCGCGATCACTCCAGCACTCGAGGCCGGCCATTCGACCGACAACCGCGTGTCGGAGGAGTCGGTTCGCTGGCACTGGTAGGCGCCGGAGTCCCCGGTGGACTTGAACACGTTTATCCCGTGCAGGACGGCCGAATCGATCGCGTGCTCGTCCCGCAGGACGTCGGCGCTGGGGAACGTCAGCTCGCACACGCCGTAGCTGTCGGAGACGATGTTGGCCTTCCCGTCGGCCACGATCTTGTCCAGCAGCGGACCGAACGAGTCCGTTCCCCCGGCCGTGACTTGGGGCGCGTTGTAGTTGAGGATCTGGGCCTCGGGAGCGATCGCGTGGACGACCTCGACATCCAGATCGGCCTCACCGATTCCGTCCTGGCTGGTGTCCTGAGCCGGACCGTCCTGAGGGCTAGAGATGTTGACCGGGGTGAAGCGCGGCAGGCTGTACTGCTGGGCGAACCCGTCGAGGTCGGACTGGCTGAACTGGGCGAACGAGATCAGAGCGATGCGCTCGCCCTGGCCCCGGATGCCCTGCTGGTAGAGCGGCGAGATGTGATACGCCGTTCGGGCCGTGCTAGGAGAGAGCCCACCGCCCGCCACGTCGTCAGCGCGCGGGGCGAACCGGCCGCTGAGCCCGGCGACGGTGGTTACCGATCCGCTCAGCCTCGGCGGCACGACAGGGACGCCCAGGGGCGCATGGAACACCCGCCCGGCGCGCGAGACGTAGTTCATCAGCCGGATTCCGAACAGCCGGTCGACCACCCCGGCTGGAGCGGCGACGTCGATCGCCGTGCGTTGCGGGTACTCGGAGGAGATCTGGACTCCATCCCGGCTGAGCAGGCCCCGCAGCCGGGCCAGCTGGCGGTCAGAGATGCCAAACCGCCGACCGAACGTGCGGGCGTCGATGAAGCGGTGATACTGCGGCGAGGCCGGGTTGTAGAGCTCGGCCTCGGCCCGGTCGACCTGGCGCTGGTCGATCCTGAGGACCAGCGAGAAGTCGACCATGGTGGAGGGTCGGGTGCGGCCCAGGAGTCGCTCGGCCCGGATCGGACGCGGCGGGGCGCCGGAGGAGGAGGCCAGCAGGATCCCCACACCGGCGAGCCCGGCCACGGCCACGACGATGAGAAGACCCGCGCGGCTCCGACGGGTCATGACCAGCGGACGCTGTTGATGACGAGATCGGCGGCCTGGGCGATGGCGGACTTGGGACCGGCGTCATTGGCTGGCGCGATCGCCAGCACGGTTATCGTCACCCGGCCGTCGGTGGCTGACTCGGCGTAGATCGTCTGCTCGCCCCCTACCCCCTGTGACGCGTCACCAAAACCGGTGTAAACGCCGCCTACCCCGCTGCGGTACCCGACTCCCGGCCCCAACAGCCGGTCGGCCTGGCTGGTGTCGGCCGCCAGCTGGGAGACGCCGGAGAGCTTTGTCAGCTCGGAGGTGATCGCCTTCGCGGGGCTGGCCTCAGCAGCCGGCGCCCCCAGGACGACGATCGTGCCGCCGGAGCCGCCGGCCTGGAGATCAAGGACCAGGCCGGAGCCGCTCTGCTGGGAGGCCGACAGCGCGCTCCCGGGATATTCCACGGTGAAGCCGTACTGAGAGCTCCGCCACACCGTCTGGCTGACCAGACCCATGCCGGAGGTCGCCGGGCCGCACGGCGTGTAGGGCTGGCACAGCGGGGCGCTGCCGGGCGCCACCAGCGCCACGACCACCGCGCCGATTCCCACCGACACGCTCAGGGCGACGACGAACGTGACGAGTACCAGATGACCGCGCAGGCGCCCACGAGTCTGGCCCCGCAGGTGATGGTGGACGTGGACGCCGCGGAAGTGCAGCGGACGGATGTGAGGATCCCACCCGCTGGGGGCCGTCGGCGAGCTGCCCGATGCACTCACGTGCCCGGCTCCGGGGTGGGCGTAATAGTGGGCGCCGGCCCGGCGCCGGCCGATCCGGGCGCGCCCTCAGACCGGGCCTTGGGGAGGGCCTGGAGCGAGATGCCGCACTGACCACAGAAGGTGTGTCGCGCCGTCTCGCCCCCGCAGTTGGCACAGGTGAACGTCGGCCCGATGGGAATCTCCAGCGACTCCTCCAGCAGCCCGACGTGGATCGCCCGGCGCAACAGCACGAGCACGACCAGATCGAATGCCACCAGCCAACCCAGCCAACCGCCTGAGGGCAGGAACACCTCGCCGACGGAGGCGCCCATGACCAGGAGGGCGGCCAGCGGCACGGCCACCGCGGGGTGGCCCACCCAGCCGAGCGCCTCCGCATCACGAGCCGGGGCGCGATACCGGAGCCAGAGCGCCGTGCAGGCGGCGGCAGCGGCGCCCATGGTCACGATCGGCAGGGCCACGCCGAACGACAGCAGTCGCCAGATCCACGGCACGAGCGCGCCCTGGGGCCGGATCCCGTTGCCCAACACGTGAGCGCTGTAGGCGATCAGCTGGCCGCCGGCGAACGCGGCCCCCGCGCTGAGGCCAAACGCCACGCCGTCCAGCACGCTGTTGAACCGGTGGTAGCGGAGCAGCATCAGCGGGCCGATCATCAGCACCAGCAGCCCCAGGAACGGCAGTACCAGCCCCTGCCACACGAGGTACTGCGAATGCCCGTGGTTGATCACCGAGGTCAGCGACGGAGACACGGCCACTGCGATCAGGCCGAAGCCCACACCGGCGAGCGCTCCCCAGGCCAGTGACAGCCCCATGGCCCACACCGGCTCGTCCTCGTACACGTCGACGTCGATCACGTACAGGACCACCACCAGCGGAAGCAGCAGCGCGGCGGCGATCAGACCGACAGGAAACAGCCGCGTGACCGCTAGGACCACCAGGAGTCCGGCGCCGCTGAGCAGGGCGATGCGGAAGCCCCAGTGAGACGAGCGTGGGAGGTGGGGGAACAGGCTCGACACCAGTGCCGGGAGGGCCACGTGCTCGTGGGGTGCGGCGGCGTAGGGCGAGCGCGAGCTCGACCGTCCGGTGTGTCCCTGCTCAAGCGGCGCGCCGCAGCGGATGCAGAAGCGCCCCTCCGGTGTGTCCCCCTCGCAGCTCTGACACTCGATCATCGTTCTCGCCCCCTCACAGCTCAGCTAGGTATAGCGCACGCACAGGCCGCGGCTCAAGGCATCCGCCGGTCCCGTCGGGCCCGGCCAGACCGTCAGCTCTGGTGCAGATACAGCGCGCGCTCGGCTGGGGTGAGACCGCGGGTGGTGTTTCGGGCCGCGGCGGCCAGCAGCTGATCGAGGCCGCCGCACTCCTCGCACGCGTACACGGCCAGCCGGCCGCTGTTGATGGCCACGAGTTGCTGGCCATCCGGCGTGCCCAGGCCGACGGTGGTGAAGGGCGCGTCGAACAGCAGCTGGCCGGTCTGGACGTCCCAGGCTCGCAGCGCGAAGTCGCCTGAGCTGGTCAGCGTGTCGCCGCTCTGGCTGAAGGCCACGCGGACCCCGCCCTCCGGCACCAGTTCGGATGCCGGCCCCCAGGTGGAGGGCTCGGCGTGTCCCAGCTCTCGCAGGTGCACGCCTGAGGAGACCTCCCACAGCTCGACGCTGGCGCTGTCGCCGGCGGCCAGAGTCCGGCTGTCGGGGCTGAACGCCAGCGACACGAACGGACTGCTCCCCGCGGCCAGCGTATGCGCTAGGTGGCCGCTGGCCACATTCCAGAGGTCGACCGCGTCGCCGGCCCCGGCGGTGGCGATCCACGTCCCGTCGGGACTGAACGCCGCGCGGATCGGCGGCGTGCTCGTGACCAGACCCGGGTACAGCGGCTGCGGGGCCGGCCCGCGCAGCCGACGCAACAGCTGCCCGGACGCGCTGATCACGTCTACCGATCCGTCGGCGTGGGTGACCGCCAGAAGCTTCGAGTCTCGGCTACCGGTGATGCTCTGTACCGCGCGCCCGGCCGGCTCCAGGACACGAACCGGGCGGCCGGCAGGCGGGGTGTACAGAGACACCTGTCCGTTGCCCGACCGGACGGCCAGGCCGCCTCCCGCCCAGGCAGCCAGACTGACCGGCGACGCGGGGGCTCCGATCGTCCCGGTCAGCGCGCCGGTATGGCTGTCGTAGAGCTCGATCCGGTCGCCGGTGACCGATCCCGGCCGGACCTGTCGCCCCGACACTGCGCCCAGCCAGCGCCCGTCGGGGCTGAACGCGGCGGCGGAGAATCGCTCCCGGGCGGGCGGAGACAGGCGGGCCGCCACTGCCAGGGCGCGGCGGTCAAAGACCAGGCCGGCTGCACTCGCGCTCCCCGCCACCGCCACCCGGTCCCCCTGCGGGGACAGGGCGAGGCCTGACTGCTTGCCGGTGAGGAAGCGCTGAGCCAGTGCGCGCGGGACGGGCGTGGCCCAGACTCGCGCGGTCCCGTCGGCACTTGCGGTGGCCAGCTGGCTGTCGTCCAGGCTCAGGCCGGCGTCGGTGACTTCGCCCGTGTGGCCGTACAGCACCTCGACCGGGGTGCCGAAGAACGAGTTGAACACGCGGGCGGTGTTGTCGGCCGCGCCGGTGACAACGTAGGAGCCGGTATGGCTGAACGCGATCGATTGGATCGTGCCCGTGTGGCCGACCAGGGGCACGTCGCTGCGGTCGGAAAAGGTGTACACGTGCGCGATGCTGCCGCGAACGTTGGCGTAGGCCAGCTCGTCGCCGCGAGGGCTGAACGCCACGGCGCTCGCCGCACCAGGGAACGTCATCAGAGGCGTGCCGGTGCGGACCGCGTACACCACCACGCCGCCACTCTGGCTGGCGGTGATGCTCCCGAGGCCGGCCACGGCCAGCCGGCGCGAGTCCGGGCTGAAGGCGAGGTCGTGGCTGAGGTCGGGTTGGGCGATTGACGCCAACCGCCGCCCGGTGTGACCGTCGAACACGGTCAGCGTCTCGTGCGCGTGTTCGTTGCGGCTCAGCTGCGCCGACACGCGGGCCATGCAGGCCACCACCACCGATCCGTCGGGGCTCCAGCGCAGGCAGGCCGGGTTGCCCTGTGCGGCCAGAGAGGTCTGGGTCTCCAGGCCACCGCTGCGCACGTCCCACAGTTGCAGCGCACCCGCAAGATCGAGTGTGGCCGCGGTGCGGCCGTCGGGGGCCAGCGCGGCCTGAACACCGGTGGTAGGGAGCCGGCGGACGATCGCTCCCGTCGCGGCGTTCCAGATCGTGACCTGGCTGGCTCCGGTGAGGGCCAGGCGTCCCGTGCCGTCCCAGCTGATCTGAGAGAAGAGCCCCGGCGCGCGAAGGATCAACGGGCGGGCGCCCGCGCCGGGCCGGACGATCTGCGCCTGGTCGGCTCCGGGCTCGGCGATCAGGAGCCGAGTACCGTCGGGGCTCCACAACGCGTCACCGATCGCGCCCCGCGGATTGGTGTAGCGCTGGCGCACGTGGGACTCGGCCAGCGCCATTCGCAGCGCCTCGCGGGTAGGGGTGCCGGGATCGACGCGCGCGGCCTGCACGGCCAGCAGCACGCTCAGCTCAGGGTCGCTCGTGTACTGGTTCTGGGCGTTGGCGTCCAGCTCGCGGGCATAGGCCACGTCGCTCTGATGCACGGCGTCGGCCCGCTGGATCAGCGCCACCACGGCCAGGGCAACCGCCACGACCAAAGCCACGGCCACGGCGCCGAACACGACCCGGCCCCGCCGCCGAGCCACGTCGCGGCTGGCCTGCACGAACTGGGCCTGGAGCTCGGTGGGCTGGGGTTGCTTGGCCGCCGCCTCGGTCAGCCAGCGCTCGGCCGACTCCAGATCGGACCCGCGCAGCAGCCGGGCTCGGTCGTGGCCGCCCCGCTCCCAGTTGATTGCCTGCGCGGCCCACTGCGTGTGGGCCTTGGCGTGCTCAAGGTCAGTGTCGATCGCCTCCAGCAGAGTTCGCAGTCCCTCGTCGAACGAGTCCTGGTCGCGCAGAAACACCCAGTTCAGCCCCGCGGCCTCCGGGTGAACCTCCTGGGGATCTACGTCGCGGTGGACGATGGGCAGGATTCGCTTGCGGCGCTGGATGGCGTGCTCGAGCTCCTGGGCGCACACTGGCGATTTCACCGAGTCGGGCGACAGGACCAGCAGAAACGCGTCCGCCTGATCGATCCCGTCCTCAATCTCCCGCTGCCACTGCGCGCTGGCCGGGATGTCCTCCCAGTC
>DASZGO010000117.1:0-11152 GCA_035938755.1 Solirubrobacteraceae bacterium | reverse complement strand
GGAGGTCCCCGCCGGGCCCTGCACCATCGGCGCCTCGGACCAAGGGTTTGCCTACGACAACGAGCGCCCACGCCACGACGACGACCTGCCCGGCTTCCTGATCGGCCGCGCGCCCGTGACCAACGCCAGCTACCTGAGGTTTGTCGAGGGCGGCGGCTACGAGCGCCGCGAGTGGTGGTCGGACGAGGGCTGGGCCTGGAAGGAGCAGTACGACATCCACCGCCCCGGGGGATGGTCGGCCGACTGCAGCCAGGAATGGCGCCTGGTCGGGCTGGAGCCGCTGCATCCCACGCGACCCGTGGCCCACATTTCCTGGTTCGAGGCCGACGCCTTCGCCCGCGCCGTGGGCGCGCGATTGCCCACCGAGCGCGAATGGGAGAAGGCGGCGACCTGGGATCCAGATCAGGGCGCGGCTCGCTCGTTCCCCTGGGGCGAGGAGCCGGCGGACCCGGCTGTGCACGCCAACCTCGACCACCTGGGAGGCGGCCCGGCGGCGGCCGGCGCTTATCCCGAGGGCGCTTCAGCCTTCGGCTGCCTGGGCATGATCGGCGACGTGTGGGAGTGGACGGCCGGGCAGTTCGAGCCTTATCCCGGGTTCGAGTCCTATCCCTACCCGGAGTACTCGGAGCCGTTCTTCGGCGCCGGCTACAAGGTCCTGCGCGGAGGCTCCTGGGCCACCCGAGCTCGGGTGGCCAGCCCCACGCTCCGCAACTGGGATCACCCCCAGCGGCGGCAGATCTTCTCCGGCCTGAGAATCGCGGTTGACGCATGACATCGCAGCTGGAGAACGGCCAGATCACGATTCGATCATGTCTCTCGGAGGCCCAGGAGCGCGTGCTGGCCGACGACGTGCTTGACGGGCTCACCCGGCCGTTCAAGGAGCTGCCGCCCAAGCACTTCTACGACGCCCGCGGCTCAGAGCTGTTCGAGCAGATCTGCCAGCTGCCGGAGTACTACCCCACGCGCACAGAGCGGGAGATCCTGGAGCGCCACGCCGCCGACATCATCGACCAGACCGGCGCCCGTGAGCTGGTGGAGCTGGGCTCAGGCTCGGCGGAGAAGGCCCGCATCCTGCTCGACGCCATGGCCGAGAACGGGGGCGTGCGGCGCTACATCCCCCTGGACGTGTCCGAGCAGGCCCTCCAGCAGGCCGCCCAGGAGCTGGTCGACGACTACGACGGGCTTCGCGTCGAAGGTGTGGTGGGGGACTTCGAGCGCCACCTGGACAGCGTCCCCGCGGGAGATGGCGAGACGCGGATCGTGGCCCTGCTGGGCGGCACGATCGGCAACTTTCCGCCCGGCACCCGCCGCCGCCTGCTGCGGCAGATCAGGTCCCTGCTCGGCCCCCGCGATCACCTGCTGTTGGGGACCGACCTGGTCAAGGACCCCGACGTGATCGAGGCGGCGTACGACGACTCGCAGGGCATCACTGCGGAGTTCAACCGCAACGTGCTCCGGGTGCTCAACCGCGAGCTGGGCGCCGACTTCGCGATCGACGCGTTCGAGCACGTGGCGTTCTTCGATCGCCAGCACGAGTGGATCGAGATGCGCCTCAAGGCCCTGCGCCCCCAGAGCGTCCTGATCGAGCGGCTGGGCCTGCGGGTTGAGTTCGAGGCCGGAGAGGAGCTGCGGACGGAGATCAGCGCCAAGTTCACCCGCCGGCGGCTGGAGGCGGATCTGGCCGCGGCGGGACTGCGCCTGGCCGGGTGGTACACCGACTCCCAGGACCTGTTCGCGGTGTCGCTGGCCGCGCCCGCAGCGACGGCCACGCCCGCCCCCCTATAGGGTTCCGCCCCGTGCAGATAGAAGGCGTAGGAGCGCTGGTGGCCGGCGGGGCCTCGGGATTGGGCGAGGCGACGGCCCGTGCCCTGTACCAGGCCGGCGCCCGGGTGGTGATCGCCGACCTGAACCAGGAGCGAGGTCAGGCCCTGGCCGAGGAGTTGGGCGACCGCGCCTCGTTCCGCCAGACCGACGTGACCAACCCCGAGCAGGTCCAGGCGGCGGTGGGCGCGACTGCCGCCCTCCCCGACGGACTGCGGATCAGCGTGTGCTGCGCGGGGATCGGCTGGGCCGAGCGGGTGGCCAGCCGCCGCGGACCCCACTCGCTGGAGCCGTTTGAGACCGTGATCCGGGTCAACCTGATCGGCACGTTCAACGTCCTGCGCCTGGCCGCGGCGGCGATGGTCGATTCCGAGCCGACCGCCTCGGGTGAGCGCGGGGTGTGCATCAACACCGCGTCGATCGCGGCCTTCGATGGCCAGATCGGTCAGATCTCCTATTCGGCCTCCAAGGGGGGCATCGTCGGCCTGACGCTGCCCGCGGCTCGCGACCTGGCGGTGGCCGGGATCCGGGTCTGCACGATCGCCCCGGGAACCTTCGACACGCCCCTCCTGGGCGCGCTGCCCGAGGAGAATCGCCAGGCCCTGGCCGCCGCCATTCCGTTCCCGTCCCGCCTGGGCCGACCCGAGGAGTTCGCCGCCCTGGCCCTCCACATCGTGTCCAACGAGATGCTCAACGGCGAGACGATCCGGCTGGACGGCGCCCTCCGGATGGCGCCGAAGTAAGGGCTAGCTGATTTCCTCGACCGGCTGCCGCGCCATGTCGGCGGCGGCGCAGGTCAGGAAGGCACCGAACACGTCGGCCGGAACCGCCGGCGAGTAGTGGAACCCCTGGGCGTAGTGGCAGCCCAGAGTACGCAGCGCACCGGCCTGGGCCTCGTTCTCCACGCCTTCGGCGATGACCGAGATGCCCAGCGCGCGGGCCATGTTGATCACCGCCGCCACGATCGCGGTATCGCCGCGGTCGGTGCCCAGCCCGGCGATGAACGAGCGATCGATCTTGATCGCGTCGATGGGGAAGCGCTTGAGGTAGCTGAGCGAGGAGTAACCCGTGCCGAAGTCGTCCAGCACCAGACGCACGCCGAGATCCTTGAGCGCGCCCAGGATCTCCCCGGGCACGTCGCCCCCGTCGATCAGCGCGCTCTCGGTGATCTCGAGCTCGACCTTCGCCGGGTTCACCCCCGTCTCGCGCAGGATCTCGCGGACGATCCGGGGAATGCCCGCTTGAGCTACCTGGCGGGCGCTGAGGTTGAGGGACACGCTCAGGCGCATTTCGGGGAAGGCCTCCTGCCACTGCGCGCCTTCCCGGATCGCGGTCTCGATGACCCACTTGCCGAGCGACAGGATGGCTCCGGTCTCCTCGGCCAGGGGAATGAACTCGCCGGGCAGCAGCAGCCCACGAGTCGGGTGCTCCCAGCGCACCAGCGCCTCCGCCCCGATCACGCGAGGACCCTCCAGCGCGACCAGCGGCTGGTAGTACAGGCGCAGCTGGTCCGAGCCCACGGCTTCGCGCAGCTCGCGCTCGGCGGTGACCCGGGCCAGCAGCCGCCGACGCATTGAGGCGTCGTGCAGCTCCCAGCGTGCGCCGCCGCTCTGCTTGGCCCGGTGCATGGCCGCACCGGCGTCGCGCAGGACCTCTGAGGCCACAGCGGTTCCTCCGCCCTCCACCACCACGATGCCAATGCTGGCGCTGACGAAATGCTCGGTACCGGCGGCGGGAATCGGCGCGCTCAAAGTCTCCAGCACGCGCTTGGCGATGCTCACCGCCGCCGCCTCGCTGGCCAGGTTCTCGCACACCACGACGAACTCGTCCGAGCCGAACCGGGCCACGGTGTCGCCGGGCCTCAGCCCGTGGAGCAGGCGCGGCTTGATGGCCAGCAGGAGGTCGTCCCCGGCATCGTGGCCCAGGCTGTCGTTGACCTGCTTGAAGTTGTCAACGCCCACGAATAGCACGGCCAGCGTGGTCCGGGGCCGTCGCGCCCGGGCCAGCGCGTGCTCCAGCCGGTCCGCCAGCAGCACCCGGCTGGGGAGCTCGGTCAGCGGATCGTGAAGTTCGGTGGATTCGTCGAATGCAGGCAAGGGCGCAGGGCTTCGGGGTACCGCTTCAAATATCGACCCCGCGCCAACTCGTCCTTAGAAAGGCTCTGACCGGCTGGACGCTTAGTTCAGCCGCTCGACGAGCATCGCCTGGCCCATTCCGCCGGCCACGCACATCGACTCGATTCCGTACGTGCCATCGGTGGCCTCCAGGCCGTTGAGCAGCGTGGTCATGATCCGGGCGCCGGTCATCCCAAACGGGTGACCCAGCGCGATCGCCCCGCCGAACGGATTGAGCTTCTCCTCCGGAATCTCCAGATCCTCCATACAGGGCACGATCTGCGCGGCAAACGCCTCGTTAATTTCGACAATGTCCACGTCGTCGATCTTCATCCCGGACTCCTTGAGCAGCGACTGGATGGCCGGAATCGGGCCCAGCCCCATGATCTCGGGCCGGATCGCGGCCACGCTCGAGGCCAGGATCCGGGCCTTGGGCTTGAGGCCCAGCGCCTGGGCCTTGTCCTCGCTCATCACGAGCACCGCGGCCGCGCCGTCGTTGAGCGGGCAGGAGTTACCGGCGGTGACCGTGCCGTCGGGCCGGAACGCCGGCTTGAGCGTGGCCAGCACCTCCATGGTGGTGCCCGCGCGCGGACCGTCGTCCTTGTCGACCACCGTCTCCGGCACGTCGACCTCGTTGCCTTCCTTATCCGTGTCCTTATGCGCGGGCACGGTCACCGGCACGATCTCCCTGGCGAAGTGGCCGTCGTCGCGCGCCCCCACGGCCCGGTTCTGCGAGATCACCGCCCACTCGTCCTGCTGCTCACGCGTCACCTGGCAGCGGTCGGCCACGTTCTCGGCGGTCAGGCCCATAGGGATGTACACGTCGTAGGCCGCGCCGTCCGAGCCGTTCAGCTTGGGGTGCTTGGCCTCCTCCATCATGCCCGCGCCCAGCCCGGCGCGGGATACCGCCTCCACACCCGCGGCGATGTACTGATCACCCTCACCGGTCTTGATGGCGTGAAACGCCATGCGCAGGGTCTGGAGCGAGGACGCGCAGAACCGGTTCACCGTGCAGGCGGGCACGTGGTGGTCGATCCCGGCCAGCAGCGAGGCGTTGCGTCCCACGTTGTAGCCCTGTTCGCCCACGCTGGATGCGGCCCCCATCATCACGTCCACGGTCTCGGAGAAGTTGACCTCGGGGTTGCGCTCCTGGAGCGCGACCATCGGAATCGCGGCGAGGTCGTCGGCGCGAACGGTCTTCAGCGACCCCTTCATCGCACGTCCGATGGGCGTGCGAATGGCGTCGACGATCACTGCTTCTGGCATCAAGTACTCCTTCGACGGTTGTGTGGGGGCGTGATGCTAGAGGCCGAGACCTCTGACGCCCTTCTCGTCCCACCCCAGGTGGTGGGCGAGCTCGTGGCGCACGGTCCGCACCACCTGGGCCTTGAGTAGCTCCGGGTCGTGCCCGAAGTCGCGCAGCAGCGTGTCGCGGAAGATCACGATCCGGTCGTGGAAGTAGTCATTTGCCACGGTGTCGCCCTGGTACAGCCCGTAGGCGCCGCGCCCGCGCCCACGATCTGACACCACCACCGCCACGTGCTCCAGAGCGCGGTGGAATTCCAGCGGGAGTTCGTCCAGGGCCGAGCGGACCAGCAACTCGAAGTCCTCCTCGGTGGCCAGCTCGTACTCGGGCTCGTCGTCGGCCTCATCCAGGCTCTCACCCCAGGACTCGCTGGCCGCCAAGCGCTCCGCTCGTTCCACGATCGCATCGAAGTCCTCATCCGATTCGGGGTCCTGCCAGCCGGCCATCCGGATCATCACCAGCAGCACCGTCCCGCCTAGGATCACGGCCCCGGCGCCGAACACCGCCGCCCCCTGAAGCAGGCGGATCACGAACGAGTCGCTGAACCCGGTGACCAGGCTGGCCGCGCCCAGGCCGACGATCAGCGCCGCCAGGGCCGAGGCGACGATCCGGCGCAGCGTGGGGGGTCCGGCTCGCATCGGCTAGCGCATGGTGCGGGCGATCACGATCCGCTGGATCTCGTTGGTGCCCTCGTAGATCTGGGTGATCTTGGCATCGCGCATCATCCGCTCGACTGGGTACTCGCGCACATAGCCGTATCCGCCCAGCACCTGCACCGCCTCCACGGTCACCTGCATCGCCGTGTCGGAACAGAACAGCTTGGCCATGGCCGAGTACTTGCCGATGTCCGGCTGGCCGCGATCCACCTTGGCCGCCGCCTGGTACAGGAGCTCGCGGCCGGCGGCGCACTGGGTCTCCATGTCGGCCAGCTTGAACTGGATGGCCTGGAAGGAGTTGATCGGCTGGCCGAACTGCCTGCGCTCCCGGGCGTAGGCGGCGGCGTAGTCGGTGGCGCCCTGGGCGATACCCAGCGCCTGCGCGGCCACCCCCAGCCGCGAGTGGTCGAGCGTGCCCAAGGCCACCCTGAGGCCGTGGCCGAGCTCGCCGATCACGTTCGCGTCGGGGACCCGGACGCCGTCGAAGATCGGCTGCCCGGTGGGCGATCCCCGGATTCCCAGCTTGTGCTCGAGCTTGCCGACGCTGAACCCGGGCCGGTCCGCCTCCACGATGAACGCCGTGATGCCGCGGGAATGGCCGGCCTGGCGGTCGGTCACCGCAAACACCACATAGAAGTCGGCGATCCCCAGGTTGGTGATCCAGTTCTTGGTGCCTTCGATCACCCACTCGCCACCGTCCTGGGTGGCGGTGGTGCGCATCCCGCCGGGATCCGATCCGGCGTCGGGCTCTGAGAGCGCGAACGCGGGAGACCATTCTCCGCTGGCGCACCGCGGCAGAAAACGCTGCTTCTGCTCCTCGGTCCCGAACAGCTTGATCGGCAGGGTGCCCAGCTCCTGGACCATGACGATCAGCGCAGTCGAGGCACAGGCCTTGGCGATCTCCTCGATCGCCAGGTTCAGCATCAGCGTCCCGGTGCCCGTGCCTCCGTGCTCGACGTCGAACGGCAGTCCCAGCACGTCGTGCTCGGCCAGCAGCGCACGCAGGTCGTGCGGGTACTCGGCCTTCTCGTCGATCTCGGCCGCACGGGGCGCAATCCGCTCCTGGGCGATCTGCCGGATCGTGTCCCGAAAGTCCTCGTACTCCTGCGGAATCGTGTACAGCTCGGCCAGCGCGGACATCCCAGGTTGATGCTACTTGGGGCGCGCGGCTGGCCCGCGCCGAGGCGGCCGCCCGGGATCAGAGCGGACCTCCGCCCCGGACCCGGGTCACAAGAACGACGCCCAGTGTCGCTTTTGTCGACCATGACCCCTGGGCCGACCGCCCGCGGCCGAGGGCGCCTAGCCGACGCTCCGCCCGAACGCCCGGGTGCCCGGGTGCGAAGACCGGGCGGGCCGAAGCCCGCCCGGCCCCGCGAACGCCGTTACAACCCGGCCGGGTGCCGGACCGTGTAGTTCCCGCCGTCGCTCATGTTCCCGGTCGGGTTCGACCGCCAGCGCGGTCCACTGCCGTCTGGGATGTTGGGCCCGCCGAAGTCGGCCGTGTCGAACGCTCGCCCTGCGACCACCATCCAGATGTGGTTGGGGTTCGTGTAGATGGTGATCCAGCGCCCGGGTCCCGGCTGGCCCCACGACTCGAAGTCTCCGGAGGGCGCGGGGGAGGACAGCAGGCCGGCGGCATGCAGCGCGAAGCCGACCGAGCCAGAGCAGTCGTAGCAGCTGGACTTCCAGGAGCCGTGGCCACCCGCGTAGCAGTACGAGGTGTGGATGATCGAGTTGGCTGCGGACACCGCCGCCAGCACCTGCCGCGGCGCGCCCGCCGGAGCGGTGGCCGTGCCGTCGCCGTTGATCCTCGTGGTGCCGTGGGGCCGGTTGGCGTTCTCCGCCGCGGCCACCGCCTTGCGCAGGTTGCTGGCCACGTCGGCGCTGACGATGCCATCGCTGGTCAGATTGTGCTTGCGCTCGAAAGCCACGACGCTGCGAGTGGTGGACCGGTCAAACGTCCCGGTGATATGGGTGGGAAATCCCGCGAAGCCCAGGAACTGCTGGAGCACGCGAACGTCGTGGCCGGTCATTCCCTGGCGGAGCCAGCGGTCTCCGAGGTGCTTGGAGTCGCCGGCGTAGTGGGCCGCGTCCGACGCGCTGGCGCCGCCGGAGCCGTGCGAGGCCCCCATGGCGGTGCCGGCCAGCGCCAGGATGGCGGCCACCAAGATCCCTGCTGTTTTGCGATACGACAACTCGAACCCCTTCTCTTTCTAGGGCCTACGGGGTTAGCTGTCGGGCTCGCGCTGAAAGAGTTGCGCTACGCCACAAAAATTGCGGCGATTCGCCCCTGGAGCATTGGCTCCCTTGGGTTCCCCGTTCCCGCGCGCCGTGGCGCGTCAGGATTCGGCTGGTTCTCTGATTGGCGGGGCAGAGTAGCGGAAGACGCAGTCGGATGCATCGCTACGCTCAAAAACGGTGAATCCTGATTACAACCCCCAGCAGGTCAAAGAACTCCTGGAACAGGGCGAAATCGAGCTGATCGACGTGCGCGAGCCCTCCGAATGGGAGGCCGGCCGCATCGCCGGCGCCCGCCACCTGCCGCTGGGCGAAATCTCCGCCCAGGCCGAGACGATCAGCCGCGAGCGGGAGGTGGTGTTCTACTGCCGCAGCGGTGCCCGCTCGGCCATGGCCACCGAGGCATTCACCCAGGCCGGATGGGACGCCCACAACCTTGCAGGCGGACTCCTGGACTGGCAGGCCGCCGGGCTACCGCTGGAGCCTGCAGACGGTCATGTGGCCGGCTAGCGCTTCCACTTGACCGAGCAGCCAACCGGCTGGGTCTCGGCCGGGTCGGGCTCCCGGCCCGCCAGCACCGCGTCGAGCGCGCCGCGCAGCCACTGGGCGCTGGCCGAGGGGTCGCTGTAGTCGTCGTCGGGCGCGCCGCGGTAGCGCAGCGCGCCACCCGAGTCGAACACGAATACGTCCGGGGTGACCTGGGCTCCGAACGCGCGGGCGACCTCCTGGCTCTCGTCGTGCAGGTAGGGCATCGGCCAGTCCTCCGCGGCCACCCGCTGCCGCATGGCCTCCAGCGAATCCCGCGGGTAGCGCTCGGCGTCGTTGGCGTTGATCTGCAGGAACCGCACGCCCCGGTCGGCGTAGTCGCGAGCCGCCTGCTGAATCCGGTCGTGCCAGGCCAGTGCGTACGGGCAGTGGTTGCAGGTGAACACAACCACCGTGGCCTGCGCGCCGTCAACCAGAGCGACCGTCTGCCCGCCGGTGTCGGGCAGCGAGAACTCGGGGAGCGGCTGGCCGAGGCCCAGGCTCATCAGGCGGCCTCGGCCGCCACGGCGCGCCGCAGCGCGTCCCGCAGATCCATCGGATCCGGGGTAGGCGAGATCGACCCGTCGCGGCGACGGTAAACCCGGCAGGTCAGCCCGGCCGGCTCGCCGGGCTGCGGCGCCACGTCCACGCCGTCGACCAGCACTGTCGGCGAGCCGATGAAGCCTGCCTGGCCCGCATCGTCGTCGCTGCAGATCTCGCGCATCCGCACCTGAACCGCCTGGAGCCCGACGTCCGACAGGGCCTGGCGCAGTTCGCTGAGCGCGGTCTCAGTGGACGGACAGCCTTCCCACCACAGCAGCTCGACATCGGGAACCCGCATCCACTCAAGGGTAGTCCAGCTGGGATGGATAGCCTTGGCGGCGATGCCTCATGACCCCAATCCATTCGAGGACAACCTGTTCGGCGCCGAGCATGTGCGTGTGTACCGGGAGACCGGCGGCGAGCAGGGGCACCAGTGGCGCGGCACCACCATCCTGCTGCTCAGCACCACCGGTCGGGAGTCCGGCGCCGAGCGCACCACGCCGCTGATCTACCGGGACGACGGCGACCGCTGGGTCGTGGTTGCGTCCAAGGGCGGCGCCCCCGATCACCCAGACTGGTACAAGAACCTCCGGGCAAATCCGGACATCACGATCCAGGTCAAAGCCGAGCAGATCCCCGTCCGGGCCGGGACCGCTGAGGGCGACGAGCGGACCCGGCTGTGGCGGCGCATGGCCGAGGTCTGGCCGGCTTATGACGACTACCAGCGCCGAACTGACCGCGAGATCCCGGTTGTGGTTCTCGAGCGCCGGTAGTGAGCCTGCATCCCCTGGCCGAGCAGTTCGCGACGGTGGCGGCCGAGTACGAGCGGGGACGGCCCGAATATCCGCCGGCCGCGATCGGCGCGCTGGCCGCCGAGCTCGGAATCGCCCCTGGGGCCCCGGTGCTCGACCTGGCCGCAGGCACGGGGAAGCTGTCACGCGCGCTGCTGGCCGCCGGCTTTGACGTCGTGGCGGTCGAGCCGACGCCCGCCCTCCGGGACCAGTTGGCCCGCGCGCTCGGAGCCGAGCGGATCCAGCCCGGACTGGCCGAAGACATCCCCCTGAACGACCGATCGGTGGAAGCGGTCACCGTGGGTGACGCGTTTCACTGGTTCGACCACCAGCCGGCGCTGGCCGAGATCCGGCGGGTGCTGCGACCCGGCGGCGGCCTGGCCGTACTCAACACGGTCCCCGATTGGAGCGGAGCCAGCTGGAGCGACGAGGTCGGCCAGCTGGTAGCCGGCACCCGACCCGAGCATCCGAACTTCGACGGGCCGAGCTGGCAGGACTCAGTCCGGGCCGCGGGAGGGTGGAGCCAGCCGCGTGAGGTCCGGGTCACCGCCTCGCGTCCGGCGGCCCCGGAGCTGGTGGTCGATCATCTGGCTTCGTTCAGTTGGGTGGCGGCGATGCCGCCGCCGGAGCGTGAGACGTGGCTCGCCGGCGCGGCCGAGCTGATCCAGGCCGGCACCACTCCGGCCGAGTTCCCGGTTCACGTGGTCATCGGGCTCACCTCGCTCGAGGCGAGCTAGCGTCACGACTCAGAAATTGGACGCCATTCGAGCCGCCCCTGGCGGCGCCTGGCTTCGTCCTGGCTAGGCCACGTTCCAGGTATCGCCGTGGGTCAGCAGCTCGGCGAGCTCGGTTTCCGATGCGGGCTGGCCCATGCGGGGCTCGTCCCCCCGGCCGTAGACCGGGCGCTCGACGCTTCGGAAGATCCCGATCGGGGTGGGACCGGTGGGGTCCTCGGCCAGCCGGGCCAGGGAGAAGGCGAGGCTAGGATCTCGGCGCGCGGGGTCGTGGACGATCAGCTCCGCCTCCTGGCCGTCGGTGAGGTCGATGATCTCCAGGCCGCCGTCGGCGGCCCGCACCACACCGCGCTCGCCGTCGCGCCCGAACCGCACGGGCTGACCGGCTTCGAGCCGGATCTGGTTGTCCACCTTGACCTCCTTG
>DASZGO010000116.1:0-26988 GCA_035938755.1 Solirubrobacteraceae bacterium | reverse complement strand
CGTGAGCACCGAGCGGGTTTACGAGGGCTTCCTAGGCGGACGTGAGGAGCTGCGTACCTTCTTTCACGGCCACACCTTCACCGGCAACCCCCTGGCTTGTGCCGCCGCGGTCGCCACGCTCGAGGTGTTCGAGCGTGAGCGCACGCTCGAGCTGTTGCAGCCCAAGATCGAGCTACTGACCCGGAGCCTGGCCCAGCGGGTGGCCGTCCTCCCTCGAGTCAACGAGGTCCGCCAGCGAGGGTTCATGGTGGGGATCGAGCTGGCCGGCGGCGATTCGCCCGGTCCGTTGGGCCATCAAGTGACGCTGGCCGCCCGCCGGCGCGGCGCGATCATCCGGCCCCTGGGCGACGTGGTCGTGCTGATGCCGCCGCTGTCGATCTCCGAGGCGGACCTCCTGCGTCTCGTAGCCATCACCGCCTCCTCGATTGCCGAGGTCGGGATCGGCCGGCTGCCCGTGGCCGCGTAGCTCAGACGAGCGTGAACATGGCGGTCTGCGGCGCGCCCGCCGCCGGCGCTGGGGGTGGCGATAGCGGTGGGCGGCGTGCCGCAGCCGACCACCTAGGCCAAAACATCCCACGCTCGGCGTCCTCGCGAACGCCCGGCGACCCCCAAAGCCGCTTACGGCGCCGGCCCGCCTAGCTGGCGGCGAATCGCCGCTCGCAGCGCGCGCAGCGTGGTGCCGTGTTGCCGGGCGATCTGCGCCAGCGTCTTTCCGGAGCGCAGCTGGGCCCGCAGCTGGGCCGGTGTGAGCCCAAGCAAGCGCGCCGCCGCCCTCACTAGCAGCGGCTTCAGCCGGGCGCGCCGGGCCCGCGCCTGCCCGGGCGTCTGAGCGATCAGATCCGTATGGGGATTGATCGGCAGGAGCATCGCGGGCCGAGGTGTCTGGGAGAAATCGAAATCGTGTGTCAGGTCGGCCAGCTGCGGAAGGCTCTCTCGCACGTCCGGCCGCGGGTCGGGTCGGCCGTCGGTGATGGGGTCCAGCCGCTGCCCGCCCAGGAAGTCGTCCTCGATGAACTTCAGGTAGGCGTCGTAGCTGTAGTTGCTGTGGTCGACCAGGCCGTGGCGGGCGTAGGGGCTGATCACCATTCCCGGCACCCGGAGGCCGTAACCGTTGGCGTCCACCGTGGGCGGGGCCAGGTGGTCGTAGAACCCGCCCCAGTCATCCCAGTTCAGGAAGATGGCCGTGCTGGACCAGTTGGGGCTGTGCATGATCGCGTTGATCAGGCCTGTGACGTAGGTCTGTCCCTTGCTGATCAGTGCCGGCGGGTGCTCGGATACCGCTCCGTTGGGATCGATCCACGAGACCGCGGGGAGGGTTCCGGCCTTGGCCGAGGCGTAGAAGTTCCTCAGGTCCTGGACGTTCGAGATCTGCCCATCCTGCTGAACGGTGGAGAAGTAGGGCAGCGGGTTCCAGATACCCGGAGTGCCGGCGTTCTGCCGAACCGGTGCGCAGGAGATCGAGCTGTTCTCGCAGTCCGGCTCGCTGCCCGGGAACACGTAGTACGCCCAGCTGACCGCGGCCTTGTGGAGCAGGTAGGTGAGGTCGGTCCAGGCATAGGTCGGGGTGGTGGGATTGGCGATCCCGAGCGCGTGACGCTGGTAGTCGGGCGGCAGCCCCGGGCTCTCGTCCTGGTTCACGCAGCTCATGGGATCGCTGGTCAGGCAGTGCGCCGACCACGCCGAGACCGTGTACAAATGCGAGGGCAGGCTCCACGACGCGTCTGACTGGAACATGTGGTCCTGAAGCACGAAGTTGCGGGCATAGGCCCAGTAGTTGGGGATGTCGGCTTGGGTGTGGTAACCCATCACGTCCGAGGGACCGGTGGCCGCGCCGCAGGCCGGGTTGAACACCTGCTCACACCCTCGCCGGCCCCGCCGCTGCACGGCCACGAAGCCGTTCATCTGACCGCCGCTGACGTCGGCGTGAGCATCGCGCTGGCGGTGCGGCCCCCCGAGGTTGCGATCGTTCCGGTCGTGGAACGGCTTGACGCATGGGCGACCGGGATCCGGCAAGCAAGGCAGTGTGCCGGGATTGCCACCCAAACCCGGGATCCCCTCGGCGCCGGGGTAGGTCCCGAAGTACTCGTCGAACGAGCGGTTCTCCTGGGTGATGATCACCACGTGCTGGATCTTGTGGATCCCCTGCCCCTGCGCCGGTGGCGGAGCGGGCGGCAGGAATGTCACGACGGTGCTGCCATGCGACTTGAACCCACCCCCGCACCCAGCGAGCATGAGTAACGCAAGCAGCCCGACGACCGCGGTCAAGTACCTCCGCTGCGAGATAGCTACTCCTCGAACCGCGTGAAGTCCTGCTTGCGCGCCCCGCAGACGGGACAGAACCAGGTCTCGGGGATGTTTTCGAATTCGGTCCCCGGCGGGATTCCCCCGTCTGGGTCCCCCTCGGCGGGGTCGTAGATGAACCCGCACGATTCGCACATCCACTTCACGCCGCGAAGCGTAGCGATAGGGTCATCGAGGTGGAGAGCGACCGCCTGCCCGGCCCTGGCGAGGAGCTGAATCTCGGCGAGGCCACGGTGCCGCGTCCGGCGGCCACAGTGATCGTCCTGCGCGGCGGCGCGCAGGCGCTTGAGGTCCTGCTGGTCAAGCGCAACCCCGAGGCCCGGTTCATGGGCGGCGCCTGGGTGTTCCCAGGCGGAGCCGTGGACCGCGGCGAGGGGCAGGGCGATCGCGCCCTACGAGCGGCCGCCGTGCGCGAGCTCTCCGAGGAGGCAGGGATCGAGCTTCGGACCCCAGACGAGCTGGTGCCGTTCTCCCGGTGGATCACCCCGGCTCAGGTGAAGATCCGCTTCGACACGTGGTTCTTCCTAGCGGCCCTCCCCGAGCGCGTGGAGCCGCTCGTGGACGGCAGTGAGGTCGTGGACTTCCGCTGGTACGCGCCAAGCGCCGCCCTGGACGCTGGACGTCAAGGTGAGCTGCTGCTGGTGTTTCCCACCGTCAAGCACCTGGAGCAGCTGTCGGGCTTCGCCTCGGCCGACGAGCTGCTGACCTACGCCCGGAGCCGGGAGATCCAGCCGGTGGAGCCGAGGGTCGTCCTGTCGGGTGAGGAGGCCCGAGTGCTGCTGCCCGGCGACCCCGGTTACGACGGATAAACTACCGACGCCGTGACGGCCTCCCTGCCGGAAGAAGTACAGGCAGTCTTCGACCGCTTCGTCACTACCGAGCTGACCACGGTCGACCGCCAGGGGCAGCCCGTCACCTGGCCGGTGACTCCCTACTACACGCCCGGCGCTGTCTGCATAGACGTCACGACCGGCCTTGGCTACCCGAAGAAGGCCAACGACGCGCGAGCCAACCCGTTGGTCGGGCTCCTGTTCTCCGACCCGACCGGGTGTGACCTCAGCGACCCCCCGATGGTCCTGGTCCAGGGCACGGCCGAGGTCGACGACCAGGATCTGGAGGCCAACCGCCAGCGCTACGCCCGCGAGTCGCTAGAGAAGCTCCCCGGGATCAAACCGCTGACTCCTCCGGAGCCGATCCAGCGGCTGATGCCCTGGTACTACACGCGGCTCTACATAAACATCCGCCCCGAGCGCGTCTACGTGTGGCCCCGCGGGGACGTGACCGAAGAGCCTCACCTGTACGACGCCCACATGGAGGAGGTGCGCTCCGGTCATTCCACGGAGCCCGACCGCTTCCACGCCGACCCCGGCGGCGGAGCCACCGCCTGGCACCCGCGACTGGCTGAGCTAGGGACGACCTACCCGACCGCCGTGGTCTCGATCGTCTCGCCGGATGGATTCCCGTTCTCAGTTCGGTTACCGGTGGCGGTGGACGAGGCGGCGCGGTGGATTCGGCTTGAGGGCGAGCTCAGCGGAGTGCCGCTGCAACCGGGACTTGTCTGCTTGACCGCCCATCTGCACGGCGACACCTTCACCTGGCAGCAGAACTTCCAGGTCCGCGGCGACCTCGTGTTCACCGATGATCACTGGGTGGTCATGCCCCACCGGGTGGTGGGAGGGTTTGAGGTGCCGGCCTCCAAGCTGGCCATGCTCCGTCAGAACATGGCCAAGGTTCGCCGGTTCCGCCGAACCGCCAAACGCGAGCTGGCCCGGCGCCGCTGAATGACCACCGACTCCCCATCCGGCCACCAGCCAGCTCCAGGCCTGACGGTGGCGATCACCGGGCCGACCGGCGACATCGGTCGCGCGCTGCTGCGGGCGCTGGACCGCGCTCCCGAGGTCGAGCGGGTGCTGGCCATGGCCCGCCGGCCGTTTGACCCGGCCGAGCACGGCCTGACCAAGACCGAGTACCGCCAGGGGGACGTGCTGAATCGGGCCGAGCTCGACGATCTGTTCTCCGCCGCTGACGTGGTCGTTCATCTGGCCTTCGTGATCATCGGCGGGCTGGAGGAAACCCAGCGCGTCAATCTCGAGGGCTCGCGGAACGTGTTCGAGGCGGCGGTCCAGACCGGCGCCGATCGGCTGGTGTACGCCTCGTCGGTGGCCGCCTATGGGTTTCACGAGGACAACCCGCAGCCGCTGACCGAGGACATCTCGCCCCGCGGCACCGACCGCCACTACTACTCGGCGCAGAAGGCCGAGCTGGAGACGGTGCTCGACCACGTCCTGGCCGGTGGCCAGACCGCGGGCTACGTGTTCCGCCCCTGCATCGTGGCCGGGCCCGACGCGCTGGCCCTGCTGGAGAACATTCCCTACATCCAGCTGCGGGGCATGGTGCAGGGGAGCACGGGGCCGCTTGCCGGCGCCATCCTGCAGGCCGCAGAGCGGTTCCCGGTCCTGAAGCCAGTCCTCCCCGACCCCGGGGTGCCATTCCAGCTCGTGCACCACGACGACGTGGCCACGGCGCTGCAGGCGGCCATCCTGGGGCGTGGCGATCCGGGGGTCTACAACCTCGCTGGTCCCGGCGAGATCAGCATGTCCGACCTGGCCCAGGAGCTCGGCTGGTACAGCGTGCCGGTCCCCCGGGCCGCCTTGGACGGGCTGGCCGAACTCGTCGCACGGCTGCCCATGCTGCCCGCCCAGGCCCAGTGGGTGGAGAGCATTCGGGTGCCGGTACTGATGGACAGCGCCAAGGCGCGCCGCCAGCTCGACTGGGAACCCAGCCACACGGCGCTCCAGACGCTGCGGGAGATGGTCGCTGCCGCCCGCCAGAAGGGCGTGGTTTAGCCGATCAACCCCCGCCGTAGGTAATCACCAGGTCGGTGATCACCCCGACCATGAACCCGCCGGTCAGCATCAGCAGCCCCAGCTCACGGTGCCCCATCCGGCGCATCGCGGTCCACACCTCGCCGATCACGTACAGGATCGCGCCGCCGGCGGTGGCGTAGAACAGGAGCTCCAGCGGGTGGCTGGTCACCGCGTAGCCCACCATCGAGCCCAGGAACGTGGGGCCGCCGGCGATCAGGCCGACCAGACCGAGCCAGCCCCAGGACGGGCGCACGTCGCCCAGCGGTCCGACGATGCCGAATCCCTCGGTGGCGTTGTGCAGCGCAAAGCCCACGATCAGCACCGTGGCCAGGCTGATCGCCCCGGCTCGAGCGGAAACCCCGATGGCCAGCCCCTCGGCGAAGTTGTGGACCCCGATGGCGGCAGCGATCGTCAGACCCCGGCGCAGCGCCCGGGTACGCGCCGCATCCAGCTCAACCGCCAGCGCCTCGGCCTCGGATGGCGACACCGCCGCGGCCGCGTCCGCCCCGCCGGCGATCGGGGTCCGTCCACCCAGCGGCCGCAACCGGCGCTCCAACACAGCCAGTCCCGCGCTGCCCGCGGAGAATCCCGCGCCCAGCAGGACCACCAGCCAGATCAGGTGACCCCAGGAACCCTGATGGTGCTTGATCTGGTCCACAGCCGTGTTGACGATCTGGCCACCGTTCTTCATCACGTCGACGAAGATGAAGGCCAGCACCCCCACCGCGAACATGGCCAGGGCCACCCGGGCGCGACTGCCCAGCAGCTGGAGCCGGCCCACGGGCAAGCCGAGGTAGATGGTGAACCCGGCGAGCGCTCCTAGCGCAACAGTTTCGGAAAAGGACATAGCGGTTAGGGTCCCCTAAGCGGGGCCCCCAGGCTACCAAGTTAGGGTCGCCTAAGACCAACTGAAATGGTAGGACATTTATTCGGCATTACCCGTTCGGGCCCTGGTTGGACCGAGTCCCGCCCCCCGGCCACGTCAGCCGGGGCCGTCGCGACAGCCGCGTCGCGCCGTCGGGCCGGTCTAGGTAGACGAGTTAAGGTCGGGTAGATGCAGGCTGCGAAGCCAGTGGCTGATCGTGATGTTCAGTTGGGTGAACTCACCCGTGATGATCAGCACCCCCATCCCGATCAGCACCGCCCCGCCCACTCCGATGACGACCGGATAGTGACGCTTGACCACCGCCAGCGCCGAGGTGGCCTTCCCGAAGGCCAGCCCGGTGATCAGGAATGGGACGGCCAGCCCCGCGCAGTACACGGCCAGCAGAAAGGCCCCGTGGGCGGCGGAGTGCGAGGCGCCGGCCGCCGTGACGATCGCCCCCAGCGTTGGCCCGGTGCAGGGCGTCCAGGCCAGGGCGAAGGCCGCCCCGGTAAGCACCGGACCGCCGCGCCCGGCACGGCTGACCAGCGCGTCGACGTGCCATTCGCGCGACAGCCGGGGCAGGAATGGGGCGGCCACAAACAGCAAGCCCATGAGGACGATCACCGCGCCGCTCACCTTGAGCGCCGTCGGGCCGGTGAGCACTCCGCGGAGCGCCTGCTGCCCGAGTAGGCCCAGAGCGATGAAGATCACCGAGAAGCTGGCCACGAAGACCAGGCTGGGGCCGAGCACTCGGCGGGCCCGAATCTCCTCCGGTTTGACGCCGGCCACTGCCGCGATGTAGCCCGGCACGAGGGGTAGGACGCAGGGAGAGAGGAACGAGACCAACCCGGCGCCGAAAGCCACTGGAATTCCAATGCCAGAGGCGGGGTCCATCCTGGGTACAGGGTAACTTGCCTTTTTGTCGCGCCACGTTGCCTTTTTCGCAGCCAACCGCTAACTTCCCGACGGGGTTCTCAGTGGAAGCATCCGCATTCGAAGCACCGGCAGGGCTTACTCCGAGCAGGATCGCGATCGGGGCGCCGCTCCTGCGGCTCCGGTCCGACGAGCAGCTCGTGGCGCTGTTTCGCGACGGCCACGACGAGGCGTTTCGCGTCATCCACGACCGTTATCAGAAGCGTCTCCTGGCCTATGTCCGCCAGATGCTGCCCCGACGGCCGGACGCTGAAGATGCGCTGCAGGAGGTGTTCGTTCGTGCCTATTTCGGGCTGCGGGCCCATGAACGCGAGCTGTCGCTGGGCGCGTGGCTTTTCCGCGTGGCTCACAACCGTTGCATTGACGAGCTGCGCCGGCCCACCCCTCCGCCGCCGGAGATCCTGGAGATGCTGCGATCCAGCGTGCAGGATCCGGTGGCCGAGGCGGAGCGGCGCGACAAGCTGCGCCGGCTGATCGCCGACGTGCGCCGACTGCCCGATCAGCAGCGTTCGGCCCTTCTACAGCGGGAGCTGGGCGGGATGTCCTATTCCGACCTGGCCGGGACCTTGGGCGTCTCGGTGGCGGCGGTCAAGTCGTTGCTGGTTCGCGCCCGGGTGGGTCTGGCCCAAGCCGCCGAGGCCCGTGACACCGCCTGCTCGGAAATTCGCGAGGCGCTGGTGGGCGCCCACGACAGCGGCGTCCGACCCGACGCCATGGCCCGCCGGCACATGCGGGACTGCTCGGGCTGCCGGACCTTCCGTCGCGAGATGCGGGGGATGTCGCGCAGCCTGGCCGCGCTGGCGCCCATCGGGCCGCTGGGGCTACTGGCCAAGGTACTGGGAATCTCCGGAGGGGTCGGGGGCAGCACCGGCGGCGCCGGCGGCTCGGCTGCAGTGGGCACTGCGGTGAGCGCGACCGGAGCGTCTTCAGCCGGAATCGCCATCGGAAGTAGCCACGTGGCCGCGTTGATCGCCGCCGCTGTGGCCACCGCCGGCGCGGTCGAGATCCAGCACACGATCGCTAACGCCCCGCCCGCGCGTCCCGCCCCGGCGTCCGGTTCGGCCGGGTCGTCGCTGGCCAGCCCCAGCGCCGGCACCCAGAAGCGGCTGGTGATGACTTCCAGCGGACAGGTCGTGGTAGTCCCGGCGAGCCCCGTCCCGGCGCCCAGTCCCGCAGCCGCGGCGTCCACCCCGCAGACGCTGCCGCACCAAGCAACGGAATCCGCAGGCTCGACCGCGTTGACCGGAGCGTTCGCCGGAGGCTCAGAGAGCGCAGCCCAGAAAGTGGACAGCTCGGGGACCGCCGAGGCCACGAGCTGGCAGACCACGCCGGCCTCCGGTAACTCAACCATCCCGTCGACGGGCGGAGTGTTGGGCGCCGGCTCGGTGACGGACCCCAGCGGCACGGCCAGCGGGTCTAGCGGCTCGGCCACGCCCGGCGGGTCCTCCAGCAGCGGCACGTCAAGCGGCGCCGCGGGTAGCGGGACCAGCGGCACCGGCACCCGGAGCACCACCTCCAGCCCGAACAGCAGCAGCAGCGGCGCAACTGCCCGCACCTCCGGCACCAGCTCGCCGTCGGCCACCACCGGCTCCGCCTCCAGCAGTCCCACGTCGAGCTCAAGCTCCACCTCGGCGAGCCCGGCCCCGTCCAGCGGGACCACGTAGCAAGATCGAGCACTACCTCGAGAAGCTCGATCACGAGGAGGTGTTGGTCCGCCGGGGTCGGCGGTCCGGGGTCTACCTATTCGTGGCCGTCCACAGCACCGCCCGCGGCCCCGCCGTTGGGGGCTGCCGGATCTGGGGATACGACGACTCCCGCGCCGCGCTGCGGGACGTCCTCAGGCTCTCCCGGGCCATGACCTACAAGGCGGCAGTGGCCGACCTGCCGCTCGGCGGCGGCAAGGGCGTAATCATGGTCGGCCCGGGGGGGCGCCTGGAGCCGGCGCGTCGCCGGGCGGCCCTGCGGGACTTCGGCGACGCGGTAGCCGTACTGGGCGGCCGTTACATCACCGCCGAGGACGTCGGGACCTCGAGCCGTGACATGAGCGTGATCGCTCAGGAGACCAGCTTCGTCGCCGGCCTGCCCCGCAACACCGGCGGATCCGGAGATCCCAGCCCTTTCACCGCGCTAGGAGTGGAGCACGCGATCAGAGCCAGCTGCCAGCACGCCTTCGGAAGCGGCTCGCTGCGCGACCGGGCGATCTGCGTGGTCGGACTCGGACACGTGGGCTCCCGGGTGGCCCGCCGGCTGGCTCGCTCCGGGGCCCGCCTGTTCCTGTCGGATATCGACCGCTCCAAGCGGGAGCTGGCCCAGCGTCTGGGCGCCCGCTGGATCGATCCGCGGCGCGAGCTGGAAGCCGACGTGGACGTCCTGTCGCCCTGCGCCCTGGGTGGGATATTCGATTCCGAGTCGGTGCGGCGCCTGCGCTGCCGAGTGATCGCCGGCGCGGCCAACAACCAGCTGGCCGGCGAGGGCGTGGCCGAGCTGCTGGCCGAGGCCGGGATCCTGTGGGCGCCCGATTTCGTTGTCAATGCCGGCGGGCTGATCAATATCGCCGAGGAGCGCAACGGCTACGACCCGGCCCAGGCTCGGCGGCGGGTGGCTCAGATCGCCGACGTCATGCGACGGGTATTCGCCGAGGCTGACGCCGCAGGGGTGACACCGCTGGCCGCGGCTACGGCTCTGGCCGAGCGCCGCCTGGCAGCTTGAGCTCAGGCCGCTCCACGTCAGGTGGCAGCCGCCCTTCCTGATCGAGCTTGTCCAGGTGCGCCGCCAGCGTCCAGGTGGCCGCGGACCGCAACTGCTCTGGCGCGTCGTCCCACACCAGATCGAGCAGCCCGTCCACGGTCCGGGTGCCCTGGGCCAGCGCCTGCACCAGCCGGTGCTCGCGGTCGAGGCGATGGGAGATGTACTCATCCAGCTTGGCCGCCGGATCGGTGACCAGGGGGCCGTGTCCCGGGCAGAGCAACTCCAACCGGCGCTTGCGCAGGCGCTCCAGCCCTTGGAGGTATTCGCTCAGTGCTCCCGGGTAGGGCCAGATGAACACACTCCCCTCGCCCAGCACCGCGTCACCGGTGAACGCCACCGGACCCGCCACGTAGGCCAGGTGATCGGGGGCGTGGCCCGGGGTGCGCACCGCCTCCAGCGGACCAAAGCGTTGGCCGTCGGACAGCGTGACGTCCACCTCGCCGCGCGCAGCCGCCACCGGAACGCCAGTGAATCGCTCACGCAGTGCCGGCACGGCCTCGCTGTGGTCGGCGTGGTCGTGGGTCAGCGCAATCCCGCCCAAGCCCTGGCGGGCGGCGATCTCCGTCACCAGGGCGTCAACGTGGTCCGCCAGCCGTGGGCCGGGATCGATCAGCCAGGCCGGATCGCGGCCCACGAGCCATGAGTTCGTCCCGCCCAGGGTGAACGGACTGGGGTTGGCGGCGCGGATGCCCACCAGGTCATGGCCGTCAACCTCGAAGCTCATCCACCGGCAGGATGACATCCAGACGAAAGCGATTGGGGTGGCCAGCGTTAATTCGACGAAATTCGAGCATCTAAGGACGGGAGGCAGTTTGTTCAGGATGAATCGAGCAGCGACGATTTGCGGAGTACTGGCCGGCTGTGCAGCGCTGACGGGGACCGCATCGGCGAAGATCGTGCTGCCCACGATCCCCAACGAGATCCAGCACGACCAGGCCGCTGGCCGCATCACGCCGCCGGCGCCGCCGTGTCCGGAGTACCCGACCCTCTCGTGCTCGCCGCTTCCCGAAACTCCAGCCACGGGCGTGCCGTTTCCGGGCAATATGGCCTACTACGGCGGCCACCTGGAGATTCACCCCAAGCAGTACCTGGTGTACTGGGGCTGGGGCGAGGCGGGCGCCTTCCCGGGCCAAAGCTGCTCGTCCGCGACAATCACCGAAGGCTCGCTGAGCGCCACTCTGGCCTGCGACCCTGACGGGGCGGGCAGGCGCATGGCCGATTTCGTCCAGCAGATGGGTGGCACCAGCTGGGCGGGGGTGAGCACTCAGTACGCCGACGCCAGCGGTGCTCACATCAGCAACGACCCGAACGTCCTGGGCGGCATCTGGGTCGACGACAGCAACGACATCACGGGGCTGCCCAAGACAAACGCCACCAACCCCGCCGGCCCGACCAACACCAACACCGATCTGGCGGCCGAGGCCTCGCGCGCGATCAGCCACTTCGGCATCACCGATACCGCCAACGCCAATCTCATCATCATCCAGCCGCCTGCTTACAGCGATCCCAACGCCGTCTCCCAGGGCTACTGCGCGTTTCACGACTACACGGAGCCTGGGTCGCCGGGAAATGGCTACTACAACGACCCCAGCGTGACCAAGGACATCGCGTACACCAACATGCCCTACCAGCTGGCCATCAATTCAAACGGCGCCAACCTGTGCGGCCAAAACGCGGTCAACAGCGGCGCCCAGGGCAAGCTGGACGGGTTCTCGATCGTGCTGGGCCACGAGATCGAAGAGACGATCACCGATCCGGGTGCCGAGGCTGTGGTCGGCCCCTCGGGCAGCCCGACCCATCTCGGCGGCTACTACGACACCCTGGATGCGAACGAGAACGGCGACAAGTGCGCCTGGGTGGGACTCGACCCGGCGACCGGTCAGGGTCCGCCCGTCCCCGTCCCCGGTGCCCTGGGCAACATCACGGGCAACGCCGGCGGTACGTTCGCGGTCCAGTCGATCTGGAGCAACACGGCCAACGCCGGCACCGGCTACTGCGCGGGTGCGGGCACGGACTCGCCGCTGCCCAACGGCCCGTAGTCCCGAATGGGTAGCGCGCTCAGCGGGCGGCCTTGGCCGGGGCCGCCCGCTCGCGCCTCCACTCGGCCTTGTGCGCGCGCTTGGCGGCTTGGTAATCGGCCAGGGCCTGCGAGGAGTCGACGTCGCCGAGCGTAGGATGGGAGGGGACGAGGTCCCGGGCCGCCGTCACCCCGAAGCGCTGGTGCAGGACGGAGCCGAGTGCCTTGATCTTCATCTCGCCGAACCCGGGCAGCGCCGCCAGATTGGCCCGCAGCTCGTCAGCATCGGCGGCTTGGTTCCACACCGCGGCGGCGTCCCCGTCGTAGCGATCGAGGACGTGCACGGCCAGCTCGTGGACCCGCTTGGCCATCGAACCCGGGTACCGGTGGATCGCCGGCTTGGCCCGGAAGACCGGCTCCAGGTCGGCCTCGGCCAGAACCTTCGGGTTCAGCGAACCGAGCCGCTCGCGTATGTCGAGCGGACCGCGGAACGCCTTCTGGACCGTGATCTGCTGGTCCAGCGCGAACCCGATCAGGAGCGCCATCGGGTCCTTCGCGATCAGCTGGTTGGCCTCGTCTGACTCGGTGAAGTACAGCCGGTCGGGCATATAGGCATCGTAGTCCGCCGGCATCAGGGGCACACAAGCGACGTATGTCGTCGTTTTTGTGCCCCCTCCCCGGTCAGCCCAGCGGCCACGGGTTGGGAGCCGCCACCCACGGATGGACGCGCCAGTCGGCATAGGCCTCCGCCGGATCGTCCGTTGGCTCCTTGACTGACGCGTCGTACTTGGCCGCAACCTCGTTCACCGGGTAATGAGCGGCGTCCCGGCGTCGGGACCCGATCATGAGAACCGCACAGGGCCCGGCGCCTGCACCCACGAACACGTGCTCGGCGCCCGCTGGGCAGTGGACAAAGTCCCATTGGCGCAGGTGCCGCTCCTCGCCGTCGAGGATCACGATGCATTCGCCGTGGAGAACGAGGAAGTCCTCCTGCACCGGCTCGGAGTGGTATCGGCAGTTGGGTTGCCCCGGCTGCATGATTTGGACGTTCACCCCGGTATCCGACCACGGCACTCCCTCGGGCTCGGGGTCGATCAGCATGGCTCGACGCGGGTGGATAAGCGCCGGCATGTCGGCCAGGTTGATCACAAATGGCTCGTCCACGGCCTGACCCTACCTCCCAGCTCGATTGCCGCGCCCACCGCCACCACGACCAGCCAGCTCCCCAGCGCGGTGATCCCCAGCAAGGCGGTGTGCAGGTGGACACCGTGCGGTGGGGCGATGGCCCAGCTGCACAGGGCCAGCCACACGAACCACCGGCGGCGCAGCTCGAACACGATCGGGATCGCCGCCAGCAGCGCCAGGTAGTGGGACCACACCACTGGCGACAGCGCCAGCGCCGCGACGATCGCCGCGCCGAACAGCAGCCGCTCATCCCCGCCCTGGCGCCACTGGCGATAGGCCACTCCAATCAGCGCCGCGGCTGCGACCGCCGCCAGGGCTTGACCGAGCCCGCTCGACAGGCCCAGGTTCATCAGCGCTCCGATGGGACCGAAACCCTGGCGGGCCTCGTTCGAGCCCAAGCGCGACAGCAGGTGTAGGTAGCCGCCCGGTCCCAGCGGACCGATCAGGAAGCCCAGGGCCAGGAGCACGATCGTGAAGCCGGCCGCCCAGGCAAATGTGCGGTAGCGCCGACTCAGCAGCAGCCACAGCAGCAACGGAACCAGGAACAGCTTTGAGGTGACCACGGCCCCGGCCAGCAGCCCTCCCGCAGCCGGTCGATCCCGCAGCCGCCAGACAAACACGGCGCCGGCCATCAGCAGCGGGCTGAGCGCCCCCAACTGGAGCCCACTGATCGTGAAGGCAGTGCTCAGCACCAGCACCGCGGGCCACTGGTCCCGGTCACACCGCGGGAGGGCGGCGGCCAGTGCGGCCACCGCGCAGAACGCCAGGAACACCCCGCGGGCCACCGTATGCGGGAGCGCAGCCAGCGGCACGAACGGCCAGGCCGAGGCGAACGGATAGACGAACGAGTGCCCCGAGTACACCGCGGCCGAGTTAGGCGAGGGGTAGACGTCAGATCCATGCAGCAGGGCGTGGCCGGCCCGCAGGAACACATCGAGGTCGTAGCTGGGGGTCAGCGGCAGTAGTACGGCCACGATCACGGCCATGACGACCGCCGCACAAGTGAGGGGGAGCACGCCATGGAGCCGCCGCACTGCCGCGAGGATACCGGCGCGGTACGCGCTCACAACCGGCCGAGGAACTGCCGAAGCCGAGCGTCGTAGTTGGCCGGATCGGCATTCCAGCTCTCGATGTGCGCCGCGCCAGGCACGGGCACGTAGGTCACCGGTCCGGGAGCGGTCTGCGCGAACCGGCGACTGTCCGCCGGGGGAACCAGCGGGTCGTCGAGACCCTGGAACAGCAGGATGGGCAGTCGGAACGTTCCCGCCTGGGCGAGTTCGTCCAGCGCATCCCAGTCGACGGCGATCCGCAGCTCGATCATCCACCTCACCGGCGGCCCAACGAATGGCAGATGCAGACGGGACGCCACGTGATCGATCACCCCGCGCCAGTCGAGCACCGGCGCGTCGAGCACCAATGCCGACACCCTGGCGGCCAGCCGTGAGAGGTGCATGAATCGGGTCACGATCGATCCGCCCATCGAGTCGCCGTACAGCACCAGGTGCTGCGCCCCGCGGGCCACGGCCCACCGCGCGGCGGCGTCCAGGTCCTGCCATTCGGTCATGCCCAGGTGAATGTGGCCGTCCGGGCTGCGCGGGGCTCCGGGATCGTTGCGATAGGCGATCAGCAATGTGGGCAGGCCCAGGCGGTGCAGCTCGCCCAGCGGGCGAAGCCCGCCGGCCCGGGTGCCGTCGATCCCGTGGACGAAGATGACCCAGGTGGATCCGCGGCCAGCCGCCAGCCAGGCCGGCATCGGCCCCAACGGATCGGGGAACGTGATCGCCCGGTAGGGGATCCCCAGTGCGGTTTGTGGATCGCCCGTCCATACGACGGCATCGATGCCGACCTTGGTGCCGGGAGCCAGGCGCCCGGTGGTCGACCTCAGCTGGCGGGTCACCGTGGACGACGTGGTGCCGAAGACGGTCCCCACGATTGCGTGTCCGGAGCGGAAGTCGAGTCCATAAACGCCCGGGCGCGCTGACTCGGCGGTGCGGGCCAGGACGACCTGACTCGGGAAGATCGAGACCACGTTCACGTTCCGCTTGACCAGGTCGTGATGAGGGTTGATCAGCGCTGACGATCCGAACCAGCTCCCCACCGCGATCACGAGCACGATCAGGATGAACAGACTCCCAACGACTATGGGCAGCCGCCGCATCGCGCGCAGTGTCCCAGCCCTGGGGTAGTGTGGGCCCAGGCGTGAGGAGAATGTCTAAACCGGGGGCCGGAGTGATCGCGGTGATGCTCGTGACCTTGGCTGGCTGCTTCGGCGGGCATCCCATGGCGGCTGGGTCGAGCGGCCCGTCGTCGCAGATCGCCTCGATCACACTGGCGCCCGCCGCGCTCACGGTCCAGAACCCCGCGACCCGAGGCGGCGCCTCCGCCCACGCACGGATCAGGGTGTCGCTCACGCTGACCAACCAGGCGGGAGCGCGTATCACCAGCGGAACGCTGGCTCAGCCGGTCCGCATCTCGGTCTACGGACCCTCCCCGGCCGTCTTGACCGCGGAGACGCCGGTGATCAAGTCGGCCACCAGCGCGGTTTATTTCGACTACAACGGACGATTCCTGGCCAACCCGGTCATCGCCACCGCGGTGTCGGGGCACGCGTTCGCGCAGATGTCGCTCCAGCCCCGTCACCGGGGGTTCGCGGGCTGGAGCTCGGTGACGTTCCCTATGACAAGTCGCAACAACATCGCCCACGGCTGGGGATTTCAGGCCTCAGTGGGTGGAGGCCCTCAGCACTTTGTGGAGATGGACACCGGGTCGCGAGGGCTGGTTGTCCCGGCCTCGATCCTGGGCAGAGGTGCGGTTGGCCCGGGTGCCGCGGGCAAGATCACGTACACCAGCGACGGCAAGGAGTTCCTCGGCCATTACTACCTGGCCCCGCTGACGCTTAGCGCCGGCGGATCGATGGCCAGAACCGTGCCCATCCGGGTCCTGGCCGTCGACAAATCAGCCTGTGTATCCGGCTATCCGAAGTGCCGTCCCGGCAAGATTGGTGGGCTGGGAGTGATGGGCGTGGGCTTTGACCGGGGGCAGGCCTCGAGCATGCCGCCGGAGCTGACCAACGCATTCCTGGCCATCACGGGTGTCAGCGCGGGTGCCATGCACCCCGGCTATATCATCCGCAGACGCTCCGTCACGCTGGGGATCACCGTGGGTGACCAGGCCGGATTCAACGAGCTGCCGCTCATCGGCGGAGGCACCGGTCCGGGCGATTGGAACACCGCGCCAGGGTGCTTCTCGTTCCCGCGGCTATCCACCTATCCGCGCCAGTGCGGCACCGTTCTCGTGGACACCGGGATCGCCAGCGCGATCCTTGGGTTACCCAAACCCAAACGCCCCGCCTCGATGCGCACCTCGATCCCCAACGGCACCCCGATCCGAGTGGACGTCGGCCTACGCTCGGGCCCCTCGGCTCTGTCCTTCGGCTTCACCACCGGCGCCACCGCTCAGCCGCTGACCCCGACATCGATCCGGTGGGCGGGCGGCGCCGCGCCCTTCGTTAACACCGGCCGCCACCCGATCGCGCTCTACGACTACCTGTTCGACGCCGGGTCGGGGAAGGTCGGGTTCAGGGCTGGCTGAACCACAGCGCCCCACCCAGGCCGCCCACGCGGCTGGCCTCTAGGATCGAGTCATGAGCACTGAGACGAAGACCACCACCGGCGTCGGCGAGCTGATCGTGCGCTGCCTGGAGAACGAAGGGGTCACGCATGTGTTCGGGATCCCAGGCGAGGAGAACATCCACCTGGTTCAGGCTCTGGCCGAGTCGACCATCCGCTACGTGCTCGTCCGCCACGAGCAGGCCGCTGCGTTCATGGCCGAGGTCTACGGCCGGCTCACCGGGCAGGCCGGGGTGTGCTCGGCCACCCTGGGCCCCGGTGCAATCAACCTGCTCCTCGGGGTTGCCGACGCCACCACCAACTCGACGCCGCTGGTCGCGTTGTCGGCCCAGGTGGGGATGGACCGCCGCTACAAGGAGTCCCACCAGGGCGTGGATCTGGTTTCCATGTTCGCGCCGGTGACCAAGTGGTCCGAGCTCGTGGCCACACCCGGCGCGGTACCCGAAATGATCCGTAAGGCGTTCAAGCTGGCGCAGACCGAGCGACCGGGAGCGGCCTACCTCGCGGTGCCCGAGGACGTCGAGAACGCCTCGGCGCCCGCAGGCGCCCGTCCCCTGGTGGTGAACCGCCCGCGCCCGGATGAGCCCTCGGAGGCTCAGCTGAGGCGCGTGGCCGAGGTTCTGCGGTCGGCCACCAGCCCGATCCTCTTGGCTGGGCACGGTGCTGCCCGCGCCGGCGCGGCGGATGCGGTTCGGCGGTTTGCCGAGAAGCTCTGCGTACCGGTGGCCACCACGTTTCACGGTAAGGGCGTGCTGCCGGACGACCACCCCCTGGCGCTGGGGGCTGTGGGCTTCATGCGACGTGACTACGTCAACTTCGGCTTCGATCAGGCCGACGCGATCATCGCCGTGGGCTACGAGCTCCAGGAGTTCGACCCGGTGCGGATCAACCCGGACTCCGACAAGCAGATCATTCACATCCACCGCTTCCCCGCCGAGGTCGATGCCCACTATGAGGTCGCGGTCGGCCTCCAGGCGGACATCGGCCACACCCTAGATGCGCTGGCGGCCACCGTTGACCATGAGTTCGGGCCCCACCAGGCCAATCAGCAGATCCGAGCCATGCTGGCGGCCGAGCTCGACGGCGGACGCCAAGACGCCCGCTTCCCGGTGGCGCCAGCACGGATCGTGGCCGACACGCGAGAGGCACTGGGGCGCTCTGACATCGCGCTCGTCGACACGGGCGCGCTGAAGATGTGGATGGCCCGCCTGTACCCGACCTACGAGCCCAACACCTGCTTGATCTCCAACGGGCTTTCCACCATGGCCTGGTCGCTTCCGGGGGCTATCGGAGCCAAGCTCGCCCGCCCGGACGCCCGGATCCTGGTGGCCACGGGGGATGGCGGGTTCCTGATGAACTCGCAGGAGATCGAGACCGCGCTACGCGAGCGGATCCCGATGGTTGTGCTCATCTGGGTCGACGACGAGTATGGCCTGATCTCCTGGAAGATGGAGCTCGAGCTGGGCGAAAGCGTGGACACGGCGTTCGGCAACCCCGACTTCGTGGCCTACGCCGAGAGCTTCGGCGCACGCGGCTACCGGATCGCGGCCGCCGACCAGCTGCTGCCCACCCTGCGCGAGGCCCTGGCCCAGGACACGGTGTCAGTGATCGCCTGCCCGGTCGACTACTCGGCCAATCTCCAGCTCACCGACGCGCTCGGCGAGCTCGATGAGTCCCTGTCGTAGCCCGCCCGCCGACACCCGCAGCGGTAAAGCCGCGGGGCCAAGGCACCGATATGGGACTAGATGCCTGCAGAGCACCCGCTGGTCGGCGCGGACAACCCTGCCGACGCAAATAGGCGTGCCCGTGAGGCCGCGCAGCGGCAACTGATCGGGCGCGTGGCCGGGGCGCTCATCCTGGTCAGCGAAGTGGTGGCCGTCGTGGCCGCCCGGATCCTGAGCCATCGCCACCTTCCGTGGGGGTTCGACGTCCTCCTGGGAATCGGAGTCGTCTCGGGCATGGCCTGCCTGCTGATTCCCTGGGCCCGACTCGACGCGCGGTGGTTGAACGCGATTCCGATCCTGGTCACCGTCGAGCTGGCTCTGGCTATCCGCCTGGGCGGGTTCTACGGAGACATCGCGGCCAACTACTACGTGTTCGTCGCGGTGTTCGCCGGGTATGCCTTCACCTCCCGCTGGGTGGTCGCCGGACACGTCGCGCTGGCATCCGTAGCATCAGCCCTGGTCTTGGTCTACCGCCACCAGCCGGGAAGCGAGACCGCGGCACGCGTGGCGGTGACGATCCTCATGATCGTGGCCGTAGGGGCGGTCGTCACGCTGTTGCGTGAGGGGCTCGAGAAGCGGCAGCGCGAACTGGAGGAGCTGGCCCTGCGTGATCCGCTCACCGGCGTGGGCAACTATCGCCTGCTGGCCGAACGCCTGGAGTACGAGCTGGCCCGCCATCGCCGGTCCGGAGCCTCCTTGACCGTCGTGCTGCTCGACCTGAACGGTTTCAAGCAGGTCAACGACACCCACGGACACCTGGCGGGCGACCGGGTGCTGGTCGACGTTGCCCAGGCACTGCGCACGGCCCTGCGCTCGCAGGACACGCTGGCCCGCCAGGGGGGAGATGAATTCTCGATCTTGGCTCCGGAGATGGACTCGGAGCAGGTCCACCACCTGGTGCGCCGTGTTCACGAGGCGCTGGTGGCTGGCGTGGATGGTTCGCTGACCACGAGCGTCGGCTGGGCCACGTTCCCGGACGACGGCGCCGATGCGGACGCCCTGCTCAACCTGGCCGACGCCGACCTCCGGCGGGCCAAGCGGACACCGGCGCCGCGCCGGGAGAAGCGCGACGCGCAGCCCCTGATGGTCCCGGTCACCGAATCGGGTTAGTTGTAGCGCGTCTCAGCTTCGACTCGGACGTCTGAGGGGCAGCGGGATCTCCATCAGCCTCCTCACCGCCTCAAATGCCTGCAGCTCAAGCCCCGGCGCCTCCTGGCTCCGCCCCTGGGCAACCAGGTCGAACACGAGGTCGTGTACGGCTCCCACCGCCGCGGCATAACGCTCGGGTGACACCGCGGGCCACTTCGGGCTGGCCTGCCGCACGCCTTCATGCCAGGCTCCGAGCACCAGGGCGATCCGCCGGTGACCCGCCAGCCGGGCTTCCAGCCCCCGCGGCCCGATGGCCTGAAGCTCGATCAGCATGCAGTGCGCGAACTCCGGCTCCTCCGCGGTCATCTCCAGGTAGGTTGCGAGTCCTGCCCGCAGCTGCTCGTCCGGGCGCGAGGCCGTCTGGCCAGCGGCAGAGTCCTGCACGCGATCCAGGACCAGGCGGATTCCCCGCTCGTGGGCAGCCAGGAAGCAGTCCTCCTTGTCGGCGAACTGGGCGTAAAACGATTGCCGTGACACGCGAGCCTTGTCCACCACGTCGGTGATCCGGACGTTGCCGTAGCCCAGCTCGGCCACGGCTGCGGTCATTGCCCTGAGCATGCGGTCCCGCTGTGCGCGGGCGACCTCCGACGGGGGAAGGCTGCCCCGGCCCCGGGGCAGGCCCCGAGGCGCAGGAAGCTCGGCCAGGCTGCCCATGATGTCGCTTACCTAACTCTCATGTACGATTCAGTCCTAATGTATCAAGCAGTACGTATGAGTCTCCGATGACCACTGCCGCCCCTCCCCTCGGCCTCGACTCGGTGGCCCGCGCTCCGGGCGCGCTACGTGGCTTTGATCGCTGGCTCGCACCTCAGAGCTTTCTCCGCTGGACCGCCTCGGCGCCCGAGCGCTACGTGATCACGGCACCGCTGGCCCCCAAGGTGCTGCTGACGTGCTCGCCGGAGGACTGCCGCGCCATCTTCACCGAGCGGGAAGGGAAGCTGCTGTTCGGCGAAGGGCTGCGCCGGTTCGCGCCCCACGAGGCCATGTTCGGCCACGATGCGATCAGCGCCCTGGATGGCGAAGATCACACGCGCTTCCGCCGTCGCTTGACCGGTGCGTTCCATGGGGAGGCGCTCAAGGGGTATGAGGAGATCATGGTCTCGACCACCGAGCGGACCATCAGCGAGTGGCCAACCGGGACGCCGGTGGCGTTTGCCGAGCTGACTCACGCCCTAGCGCGCAATGTGATCGTGGCCGCGGTGTGCGGAGTTACGGAACCGGCGCGCGCCCGGCGCCTGGAAGCGGCACTCGATCGTCTGGATCAGACGCTGAACTCGCTGGAGCTGGCCGGCCGGTTCGCCGCTGCGATCCTCATGCGGGGCTGGTGGGCGCCCTACCCGCGGATCAAGTCGATCCACGCCGAGATCGACGCGATCGCCCAGGAGGAGATCGCGGCGCGGCGCGCGTCGGGCCAGAACCCCTACCGGGACTGCCTCAGCCGGTTCCTGGCCCCCACCGACTCTGAGGACATGCTGTCCGATGAGGAGATCGTCGCCTCGCTACGGGTCCTGATCGTGGCCGGCTGGGCCACCACAGCCAACACCCTGGCCTGGATGGCCGAGCGGCTGACCCGCCATCCCGAGCTCCTGGCGCGCTGCGTGGCGGACGCCCGCGAGGGGACCGGCCGCTACCTCACGGCCGCGGTTCAGGAGACCCTGCGGGTGCGCCCGCCGGTTCCGGTCACCGTGAGGTACGTGGCCGGCGACTTCGATCTGAACGGGACCCTGGTGCCGCAGGGCACGGTGATTGCCGCCGACATCGAGCGGATGCATTTCCGAGCCGATGTGTACGAGGAGCCGCGCGCGTTCCGCCCCGAGCGGTTCCTGGAGGACCGGCCCGGGACCTACACGTGGATCCCGTTCGGCGGCGGAGTGCACCGCTGCATCGGCGCCGGCTTTGCCCTGACCGAGGCCCGGCTGGTCATGCGCACGGTCCTGCGGCAGTTCACATTTGCGCCGAAGACGGCCCGGGGGGAGCGTTCCCGGCGCCGCACGCTGATCACCGAGCCGCGGGGCAAAGCCCAGGTCACCCTGCTCAGAGCGCCAGAAACTCGTTGATCACGGTCGACAGCACCGCGGGGTGCTGGGCCATGAACGCGTGACCGCCGCCGCGGAACCGCAGCAGCCAGGCGTCGGAGATGTGCTGGGCCAGCGCCAGCGAATTGCCCGGGGGAACCACGCGGTCCGCGGTGCCGGCGGCGACGAGCACGGGTACCGAGATCTCCCCCAGGCGATCGGCCACTCCCGCGCGCTGCCACGCGTCCAGGGCGCTGCGCTGACGCTCCAGCACGTCCTGGTTCAGCTGGGCCCGGGCGGCGGCCACGATCTGTCCCACCTGGGAGTAGAGAGCCACCGCGGTGGCCTCGTCGAACAGCAGCGATAGCACCCGGCGCGCCTGCTCATCCGGGGGCGGGGACAGGTCCACTAGCTGCTCCAACACCCCCGGGGCTCCGAGCTCCGCCCCCGGCCCGCCCGGATCGGTCGACAGAAGCACCAGCTTCCTCACCAGCTCGGGATGCTCCAGGGCCAGGTCCTGCGCGATGAACCCACCCATCGACCAGCCCAGGACGGCCGCGGGCTGCCCGGCCAGCTCGCTGGCCATCATGCGGGCGCAGTCCTCAGCCAGATCCGAGATGAAAAATGGTCCGCCCGGGTCAGGCGAGGCTCCCATTCCCCGGTTGTCGATCAGCAGCAGGGTGCTGCGCGCGGCCAGGCCGGCCAGGAACCTGGGATCCCAATCCTCGCTGGTGCCGGCCAGACCGTTGATCACGAGCAGCGGCGGGCCCGATCCTTGTCTGCGGTGTGCGAGCTGCCCGTCGAGCCCGGTGCTCAGGTCACTGCCTCTTCGGCCGGAGGGCGCTCCGCTGGCTGCTCACGTTCCAACTGCTCCATCAGCTGCTCGCCCTCGACGTCGAGGTCGGGAACGTGGCGATCGAGCCAGCCGGGCAGTCGCCACGCCCGCCGGCCGACGAGGGCCAACACCGCGGGCACGAGCGTCATGCGAACCAGAAATGCATCGACCAGGACCCCGAACGCCAGCGCCACGCCGAACGATTTGATGACCAGGTCCTCACTGGTCCCGAAGCTGGCGAATACCGAGAACATGATGATCGCGGCGGCGGTGACTACCCGTCCGCTGGCCGAAAAACCGTCAATCACCGACCCCGTGGCGTCCTTGGTGCGCAGATAGCTCTCGCGCATCCGCGAGACGAGGAACACCTCGTAGTCCATGGCCAGCCCGAACAGGATCGCGATCATGATGATCGGCAGGAAGCTGGTGATGGGAGCCTTGGCCGGCACCCCCAGCACGCTGTTGAGATTGCCGTCCTGGAAGATCCACACCACGAAACCGAAGGCCGCGATGATCGTGAGCAGGAAGCCGACGGCGGCCTTCACCGGCACCAGCACGGAGCGGAACACCAGCAACAGCAAGACCAGGGACAGCCCGACGACCAGCGGCAGGAACAGCGGCAGCGCAGCCGCCAGCTTGTCGGCCGTGTCGATGTTGATCGCCGTGGTCCCGGTGACCAGGATCGACAGGCCGAACTTGCTGAACTGCGCCGCCTGCTGGCGGATCAGCTTGACCAGGTTCTTGGTGGCGGGATCCTGGGGGCTGGAGGTCGGCGTCACCTCAACGATCGCCACCTGTCCGTTAGGACTGACGACCGGCGGCGAGATCTGCGCCACGGAGGGCAGCCGCTTGGCGGTCGCGTCGACTTGGCTCAGGAACTGCTGCGCGGTTCCGTTCTTCAGATCTCCGCTCAGCACGACCTCGAGCGGCCCGTTGTAGCCGGGACCGAAGCCCTGGGTCAGCAGGTCGTAGGCCTTGCGCTGAGTGGTGTTGGTGGGCTTGGTCCCGTCGTCCGGCAGTCCCAGGCGGATGTGAAGCGCCGGAATCCCAACGGCCAATGTCACCACGATCACGCTCAGACCGGCCCACACGCGGTGCCGGACGACAAACCGCGCCCACCGGCGCCCCATCGCCTTGTGGGGATCGATGTTCTTGCCGCGGCGGAGCCGCGCCCCCGACAACCCAAGCAAGGCGGGGGCCAGGGTCAGGGCAATGAGTACAGCGATCAGGATGGTTATGGCGGAGCCGACGCCCATCACGGTCAGGAAGGGGATTCCCACGACGGACAGGCCCAGCAGGGCGATGATGACCGTGGAACCGGCGAACGTGACCGACCCGCCGGCGGTGGCCACGGCGCGGGCCGCGGCTTCACGCGGTTCGAGACCGTCGGCCAGGTGCTGACGGTGGCGCGTGAGGATGAACAGTGCGTAATCGATCCCGACGGCAAGCCCGAGCATCACCGCCAGCGTGGGGGTGGTGGAGGAGACGTCGATGACGCCCGACGCGGCCGTGATCACGAGCAAGCCCGCAGTCACTCCCACGATCGCGGTAATCAGGGGCAGCAGGGCCGGCAACGCGCGGCCGAACACGATCATCAGCACGATGAACGCCACGACGATCCCAATCACGTCGCCCGCGCCCTCCCCGCTACCGCTAGGACCAGGCTGTACCCCGGAGAACTCGACCTCGAGTCCCGCCTTGCGCGCCGGATCCGCGACCTTGCCCAGGGCGGATTTGGTCTGGCTGGTCAGTTTGTCCAGCGGGACGGAAAAGCTCAGATCGGCGAACGCGATGCGGCCGTCCTTGGAGAACTGGGCGCTCTCGCGCAACTGACCGGCGACCCCGGGCACCGTCTGGGGCACCCGCCGGGCCAGGTTGAGCGTCGGCTGCACCAAGCCCCGGTACCGTGGTTGATTCAGCGTGTGGCCGGGCGGCGCCGCGAACACGATCCGGGCGGTCGCACCGCCCGTCCCGGGAAATTCCTTCTTGAGCAGATCGAGCGCGCGCTGGCTCTCGGTGCCGGGAACCGTGAACGAGTCGCTGACGTGGCCGCCACCCGCCCCGGCCAGCGCGCCCAGAGCCACCAGCACCGCCACCCAAATCGCGACCACGAGCTTCCGGTGGTCGAAAGTCCAGCCTCCCAGGCGGTAGAGGACGCTAGCCATGCTTGCCTGCTAGCCCCCAGTGCCCAGGTGCCAGACATGCCCCAACGCCCACAGACGTAACCCTAGACACGCCGTCAAGCTACCATCGGGCCCGGCGGCGCAGGCCTCACTTGACCGCCACGGCCGGTTCGATGTCTCCCCGATCGAGGGGCACTGCCTCCTCCCCGGCCTGGGTCGCCGGCGTGCGGGGAAGCCAGATCAGAGCAACCAGGAACGTGGCCGCCATGACCCCGGCCATGATGTAGAAGATGGTCTGGGTGGAGTGGGCAAAGGCCAGCTGGACTGCGTGGGTCACCTGCTTTGACTGCCCGGCGGCTGAATGCGCAGCTCCGGCCCGCGTGCCAATGCTCGCCGCCGCCTGGTGGGCCGCGGGAGCCGGAACCCCAGCCTTGACTAGGCCGCTGGCCACGTTGATCTTCTCCCGGCTGAGCAGGATTGCCCCCAGGATGGCCAGGCCTAGGGTCGCCCCGAAGTTCCGGGAGGTCTGGGTAATCCCGGTGACCTCGCTGTAGCCGCTTCTCGGCGCCCGGTTGACGGCATCGGTGCTGGCCGCGCCCAACATCAGGCCGATTCCGCCTCCCGCCACCGCGATGTAGAACGATTGGGCGCCGAGGTTTAGGTCGGTGAGCTTGCCCGCCAGCAGGTAGAAACCGACGGCGCTGATTATCGGCCCGCCGACCACTGGGACCCACGGCCCCGACCGGTCGAGGATCCGGCCGCCGATCTGGGCCAGGATCACGAAGCCGATGAAGAAGTACAGGATGTACAGCCCGGCTTGGGAGGCGCTCTTGCCCAGGGCGGCCTGGGAATACACGCTGGCAAAGAAGAAGAACGGGACGAACACCACGGACATCAGCGCCAGCACCGCGTTCTCGGCTCCGAATCCGCGGTCGGCAAAGATCCGCAGGTTCAGCAGCGGCTCCTCGATTCGCAGCTCCCAGGCCAGGAACGCCAGGCCTACGATCAACCCGGCCACGATGCAGCCGACGGTCCCGGCGCTGTTCCAACCCCACTGGCTGGATTGCTGGAGCCCCAGCACCAGCAGCGCCATGGCTGCGGTCACCAGCCCGGCGCCGCGCACGTCGATCCCTGACGGGTAGCGGGTGTTGTCCGGTTTCGACATCCGGATCAGGATCAGCGCGATGATCGCCACCGGGATGTTGATCCAGAAGATCGAGCGCCAGGTCCACTGAACCAGGAAGCCGCCGGCGATCGGGCCCACCGACGTCAGGCCGCCGGTGATCCCAAAGAACGCGGCCATCGCCTTACCGCGCTCCTGCTTGGGGAAAACGGCCACGATGATGCCCACGGCAGCCGGGAACATGAGCGCGGCGAAGACGCCCTGGATCGCCCGGAAGGCGATGATCCACGCTGCGGCGGCATCCCCCTTGGGCGTAAGCCCGCAGCACAGCGAGGCGACCGCGAACCCAATCACCCCGATCACGCACATCCGCCGCCGCCCCACAACGTCGGCGAGCTTGCCTCCGAACGCGAACAGGGCGGACAGGGCGAGCAGGTAGGCGTTGATCACCCACTGCGACTGGTTGGCCGTGATCCCCAGCTCTTTCTCGATGTTGGGGATCCCGATGGCCACGATCGTCTGATCGATGAACGTCATCGCGACGGCGAACACCATCGCGGCCAGGACGAGATTCTTCTTACTCAACGCGTGCCCTCCTCATGCATCCGAGCGACCCAACGCGCGGCACGATAGCGGCGCCGATGGACGTCGCCAAGGTTTCCGGAGGCGCCTAGTTGAGCCTGACTACGTTGATGTCGCAGGCCGACCCGGATTCCCCGCGCCGCGGCGTGAGGTGCAGCCCGTAGACACCGAGATCACGCTGGCGTCCACGCGTGGGTGTGTACGACACCCACAGGCGAATGACCACCGGATACCGGTGGTGCGCCAGCAACCGCCGACCGCGGGCGTTCGGTTGGACGCGCACAAACAGGCGGCCCGCCGTCCTGGCATTCACCCGCTGGCGGGCGAACACAAACCGGCCTTCAGCCGGATTCAGCAGCCGAGCCGGGCCGGCGAAGTTGTCCTTCCACGCCGTCTCCAGGACATTGAGCTCGCCCGGACCGGGCACGGTGACCGAGAACGTGACGGTCCCGCACAGCGTCGGCTGGAGGTGGCGAAACTTGATGTTTCCTACCTTGAAGTGGTTGGAGGGATACGCCACCCGGTACTTCACGGTCCGGGTGACGCTCTGGCGGTGGATGTCGAGACGACGACTCCGTCCACCAGGTCCCGGCGACGTTTGGTTGTTGGTGAACGTGTCGTGGTCCAGCGTGACGGAGTACTCGCCATGGAACGCGACGGCCCCACCCGTCGAAGGCTGGGAGCCATTCTCGAAGAGCAGGTTTCGCAGGGTGATGCTCGTGGGCAAAGACGCGCTGTTAAACGAAAGGGACGGCCGCCGGCCCACCGTTGAATCCGGCAGTCGAGCCCGCCTGCCCCGCGAGCGTGAAGGACTGGTTACCGGTGTAATCGAAATTCTGGCCCGTGCACAGCTCGGTCAGCACGATCGTGTCGCCCGTCCGAGCGGCGTTCA
>DASZGO010000115.1:0-2683 GCA_035938755.1 Solirubrobacteraceae bacterium | reverse complement strand
CCAGGGGTTGGGCATTGCGCTCGCCATAGGAATCCGCCCGTTCATCCCGGCACTGGCGGTGTCCGCTCTGGCCAGTGGCGGTGTGCAGATCCACTTTCAGCACACCGACTACTCGTTCCTGCAAGGCACGCCGTTTCTCCTTGTTATGGTGATCGGCGCGATCGCCGTGTCGGTGTTCGAGCGGCAGCTGGGCCCGGACGCGGCCAACAGCGGTCCGTTCCCCTCGATCCTGTTGATGGTGGGCTTTGTCCTGGCCGCGCTGTTCTTCGCCGGAGCGCTGGCCCAGCATCACCACGCGGCCTGGCCGGGCTGGATCGCGGGCGTGCTCTGCGCCGGGTTGGGAGCTGCCGCCACGCGCCCGCTGCTGGGCCGCGTCCGGGCCCGGCTCGACGAGCAGGCGGCCAGCGCAACCATCCTGTACGCCGAAGTTGCGGCGCTCGTGATCGCCGTGCTGGCGACCGTGGCTCCACCGGTGGGACCGCTGGCGGTGCTGGCCATGGCCTGGCTGCTGTGGGCCGGCCGCCGCCGCGAGGGCCAGAAGTACGCGGGACTGAGAATTCTGCGCTAGTGGCTCTAGTGGGCGTCGCTGACCCCAAGAAGCTCGTCCTGGTCGTCATCGATGCCCTCAAGCCGTCGATGCTCGACCGGGCGCTGGAGTCAGGACGAGCTCCAGCGCTGAAGCGGATTCGCCAGGAAGGCGTCTACGTGGACGACTGCGTGGCCGCGTTCCCCTCGGTGACGCCGGTGTGCGCGGCCAGTATCACCACCGGGGTGGGGCCCGACGCGCACCACATTCCCAGCATGAATTGGTACAGCCGGGACGAAGGCCGCTACGTCGAGTACGGATCGAGCTTCTCGGCCAGCCGTCAGTTCGGAGTGCTGCGCTCGCTCACCGACACCGTGTACCGCATGAACGCCGAGCACCTGTCCCACGACGTAGAGACGGTGTACGAGACGCTGGACGACGCCGGAGTCCGCACCGCGGGCACGACGTACTTGATCTACCGGGGACGGCACCCGCACGAGGTCGCGCAGGAGAGCGCGCTGGCCCGCATCGTCACCTCGACGCTGTTCCGGCGCACCATCGACGGCCCGCAGGAGCTGTTCTACGCCGACCTGTACGCCAGTCGCAAGACCGGTTGCCGGGGCCAGCTGGGGATGCCGGGGATCCGCGATCAGCACACGGGGTGCGTCGGCGCGTACCTGGTCGAGCACGACCTGTTCGACTTCCTGCTGTTTTCGCTGCCGGACAATGACGCCTGGTCGCACAAGAACGGTCCTCATGCCCAGGTGACCTCGATCGCCGCCGCCGACCGCCAGATCGAGCGGCTGATGCATGCCGCCGGGGGCGCGGACGCGTTCCTTGATCAGCACGCGGTCATCATGTGTTCCGATCACTCGCAGGCCGCGGTCGAGGAACGCATTCACCTAGACCGGGCGTTCGGCGACTTCGACGTGGCAGCGCAGACGGCGGCCAGCACGATCGGCGCCGAAGTGGCGCTGAGCCCCGCCCAGCGCGCGGCGATGATCTATGTGCTGGACGAGGACCGGAGGGAGGCCGTGCTCGAGCGCGCCCTGGCTGCGGTCGAGCCGGTGGAGGGCGTCGACCTGGTGATGTGGCTCAGCAGCCCGGACCGAAACGAGGCCGCGGTGCGCTCGGCCCGGGGCGAGCTGCGCTTCGCGCCGGAGGGGGAGCTGGAGGACGAGCGGGGCCGACGCTGGAACGTCGAGGGCGAGCTGGCCGCGCTGGGTCTCGTGGTCCAGGACGGGCGGGTCGTCAGCCGTGACTATCCGGCGGCCCTGGCCCGGATCTGGTCGGCTCTGCGCTGCCCCACCGCCGGCGACATTCTGCTGTCGGCCTCGCCCGGCTATGAGTTCGTGGACTGGGGCGGAGCCGATCACGTGGGCGGCGGGAGCCACGGGTCGCTGCACGGCTCGGACTCGCTGGGGGCATTGTTGTGGTGTGGAACGGGCCCGCCGTCGCGCCACTTCCGCGAGCAGTGGACGCTCGAAGACGTAGCGCCGATGGTCCGCGAACATTTCGGCGCGCAGTGGAAGCCAGCGGATTAGCAACGCGTTAGTAAAGGAACGGCCTTAGGCTTATCTAATACTCCGGTCGGTAGATTCCCCGCGAATGTCCGACGACATGACAGCCACGGTCGAGCGCGTTCCCGCCCCTTCCCGGGCCCGGAGCGCGGCCGAACCTGAACGACCGGCGGTTCAGATCCGCCTCCACACGCGGGTCCGCCACGGTGTGCGCAAGCCGCACAATTGGCTGCAGCTGATCCGCTTTGGCGCGGTCGGCACCACCGGCTATGTGGTGAACCTCGTGGTGTTTGCGTTCTGCGTCCACGTGGCCGTGATCGACTACCGGGTCTCGGCGGTGATCGCGTGGATCGTGTCGGTGCTCAACAACTTCTGGTGGAACCGCCACTGGACGTTTGGGCCCGCGGGCGCCAAGGAGGCTGACCCCCTGCATCAGGGGGTCAGGTTCTTCGCTGTCTCGCTGATCGCCTTTGGGTTCACCTACGGAGTGCTGGTTGCCCTGGTCAGCGGTGCGGGCACGAGCAAGGTTCTGGCCCAGGCCATCGCCATCGCCGCCGGCACGCCGCTGAACTTCGTCGGGCAGAAGCTTTGGAGCTTCAAGGCCCGTAGGGCCTAGCCTGTCTCTGTCCTGCTGAGA
>DASZGO010000114.1:0-11550 GCA_035938755.1 Solirubrobacteraceae bacterium | reverse complement strand
GACATCCCCGACGACACGGAGCAGTGCTGCCACGGTGTCACGGCCTTCGTACGGACTGAATACGACTGGGCTGCGAAACCGCACATCGGAGGCCAGCGCGGCTTCGACCTGACCGAAATCCTTGCTCTCGACCGCGGCCCGAAACGGGCTGCGGCCCTGATCGTCAGTGGGGATGGGTGACATGTGTGGATCATCCCACTATCAGCCCGGCCGTTACCGTTCGCCCGCATGGACGTCGAGGACGCGATCCGGAGCCGGCGCACTCACAAGGCGTTCGCCCCGGAGCCGGTGCCGAGCCAACTGCTGGACGAGTTGCTTGAGCTGGCGCGCTGGGCGCCTAATCATCACCTGACCAACCCGTGGCGGTTCCGAGTTCTGGGCCCGTCGGCGCTGGCCCGGCTGAAGAAGGCGGCCGGTCCCGAGGCGGCGGCCAAGCTGGATCGCGCGCCCACGCTGGTCGTCGTCACCGGGCTGGGCTCGGAGGACCCTGTGCAGGATCAGGAGGATCTGTGCGCCACGGCCTGTGCTACCTACGCAGTGCTCTTGGCGGCTCACGGAAGGGGTCTAGCCGGCTACTGGCGGACACCCGCCGTGCTTAGGACCCCGGAGGGTCTCAAGGCCCTCGGCATCCCGCCGGACGAGCGCTTCGTCGCATTGATTCACCTGGGATGGCCTCGGCAGGAAAAGGAGCCGCCCGAGCGGCTGCCGCCGACGGACGTGGTGACGTACCTGGAGTGATCAGTCGTCCGCCGCGCCGGCGAGCGTGGTGGATGAGGTTCCCTGCCCGGGCGTGGGCACCAGCCGGGCCTGGCGGGAGATGAAGTCGTACTCCAGCACCTCGGCGGCCGGAATCGCGCGGCTGAACAGGAATCCCTGGCCCTGCCCGCACCCGCTCTCTCGCAGCAGCCGGAGCTGAAGCTCGGTCTCGATGCCCTCGGCGTGGGCCAGCATGCCCAGGTTCTCGGCCAGTTGGACCATGGTCCGGATCATCGCCAGGCCGGTGGGGGAGGTTTCCAGATCGGAGATGAACGACCGGTCGATCTTCAGGAACGTGGCCGGCATGTCCCGCAGGCGACTGAGCGAGGACAGGCCGACGCCGAAGTCGTCGATGGCCAGGCGGAAGCCGTTGCGGGTGAACAGGCACATGAGCTCGATCGCCCGGTCCGGGTCGCCCAGCGCCGTGGATTCGGTGATCTCCACCACCAGGTGGTTGGGGTCGACGCCGGTGGTGGCGACTGCCTTGAGCATGCGCTCCAGCAGGTCCGGCTGCCGCAGCTGGCGGGGCGAGAGGTTGAACGCCACGTCGAACACGTGTCCCCGGCTCTGCCACTCGGCGGCCTGTCGGCACACGTCGGTAAACGCCCACAGGCCGATGGTCTCGATCAACCCGGTCTCCTCGGCCAGTGGGATGAAGTCGCCCGGGGGTACGAGCCCACGGTCGGGGTCCTCCCAGCGCAGCAGCGCCTCGACGCCGATCAGCTGGCGGTTGTGCAGGTCGAGGCACGGCTGGTAGTGCATGACGAATTCCTGGCGCTCGATGGCCCGGCGCAGTCCGGAGATCAAGCTGAGCTGGGAGCGGGACGCGCTGTGGTCGTGGTCGAAGAACATCAGCGTGCCCGGGCCCGTGGACTGCGCGGCGGACAGGGCGCTCTGTGCGTCGGCCAGCAGTTGCTCGGCCGCCGGCGCCGGGTCCTGATCGCCGGTCTCCAGCATGCTGATCCCCACGCAGGCATCGAGGTACACCTCGTCGCGGCCGACTACGAACCGCTCGCCGATCTCTGCCTGGACCGCCCGGGCCACCGCCTGGGCCCGCTGCCGCGGTGGCTGCACGGGCGCCCCCGGCTCGCCCTCCAGGTCGGCCAGGAAGATTAAGAACTCGTCGCCCGAGCGGCGGGCAACGAGATCGGCTCCGCGGGCTGCCCGGGCGATCCGGCTCCCGGCCTGGCGGAGCAGCGCGTCGCCGCCCCGGGGTCCGAGGCCTTCGTTGGCCAGCCGGAACCCATCGAGGTCAATCGCCAGGACCGTCACGGTGCCTCCCCGCCGCAGGCGCCGCTGGATGGCCTGGCGCAAGTCGTCGGAGAACTTGGCCTGGTTGGCGAGCCCCGTGGTCTTGTCATAGTCGCGATGATCGAGGTCGGAGCGCATCTGGGCCGCCGAGAACACGCCGACCGAGAACAGCAGGCCGAGGGGGAACAGGAACTCGCTGGGGTTCTGCCACACGCCGGCCGGATCGATGCCGAACGTCACGATCAGAAGCTCCGCGAACAGGAACGCGAGGCCGGCGGTGATTCCGGCCCGGGAGAACCGCGCGATCAACGAGATGACCGCGATGGCCAGCCAGGGCATGGCCGGACTCTTGGGGCCGCCGGTGAGCGCGATCCCGGCTCCTAACGAGATCTGGGTACTGAGCCAACCGCCGGCCGCCCAGAACTCGGGGCGCTTCCGACGCTCGAGGTTCCGGTACAGCGGAATCGATACGGCGGCCGACACGAACAGCGGGATCAGCGGTAGCCAACCCGTGTGGTGCGCCGAGCCGACGAGTACCCCCAGCAGGATGAGGAACATGGTCGCGCGGGCCGGTCCGACCCAGCGCACAGTGGCGACCATGCGCTCCCGGTCCAGCTCGGTCCGGCAGAGCCACGAGTAGACGGGCATTCCGTATGGCTTCGGCTTCACTATTAAAGGGGCTTGAGCGGTTTGCCGATCACTGGACATGTGATCGACCACTTGTCCATCACTGGGGCCCCTGCAACAATTCATGCGCCACGGCTGAGAGCCAGGCAAGTGGCGGCGAGGGGCGAAACACACGGCGCGGGAGCGCGCCGACCGTCAGATCGGGGTTTACATGGATGACAGTCGGTTGGAGCGGGTGGACCTCCCCGTAGGCGAGGTTCCCGCGCGCTGGTACAACGTCATTCCGGACTTGCCGTGCGCACCGTCTGAGTTCCTGAATCCGGTCACAGGGGAGCCGGTCGACGAGGCGTATCTGTCTCGGCTGCTGCCCGCCTCACTGGTGGCCCAGGATCGCTCGCTCGAACGCTGGATCTCGATTCCCGATGAGGTTCTGCAGGCCTACCGGATGTGGCGGCCAACGCCGCTGTACCGGGCCCGGGCGCTGGAGCGAGAGCTGGACACCCCGGCGGAGATCTACTTCAAGTTCGAGGGTGCCAGCCCCTCCGGTTCGCACAAGCTGAATTCAGCCCTGGCCCAGGCCTACTTCGCCAAGCAGGCCGGGATTCAGCGACTGGTCACGGACACCGGCGCCGGACAGTGGGGCGTGGCGCTGTCCATGGCCGGCGCACTGATGGGGATCGAGGTTCTGGTGTACATGATCCGGGCCTCGTATCACAGCAAGCCCTACCGGCGGCACATGATGGAGATGTTCGGTGCCCGCGTGCTGCCCAGCCCGGGCGAGACCACCGACGCCGGGCGCATGCTCCTCGCCGAGGACCCCGACCACCCCGGCAGCGAGGCCACGGCGGTGTCGGAGGCGCTCGAGGTGGTGCGAAGTGACGACAACGCGCGGTTCTCCATGGGTGCGTTCGCCAACCACGTGCTGCTGCACCAGACTGTCATCGGCCTAGAGGTTCGCGAGCAGCTCGAGCTGGTGGACCGTGAGCCGGATTACTTGATCGCGTCGGTGGGCTGTGGCTCCAACATGGGTGGCTTCGCCTTCCCCTGGTTGGCCGACAAGCTGAACGGCCGGGACATAACCATCCTGGCCGCGGAGCCGGAGGCCTGCGCCACCCTGACCAAGGGCGAGTACCGCTACGACTTCCCGGACGCCACGGGCAGCGGGCCGTCGGTGCTCACCTACACGCTGGGCCACGAGTTCGTCCCCCCGCCGATCCATTCCGGCGGGCTGCGCTACCACGGCGCCGCGCCGCTGGTGGGCCTGCTCCGGCACGAGGGCCTGATGGACGCGCGGGCATACGGGCAGACCGAGGTGTTCGCGGCCGGGTCCCTGTTCGCTCGGCTCACCGGGTTCGTGCCTGCTCCGGAGACGGCGCACGCGATCCGGGCGGTCATCGACGTGTCCAACGAGTGCCGAGAAACCGGGCGTAAAGCCGCCATCGTGTTCTGCTACAGCGGCCACGGCCTGCTGGACCTACCGGCGTACGGACGCTTCACCGCGGGCGAGATGCAGGATGTCGAGTCACTAACGGAGGAGATGAGGGTATGAGGTCGTACGGGCTACTGATTGGGGGCGAGCAGCGCGATGGAGAGGGCTGGAACTACACGGTCAAGGCGTCGGCGCTGATCGCCGATCCGGCCGCTGCGTTCACCGTCAAGCGTGAGCTCGAGCTGGGGCAACGACCGCACGAAGGCGCGCCGCCGGAGGTGGTAGGACGCTGCGCTTGGGGCGGGGACCGCGAGAACGCCGAGGCGCTGGAGGCCGCGGGCCGGGCCCGCGCCGAGTACGGCGCCACCTCGCTGACCACCCGCCGGTCGATCATGAACGAGTTCGCCAGCGTGATGCGCGAGCGGGGCCATCAACTTGTGGACATCCTGGTCTACGAGGGCCATCCCCGGCGCCTGGCCGAGTGGGAGGTCAGGGGCATCATCGACTGCACCAGCGCCGAGACGCTCGAGTGGTGCTTCGATCAGATGCGCACGGAAGTCCAGTGCGGGCAGCGCCGAGTTGTCTTGTCACGCAAGCCGGACGGCGTGGTCTGCCTGAACCCGCCCCAAAACGCGGCGGGTTCGAACTCCGCGCTCGGTATGTACGCGTTGGCCGCCGGCAATACGCTGGTGGTCAAGGCGCCCCGCTCGACGCCGCTCAGCGTCATGTTCCTGTACCACGAGATCGTGGCTCCGATTCTGGAGCGCCATGGGGCGCCTCCCGGCACGCTCAACATCATCAGCGGCGACACGCGGCGGATCCTCAAGCAGTGGATCGGCAGCCCGCTGGTCAACGACGTGATGTTCTTCGGCGATAGCGTGGTCGGCATGAAGTTCGGCGCCGACTGCGTGAGCGCTGGCAAGAAGGCTGTGCTCGAGCTCTCGGGTAACGACGGGATCGTGGTGTGGGACGACGCCGATCTGGACGCCGCCGCCGCCGCCATGTGCGAGTGCTTCTACGGCTCTAGCCAGATCTGCATGGTGCCCAAGTACGCCGTGGTCCATCCGGAGATCGCCGACGAGCTGCTAGAGCGGCTAGTCGACCGGGCGCGGAGCATCCGCCCTGGCCTTCCCGAGGATCCCGATGTCGTGCTCTCACCCGTGCTCAAGGCCGATAAGTATTTCGACTTTCTGGCCGAGGCCCGGGAAGGGGGCGCGGCGGTTCTATGCGGCGGCAACCGCGTCGACGTCTCGGGCGAACCCTCGGCCATGGGATTCTTCCTGGAGCCGACGGTGATCCGGGTAGACGGCCTGGAGGGCGCCCGGCGGCTGAGCTGCGTCCGGGAGGAGACGTTCTTCCCCATGCTCCCGGTGGTGGTGCCCGACCACAACGGCGTCGGGCTTCTGGACCGGGTGATCAACTTCCTCAACGCCAACCCCTACGGCTTGCGCAACTCGTTGTGGGCCGACGACGAGGACGTGATCGCGCGGTTCGCCGACGAGGTGCACAACGCGGGGCTGCTCAAAGTCAACGACTCGCACATTGGCTTCGCGCCGGTGCTGGCGACGCACGGCGGCACCGGGCTGACCGGCGGCCCGTACGGCGAGCTGCACTACCCGATTCTCAGGACCTCGCACCTGCAGGGCGCCTCGCTGGTGCCCAGCGGCGTGTTCGGCCCGGAAGACCTCGAGGCGCAGATCAGCCTGCCCAAGCACGCCGCCGTTTGAAATCACTGTTAGGGTCCGCTGCGGGTGAGGACAGCGGAAACCAGGGGGGACTCCGTCCCTCCGCCTCTGACCTGGGCGGCGGAGGCGGTAGAGGCTGCGGTGACGGCAGCGGCGCGGCGTCGATGGGTACTGCTGGCCACGTCGTTGGCCGCGTTCGTGGCGTTTCTGGACGCCACGATCGTGAACATCGCGTTCCCCAATCTCCAGGCCTCGTTCCCGGAGGTCTCGCGGTCCTGGCTGTCCTGGGTCCTGAACGGCTACAACATCGTGTTCGCGGCGCTGCTGGTGCCGGCCGGGCGGATCGCCGACCTGGTGGGCCGTCGGCGGGTGTTCGCGTTCGGCGTCGTGTCCTTCGCCGTGGCGTCGCTGCTGTGCGCGGTGGCGCCGACGGCGGGCGTGCTCGTGGCCATGCGCGTGCTCCAGGCGGTGGGAGCGGCGCTCCTGGTGCCTACCTCGCTGGGACTACTGCTCGACGAGTACCCCGTAGGCGATCGGATCCGGGCCATCGCGGTGCTCGGCGCCGTGGCGGCTCTGGCCGCGGCCATGGGGCCGGTGCTCGGCGGCCTGCTGGTGAACGCGTTCGACTGGCGGGCAGTGTTCGTGGTCAACCTACCGGTGTGCTTGCTCATCCTGTTTCTGACCTGGCGCCACGTCCGCGAGCAGCGTGACCCCGAGGCCGGCCGGCTCCCTGACCCCGTAGGCATTGTGCTGTTCGCGGCCGGGATGGCGCTGCTGACGCTGGCCGTGACGCGGCAGGACGTGTGGGGCTGGGGCGATATCCGGGTGGCCGGCAGCCTGGGTCTGGGCGTGCTCCTGATGGTGGGGTTCGTGGCCCGGTCGCGTCGCCATCCCTCGCCGGTGGTCGAGCTGTCGCTGTTCAGCCTGCCGTTGGTGCGCATGGCCAACTGCGCGATCATCGTGTTCGCGGCGGCGTTCTTTGCCAAGATCCTGATCGACGTCCTGTTCCTGACCTCGATTTGGCACTACTCCGTGCTGGGCGCGGGGCTAGCGATGACGCCAGGGCCGCTGATCACAGCAATTCTGGCCACGCCGGCCGGGCGCCTGGCCGACCGATACGGGGTGGTTCCGGTGGCCGCCGCGGGGGCGGTGGTGTACGCCCTGGCCTGCGTGTGGTACGCGCTGCGGGCCGGGACATCGCCTGACTATGTTGGGGTATGGCTGCCTGGGGCCGGGCTGACGGGATTGGGGATCGCCCTGGCGTTCCCCAGCTTCACCAGCGCGGCGGTCATGTCGTTGCCGCCGGCCCGCTACGGGACCGGCTCAGCCGTCAACGCGGCCGCGCGTCAGCTGGGCGGGGTTCTGGGCATCGCAATCGCGGTGTCGATCATCGGCGCGGCCAACCGTGCCGCGCCTCACGGAGCCTTCGTGCACGCCTGGACCTTCGCGGCGATCAGCGCCGGTCTGGCCGCTGTCGTGGCGCTGGCGCTCGGCCGGGGGGCCGTCTCAGCTCAGAGCGTGTTGAAGCAACCGTAGATCGTGTACAGCGGATTGACCACCTGAGCGCCGCCGGCGTCACGCATCAGCTGCTGGCCAATGAACGCCGGGGGCGACTGCGCCTTGTAGCAGCCGTCCGACTGAACACTGATGTCGTAGCTGACCGGAGTGGGCTGCGGAGGTAGCGATCCCGGCGTGGGGATCAGCACGTTGATCGTGCACACCCAATCACCCGGGCCGTTGGGCGTGCTGCCGCGGCGGCTGCAGGAGGGCAAGGCGAAGTTCAGCTTGGCTCCGGGCGGGACGTTGCGCCCCAGCTCCTGCTGCTGAAGGATCGTCAGGTTCGAGAAGGCGGGGATGAAGCTCGTCTTGACGCGGGCCGGTGTTACGCCCACCGGGCCCCAGTTACCGGCCACCGCGAACAGGGCGATGACGGCGGAAATAGCCACGGCCGCTCTGACCGGCACCACCCAGCCCTGACGGCGCACCACCGGGGTTCCAGCGAAGTCACGCCGGCGAAGCAGGAGCCATGCGACGGTGGTGCAGGCGGCGATCCACACCAGGCTGACCGCGATTCCGATGAGCAGCGGGCCGTAGTAGGGGTGGTCGGTGAACAGCGCCCGCCAGGTGGTGAACGCCGAGTTGACCAGCAGCATGTGGGCCCAGATTCCTGATCCCACCAGCAGCAGGAGCTGCATGGCCAACGCGGCCAGTGCGGTCCCCAGGACGCCCGCGATGCCGTTGCGTGTGGCGACCGACAGGAGGATGGCCAGGCTGGCGAAGGCGAGTGTGGGGAGGAGACAGAGCAGCCAGCTCACCACGACCAGGAGCAGCACATGCCCGGCCGAGAACAAGCTCCCGCCTAGGCTGACCAGGGCGTGCGGCCCCACGAACACCACTCCGGCCAGCACACTGGCCAGTGCGGTCAGCAGGCCGAGGGCGACGGTGAACGTGGCCGCGGCCAGAACCTTGCCTGCGAACAGCTCTCCCCGGGTGCAGGAGCGAGTGAGCACGAGCTTCCAGGTGCCGTGTCGGTCCTCGGAGGAGAACATGTCGCCGGCCACGATGGCCGCAATCAGCGGCAGGCCCCACGAACCCGAGAAGGCCAGGATGAACAGGGTCAGAGCGAAGCCCGAGGAGCGCACCCAAACTCCGTACAGGGTGTCGGCCGGGCTCCCGCTGATCGCCTTGAGTATCGCCGCGAATACGAACGGGCCCAACAGGCAGACCAGGGCGAGCAGCCGGATGGCCAGCTGCGAGCTCAGCTTGCGGCGCTCGACCGTGTACACCGAGCGGATCCCGGCGCGGCTCACTGGGGTTCTCCCGTCAGCTGGAAGAACATCGACTCCAGAGGGCTGACCTCGAGTTCCAGCCGCCGCACGGCCACCCCGGCCTGTCCAAGTGCCAGCACGTATGGATCCAGGCTGCCCGCGTCCGCCCTGATGCTCAGGCCTCCGCCGGGTCGGCGCTCGGCCTGTATGCCCGCGGCCCGGGCAGCCAGTTCGAACGCCCGACGGTCGTCGCTCGTGCTCACGGCATACGAGGAGGCGGGGGCCTGGGCCCGCAGGTCAGCCGCCGACCCGTCCCACACCACGTGGCCCCGCCGCAAGAAGGTGAATGTGTCGCACACGTCTTCGACCTCGGCAATCTGATGGCTGCTCAGGAGGATCGCCGCGCCGCCGTCCGACAGCTCGCGGACCAGCTCGCCCACCTGCCGGACCCCGGCAGGGTCCAGTCCGGCGGTCGGCTCGTCCAGCAGCAGCAGCCGCGGCGCCCGGAGCAGCGCCGCCGCGATCCCCAGCCGCTGCTTCATGCCCGATGAGTAGCCATTCACACGGTCACCGCCGCGGTCGCCCAGGCCCACGCGCCCCAGCACCTCGTTCACTCGCGTGCCATCACCGCCACGATCCAGCCGGGCCAGGAGCTCCAGGTTGGCCTGACCCGTCAGGTAAGGGTAGAAGCTCGGGTTCTCGACGAAGCCGGCCACGCCGTCAAGTCGCGGTCGCTCAGCGCTGGCCACCGGGTGCTCAAACAGCGCCACCGATCCGGCGTCTGAGGAGACCAAGCCGAACAGGATCCGCAGCAGCGTGGTCTTGCCCGCCCCGTTGGGTCCGAGCAGGCCGCGAATCTCCCCCTCGGAGACGTCCAAATCGACAGCGTCGAGAGCCACCGTGGTCTCGAAGCGCTTCGTGATGCCCCGAACACGAATAGCCGCCACCGCGTAAACATACAGGGACTTACGGCTTGTTATCAGGGTGTATAATTAGTCGGGTCGAGGCCCGGGGGACAATCGAGGAGAGGGCATGATCAGCCGCGCCAGCCGGGTCATCGGAGTCGCAGTCGTTCTGCTGCTACTGATATCCGCGGCCGCGTCAGCTGGCGAGGCGGGGATCCACAAGATCCGCCACGTGGTGATCATCATGCAGGAGAACCGGTCCTTCGACTCCTACTTCGGCACCTATCCCGGCGCTGACGGGATCCCGGGGTTGGCCGGAAACCCGGGCCGCCTGCCGTGCGTGCCCGACCCGCAGAAGCATCGCTGCCAGAAGCCGTACCACAACCCCAAGGACATCAACGCGGGCGGGCCGCACATGGCGGTCGACGCGGCGTTGGACATCAGCCACGGCAAGATGAACGGCTTCATCGCCGCCGTCGAGTCAGGGCACATCGATACGGACCGGCTGGGCTGCCACGTGCCGATCACCACGAACTCGCAGCTGGCGAGCGTGCTGGGAGGTCCGCCGTGCCTCGACGTCATGGGCTACCACGACGCTCGCGAGATCCCCCACTACTGGAAGTATGCGCAGAACTACGTGCTCCAGGACCACATGTTCGAACCCAACCTCGGCTGGAGCCTGCCCGCCCACGTGTACATGGTGTCCGCCTGGTCGGCCACCTGCCTGAATGTGATGCGGCCGATGAGTTGCAAAACCGCAAACCTGGTACTGCCCGACGGCGACGGCCAGCCGCCCTCGGCGGCCAATGGGGCGGCGCTCCTTGGCCTGACCAAGATCTCGGACAGCGATGACCCGTTCAACGCCACGCAGGCGCCGGACTACGGCTGGACCGACATCACATATCTGCTGCATCGCCGCCACGTCAGCTGGCGCTACTACCTGACCCAGGGCACCGAGCCCGACTGCGCGAACGGGGCCATGACCTGCACCCCGGTCCCCCAGAGCGTCGAGACCCCGGAGATCTGGAACCCGCTCCCCGACTTCGTGGACGTCCACCAGGACCGGCAGCTGGGCAACATCGTCCCCAACAGCCAGTTGTTCCGCGATGCCCGGACCGGCCGCCTGCCCGCGGTCTCCTGGGTAATCCCGTCCGGCGACAATTCCGAGCACGCCCCGGCCCGGGTGAGCATGGGGCAGGACCACGTGACCCGGGTGATCAACGCGATCATGTCCAGCAAGGACTGGAGCTCGACCGCGATCTTCCTGGCCTGGGATGACTGGGGCGGCTTCTACGACCACGTCAAGCCACCCCGGGTGGACGGACAGGGCTACGGGCTGCGCGTGCCCGGCTTGGTCATCAGTCCCTACGCCCGCCGCGGATACATCGACCACCACGTGCTGAGCTTCGACGCGTACCTCAAGTTCATCGAGGACGACTTCCTGGGTGGCCAGCGGATCGGGCCGGGCGACGGCCGGCCGGACGGGCGGCCCGACGTGCGGGAGAACGCCAAACAGCTCGGCAACCTGGTCAACGACTTCGACTTCCAGCAGAAGCCGGGGAAGCCGCTGCTGCTGCCGCGGATCCCGCCCAACCGGCTCCCGCCGAACCTCATCCCGGTTCTGAGGAACCACTGATGCGCCGAGCCGTAGGGCTGATCGCACTGGCTGTCGCCGGTCTGACCGGGGCGAGCGCGTCCCTCGCGGCGCCGCCGCAGGGCATCCACAAGATCCGCCACGTGGTGATCATCATGCAGGAGAACCGGTCGTTTGACTCCTATTTCGGCACGTTTCCCGGGGCTGCAGGCATTCCCGGGGTGGCGGGACACCCCGGGAAGATGCCCTGCATCCCTGGCTATCCGGACACCAGCCGGTGCGTCAAGCCGTACCACAACCGCGCGGTGGTCAACATCGGCGGCCCGCACGACAACGCGGTGTTCAGCGAGGACCTGGACGGGGGGAAGATGGACGGCTTCATCAAGTCCCGCCTGACCTGCCAGAACGCACTCGATCCGTTTGGATGTCAGGCCGGGACCGTCAACGACGTCCTGGGCTACCACACTGCGCGGGAGATCCCCAACTACTGGTCCTACGCGCGCAACTTCGTGCTCCAGGACCACATGTTCGAGCC
>DASZGO010000113.1:0-6287 GCA_035938755.1 Solirubrobacteraceae bacterium | reverse complement strand
GTCACGCCATCGGAGACTTCCACGACCACCATGTAGGTCCCGGTGTTTCGGATCGGCTCTTCGAGGTGCACCTTGCGTCGGTCGATCCGCACGCCGCGGGCGTCTCGGATGGCATCGACGATCTCCTGCGGGGTGACCGAGCCAAACAGACGGCCGTCAGGCCCGGCCTGCTGGGGGATGGTCAGCACGGTCCGCCCGAGCAAGGCCGCGTTCTCCTCGGCGCGATGCTCCGCTTCCTGCTTGGCCCTATCGGCCGCCTCCTGGCGCCGCCGCGCGGCCTGGATGGATCCGGCGGTCGCCGGTTCGGCCAGTTTGCGGGGAATCAGGTAGTTACGCAGGTACCCGGGCGATACGTCGACCACGGTCCCCCGCTCGCCGAGCGGCTCAACGTCCTTGAGCAGGATCGCCTGAGGCACCGGACCGCCGCTCAGTCTCGGCCGTCTCGGCCGCGGCTGCCGCGCTCTGGAGCGCCCGAGCCCTCGGCCACGTACGGCAACAGCGCCAGTTCCCGCGCACGCTTGACTGCACGAGCGATCTGGCTCTGGTGGCGACGGCAGGCTCCGGTGATCCGGCGAGAGCGGATCTTGCCGCGGTCGGAGATGAACTTGCGCAGGGTCCCGATGTCCTTGTAGTCGACCTGCTCGACCTTCTCACGGCAGTACGGGCAGGGCTTGCGACGACCTCCAGTCGCCATGCCCTTCCTGTCACGCCGGCGAACCGGCCGTCTACGTTGCTTTGCCACCTTCGATCACCTAACTCGGATTCTGGTTGGACTCCGGCGCTAGAACGGGATGTCGTCGTCGCCGGCCGTCGCCGCCGCTGGGGCCGTCTCAAAGTCGCCAGTGTCGATCGGAACGTCGCTCTCCGTCGGACGTGCTCCGCTGGAGAACCCGTTCCCGTTGCCGCTGCTGGCTTCGTCGCGGCCGCCCAGGAACTGAACGGTATCGGCGATGATATCGACGGATTCGCGCTTCTGCCCGTCGCGCTCCCACTGGCTCCACTCCAGGCGGCCGTCGATCGCCACCGGGCGACCCTTCTTGAGGTACTGGCCACAGCTCTCGGCCTGCCGGCCGAACACGGTCACGCGGAAGTAGTTTGGCTTCTCCTCCCAGCCTCCGTCGCTGTTCTTGCGGCGGGTGTTGACCGCGATGCCCAGCTTGCAGATCGACAGCCCGCCGGGGGTCGCGCTGGTCTCTGGATCTCGGGTGAGATTGCCGGTCAGCACTACTCGGTTGATATTCATTGCCGCTCCTTTCCAGGACAACTAAGACTTTTGGCCGAGTCTAGGCGCGGGGCAGGCCGGAACCGGCTGATTCTGCGGAAAATGGGCAGAAACGTTGCGGGGGCGACGCGGGGCGTGGCGGTTTCGTGACGAACGGCAACCGCCCCGGATCCGTAAGGTGCGGCGCGTGAGACCAGCAGGGGTGAGCGTCGGGCGACGCGGGCTGGCGCTGGGGCCGGTGATCGCGGCGGGCTTGGTGCTGGTTTGCTGCGCTCCCGCAGCCCGGGCCACGGCGCCGTACAGACCGATCGCCTCGCCCTTGGCCACGCCGTGGACGAGCCAGGTCGACACTCGTGCCCCGCTGCCCGAGTATCCGCGTCCGACGCTCCAGCGGACCCGGTGGATGAGCCTGAACGGCCAGTGGCAGTACGGGGCAGGCACCGCGGGTGAGCCAATCCCGTTGGGGCGCTCGCTGGCCCAGACCATTCTGGTTCCGTACCCCGTGCAATCGCCGCTCTCGGGCATCGGGCGCGAGGACGCGAGCGGGTGGTACCTCCGCCAGTTCGTGGTGCCGGCGGGCTGGAGCCACGACCACGTGATCCTGCATTTCGGCGCGGTCAGCTGGCGGGCCCGGGTCTATGTCAACGGCCGGCTCGTCGGAGCCCACCAGGGTGACTATGACTCGTTTTCACTGGACATCACCAGGTACCTACACCGTACGGGCGCCAACGAGCTGCTCGTGGGTTTCGCCGACCCGGTCGGTCAAGCCGGGGAGCCGGTGGGCAAGCAGGTTCCGGGCGCCCCGTACGGCTACTTTCACACCGCCTCGAGCGGTATCTGGCAAACAGTGTGGCTCGAACCGGTGGCCCGGCAACACGTCGACGCGCTCACCGTCACGCCCCGTCTGGACCAGGACAGCGTCGAGATCTCGGCCAGGGTGGTGGGCGGCGCCCCCACCCAGCTCGTGGCCACGGTGCTGAGCCATGGGCACCCGGTAGCCGGCGCTACAGGTCCGACAAGCCGGCCGCTTGTCCTGCAGATCCCTCACCCGGTTCGTTGGACGCCCTGGGATCCATACCTGTACGGATTACGATTGGAGCTGACGGTGCGTGGCCGGGTGGTGGACACGGCAACCAGCTACTTCGGGATGCGGTCGATCACCCTGGGCCGGGTCGGGGGGGCAGTCCGGATCCTGCTCAACGGGCGGTTCACGTTCCAGATCGGCGCCCTCGACCAGGGCTACTGGCCGGACGGGCTGTACACACCGGCCACCGATGCCGCGATGCGATTCGACATCGTGACGGCCAAGCACTTCGGGTTCGACCTGCTGCGCGAGCACGAGAAGGTGCAGCCCGACCGGTGGTACTACTGGGCCGACCGGCTGGGGCTCCTGGTGTGGCAGGACATGCCCAGTCTGCCGGTGGCCCAGCGGGCGGCTCCCACACCGGCCGCCCAAGCCGAGTTCCGACGCGAGCTGACCCGGATCGTGACCCAGCGGCGGTCTCACCCCTCGGTCGCGGTCTGGATCCCGTTCAACGAAGGCTGGGGCCAGTTCGATCCAGATGGGGTGACCCGCCTGGTCAGGCGGCTCGACCCGGCTGCACTGGTGGACACCGACAGTGGTAGCGCCGACTGCTGTGCGGCGGTCGAGTCGGCGGCCAGCGACATCCGGGATAGTCATCTGTACTCGGGGCCGTTTGCCGTGGTCGGGGGCGCCCGCGCGTCAGTCATCGGGGAGTTCGGCGGCGTGCTGCCCTTTCCCCCGCCCGGGCATCGCTGGCCGGGCACGCTGACCAGCGTGGGTGCTCCGGTTCTGGCCTGGGATCCGCCTACGGTCATCCCCTTCCTCCGCGCGCAGTACGCCGAGCTGTCCCAGGAGATGCGGGTCCGAGGGCTGTCCGGGGCGGTGGTCACCGAGTTCGCCAACTATGAGCAGGAGGTGGGCATCCTGACCTACGACCGGGAGCTGTCGACGCTGCCCACCAAGTTTCTGCACGGGCTCAACCACGACCTCATCGTGGGCTCGCAGACTGCCGCAGGAATACGGCCGCAGCGGGCCAGGGCGATCCCCGGCGCCAGCGGGGTCTGGTCGTTTGCCGAGGGCCAGGGATCGACCGCAGTCGACTCGGGGCCCCGGCACCAGACGTTGGCCCTGACCGGGGGTACGGCCTGGGCTCCGGGGCCGCGCTTGAGTGGTAGGTCATCCAGGGCCCTGTCTTTCACGGCGGCGGGGCAGGCGGCCAGAACGGCCGGCCCGGCGATCGACATCACCCACTCGTTCACCGTGTCGGTATGGCTGAAGTCGCAGCAGCCGGGCGAGTCGGGCTCGGCCGTAACCGAGCCCGGGCCCGACGGGTCCGCATTCTCGCTCGGCATCGAGACCGCACACCCCGGGCAGCAGTCCGTACCCGGGCTGATCGCGGCCCACCGATCGGCCGTGCCCGCCCCCACCACGCACTGGACGTTCATGGTCCCAGCGGGAAGCGATTGCACCTCTCTGGAGTGCGGTGTGCGCGCCAACCTTCACTACGCCGATGACCGTCTATCCGTGCGCCCCGGACGCTGGTATCAGCTCACCGGCGTGTACGACACGCTCTCGCAGACGATCGCGCTGTATGTGGATGGCGTGCCCGAGGACGTGGAGCACGTGTTCAGCGTTCCGCCCGCGACGGGCCCGCTGACCGTTGGTCAGGGCGATCGTGACTACACGCCCACGGATGCGTTCATCGGCGACGTGGCTCAGCTCCGGATCTATCCGCGTGCGCTGGGCCCGGCTGAGGTGTGGGAGCTCTACGGCTCCGAGGTGGGCTGAGCGGCCTGTACTCTCGGGTTGTGGCGCCCCACACGCTGAAAACCATTCGAGACGAAGCCGCGCTGCGAGCCATCGTCGGCTGGCCGACCGAGGTCGTGGAAGCCAAGCTGGGCGACCACATCAACCAGCTGACCCGGCAGTTCATCGAGCGCTCGCCGTTCGTGTGTGTGGCCACGGCCAACGCCGACGGTGGACTCGACGTCTCGCCCCGGGGCGATCCCGCCGGCTTTGTGCGGGTCCTCGACGAGCACACGCTGCTGCTGCCCGAACGGCCGGGCAACCGGCTGGCCGACTCGCTGACCAACCTGCTCACGGACCCCCGAATCGCCCTGCTGTTCTTGATTCCCGGCGTGGGCGACACGTTCCGGGTGAACGGCGAAGCAGTGATCGTCGACGACCCGGAGCTCCTGGCGCCCAGCGCGGTCGAGGGCAAGGTGCCCCGGCTCGGCATCCTGATCTCGGTCGAGGAGGCCTACACGCAGTGCGCCAAGGCGCTGATCCGCTCAGAGCTGTGGAATCCCGAGCGCCACATCGAGCGCTCGGAGCTGCCGCGCCACGGCGAGATCCTCCGTTCTCTCAGCTTGCCCGACCTCGACATCGAGGAGCACGAGAAAGCCCGGGCGGAGCGGTACGAGCGGCGGGAAGGGTTCTACTAGGCCGCCGCCGTCCCGGGTAGGCGCGCTGTGAGTGACCGACGGCGCGGCTACCTTGAGACTGCCGCGAAGCGTTCGGCCAACGCCCCGCGAAGTGCCGCAGCGTCGAGGTCCCGGTTCGTCGCGGACTCCTCGATCAGCCGCAGCGTCCAGAACGTCGCCTCCGCGGCCTTGCCCTCCAGCGGCAGCGGCCCCGGCCAGTTGCCCACCAAGATCTCCTCGGCAAAGTCGGCGACGGCCAGTGCGCCGTCCGCCCAGTGCGGATTGCCGCTCTCCTTCCCGATGCGCTTCACCTCGTCAGGCAGTTTGCCCTTGGCGCAGCTACGCAGCTTGTGCGCAAGCAAAGTGGCCTGATCATCCGAGAGCGCATAGACCACACCAGAGAACTCGAACTCCACCACTGCCCGGGAGGCTACGCTGGCTACCGGACGAATAAACGGCGCGGCGCGGGCTGCGCCGACGCATCCGCGGCTTGGCGCCGGGCCTGCTCTTGCCCCAGAGCAATAACCCGCTTGTGATCGCCGCGCGTCAGGGGTTATCCGTCACCGGCCCGTGTGCTCCTTCATTTGGGGGATGTAAAATCCGCGTAAGGATGGCGACAATCGCCATATGGAGGCCAATCGGCGGGCTGACATGCCAGCGGAGGCGGGCGAGAAACCGGAGCAGGGTTCAGAGGAGCGGGATCCTCGAGTCTCACTGATCTTGAGAGTCACGGACCTGCTGGGGCGTGGGGTTTTCAGGCCCGACGAAACGGCCGACGCAGTGGCGGCGATGGCGTGCGAGGAAGTCGCGGACTATTGCGGGGTGGCGCTGCTGTCATCCGACGGGCGCGCGCTGCATCCGGTGGGCCTCGGGCACCGGGACGCGGGAATGACCGAGGAGCTCAATACACGCTCAGATCTCGCTTGGCGTCCGTTGGGTGGCGTGTCCGAGGACGCCCTGTCGCAAGGCCAGGCCCGGCTGGTGACAGATATCAACTGGCACGAGGTCGCGCGCGGGCGCGAGTCCGCGTTCGAGTTGTTCAAATTGCTCGATCTCGGAAGCGCGATCGTTGCCCCGATGCGGGCCGGAGGCATACAGATTGGAATCGCGGCGGTGGGTCGGACCCGGTCCTCACTGGCGTACCGCGCCGACGATGTTCCTTACGTTCAGGCACTGGCCGACGAGGTGGGGTTTGCGGCGGCGACCTCCTGCCTGCGTGAGGAGCTCGACCATCTGCGCGGCGACTCGGAGCCCAGCGCTCTGCCGAAGCTGGCCGTGGCGCTTACCGATCGAGAACAGGAGATCCTCCGGCTGATCGCTCAGGGCTTGACCAACCGGGAGATCGCAGAGCACATCTATTTGAGCGTGCGGACGGTCGAGTGGCACCGGAGCCGCTTGGCGGCAAAGCTCGGCGTGTCGAGCCGCTCGGACCTGGTGGCTATGGCGCAACGCCTATTGCCGTAGCCAAGTGCGTAGTTTCTACGGGTTCGGCTGGTGACCGGTAGAAACCCGGTATTTACATGTTTTTGACGAACCGATAACGAAATAGAGCGTGAGCAGGTGCGGGCTCAAGCGGCAGCTGATGATCAATGCCGAGCCCACCTACCCGAGTCCTGAT
>DASZGO010000112.1:0-27693 GCA_035938755.1 Solirubrobacteraceae bacterium | reverse complement strand
CTCGAGCTCGAGAATCTGCGACCCGATATGGCAGTGCAGCCCCAGCAGCTCAAGCTGGGGTTCGTCGCGCAGACGCTCGATCGCCCCCGGCGCCTGCTCCAGCGCAAACCCGAACTTCGAGTCGGCCTGACCGGTCGAGATCGCTTGGTGGGTTTTCCCGGAGACGTCGGGTGTGACCCGAATCAGCACCGCCTGGCGGCGACCCAGCCGGCCGGCTACCTGGGCCAGCCGTTCCAGGTCGTCCAGCGAGTCGAGCACCACACAACCGATTCCCGCCTCCACCGCCATGACCAGCTCGGCTTCTGACTTGGCGTTTCCGTGCAGGTAGATCCGAGCGGGCGCGAATCCGGCCCGCAGCGCCAGATGGAGCTCGCCACCCGAGGCCACGTCGCAGGCCAGCCCCTCCTCGGCCAGCACCTGGTACACGGCGGTGCACGGAAACGCCTTGGAGGCAAACAGCACGTCCGAGTCCCCGTGGCGAGCCGAGAGCGCCTCGCGGAACCGCCGGGCCCTGGCTCGCAGGTCAGCCTCGGCCACCAAGTACGCCGGCGTGCCGAACTCCCGAGCCAGCTCGATCACATCGCAGCCGGCGATTTCCAGACGCCCGCGCTCGTTTACGCGCGTGCCTTGGGGAAACGCTCCGGACAGAACTGATGCGGTGGCGGCCACGGCGCGATCATGCCACGGCGCTGGCATGATCGCGGTGGTGCGGCGCCGAATGCGGACGATCGATCCCGTCCTTCCCACCGAGGTCGCCTCGGCCGCTGGCCTGGCCTACTCGGTGTGGCTCCCGCCCCCGGGCGTGCCTCCACGGGGAGGCGTGGTCGTCCTGCACGGGGCGGGGTCGTGCAAGGAAAACCATTACGACTTCGTCCGGGGTGCTCTGGCCGCGCGCTTCGCCGCGCTGGCGTTCGATCAGCGGGGGCATGGCGAGAGCAACGGTGCGCTGGACGGGCGCGCATTGGAGGATGTGGCGTCCATGGCCGGACTGCTGCGCACGCGCTCCGAGCTGCCCGAGCTCCCGGTGGCCGTGCGCGGCTCGAGCCTGGGCGGCTATCTGGCCATTGTGGCCGCTCGGGAGGCCGGCGCCCAGGCGGTGATCGCAATCTGCCCGGCCAGCGCTGAGGGACTGCGGCGCGGCCTGACCAGCGGCCGGTTCGGCTTCCCGGTCGACGTCCCGGCGCTCGAGCGGATCCTGTCTGAGCACGACGAGTTCGCCGCGATCCAGTTGCTAGACGTACCGGTTCTCCTGTTGCACGCGGAGGGCGATGAGCAGGTGCCGGTCCAGCACTCGCGTGAGCTCGCCGAGCGGATGACCTCCTCGCGGAGCCGCCTGATCGCAGTGCCGGGCGGTCATCACCGCTCGGTCCAGCACGATCCTGAGCTGCAGGCGGTCAGCCTGCGCTTCCTGCAGCGGGTCCTGGATCCCGGCTGAAGCCGGACTGGCCGGGGCTAGTGCCCGAGGCCGGACGCCAGGCCGCCCACGGACTTGCCAGCGCCCGAGACTGCTCCGCCGGCGCTGGCGCCGGCCTTGTTGATGACGCTGCCCGCAGCCGGGCTGGTGCCGCTGACCTGGCTGCCCAGGTTCGATGCCGCGCCGCTGACTGTCGAGCCAGCTGTGCTACTCGCCCCGGTGACTATCTGACCCAGCTGGCCACCCGCGCCCTGCGGCTGGGTCGTGGCCGATGGGCAGCCGGCGGACGGACAGGCCAGCGCCGACCCGGGGGCCGCGGTGGCCGTGGCGCTCGGTCCTGAAGGTGAAGGCGAGAGGCGATGCCCCGTGGTGTCGGTGCCAGTGCCGGACCTGCCTCTGGCCGCGGTCGACCCTCCACCGGCGCCGGCGCCCGCGCCGGTGACGCCGGCCGGCGTCACCGCCGTGACGGCAGCCTGGAGCGCGCCGGCTGCCCGTGAGCCGGTCGGCACCTGGGCCTTCACCGGAACCACTGAGGCCGTCGGCGGCGTGCTGGACACCTGGGGCCATCCGTGGAACCCCACCACCGCACTGGCCAGCACGAACATCAGGGCTGCGCCGGCGAGCAACATGCCCGAAGTGCCAAAGCCAGCCACGTATGCGCGAGTGGCACCCATCTGAGAGCGTTAATCGGCAGCCGAAGCGCCAACTTTAGCCCCCGAGGCCTCTTCGGGAACCGTTAACCGCATCTGCCAACATTCTTGCCATGGCAAGCCCCACCAAATTCGGCCGCGATACGGGTCTCCAAGCCCGGATGATGCTCACGCTGTTCCTGCTTGGGCTGGTCTATGCCGTGCTCATCGGCGTCCTGTTTGCGGCCGGCGTGGGTGCGGTCCTGATCGCGGTCATCGCCGGCGCTCTGTTCCTGGTCCAGTTCCTGACCTCGGACAAGATCGCGCTGTTCTCTATGGGGGCTCGGGAGGTCAGCCCGGCCCAGGCTCCGGAACTCCACGCCATCATCGACCGGCTCTGCGTGCAGGCCAATCTACCCAAGCCGCGGGTGGCCTTGGCCGAGACCCCAATGCCCAATGCCTTCGCCGTCGGTCGCTCCCCGCGCAGCGCGACGGTGTGCGTCACCACGGGGCTCATCTCGCTGCTCTCCCCGGCCGAGCTGGAAGGCGTGCTGGCTCACGAGCTAACCCATGTGCAGAACCGTGACGTGGTCGTGATGACGATCGCCAGCTTCTTCGCTTCGGTCGCGGCTTTTATCACCCAGATCGGCTTCTGGTTCGGCGGCATGTTCGACGACAACAACGGGGGCGGCGCCATCTCGTTCATCGTCGTCGTGCTGGTCTCCTCGGTGGTCTACGTGATCTCCTGGCTGCTCTTGCAGGCGCTCTCGCGCTACCGGGAGTTCGCGGCCGACCGCGGCTCGGCGATTATCACGGGCCGGCCCAGCGCCCTGATCTCGGCCTTGATGAAGATCAGCGGCACCATGGGCCAGATCCCCCAGCGGGATCTCAGGGCGGCGTCCGGAGAGATGGCCGCGTTCTACATCGTCCCGCCGAGGGCCAAGCAGAGCATCGCCACCCTGTTCTCGACGCACCCGCCGCTTGAGGCGCGCATCGCCGCGCTTCAGCGCTTCGAGGCTCAGCTTCAGGGCACCGCCCACTAGGGCCACTCTCGGAAGGCCTACCATCCGCCCCGATGGGCTTTCTCGACGTGGTCATGGGCCGGCGCAAGCTGGCCAGTCCGGCGCCTGATCGGCTGTTTGCGATCAGCACGGCGTACGTGACTCTGCAGTCGCAGCTGGGAATCTCCTCCCGTGGTAGCGCGGCCATCGTGTTCCAGCCGCTGAGCAGCGCCGACTTTCAATCGATCGTCAAGGAGACCGAGGAGGTCGTTCGCGCCACCTCGTCCGACAGCGGCATAGAAGTTGAGAACTCCGACGACAGCTACGGCTTCCGCTGGCTCGTGCTGCGGGGACAGAGCTTCGACGACCTGGTGGTGGGCGTCAACGCGGTCAGCGGCTCGCTGGAGAGCGGCGGCTACGGCGATCGGGTCCTGTGCGCGGTGTTTGCCTTCGAGGACGGCGACGGGCGGCACGTGTACTGGATCTACAACTACAAGCGGGGATCGTTCTATCCGTTCGTCCCGGCGGCGGACAGCGGGGGGTCCGCCCCCGGCGGGGGCGAAGGCGTCCGCGACAACGAACGTGAGCTGGTGCTCAAAGCGCAGATCGGTGCCGAGCTCCCCGTCGAACCAGAGCTCGAGCGGTGGTTCCCGCTCTGGGGGATCCCGATCTGAGCTCGACGGCCGACAGCTCCTCGCTGGCCGAGCGGATCCGGGGCGCAGACGCCAAGGCGATCTCAGCGTTCCGCGAGCTCCACGACCGGCAGATGAAGGCTTACTGCGACGTGGCCTGCGCGCCTCAGCTGGTTGACGAGGCCGTCGGCGCCGCGTTCGTGGACTTCCTGGGGCGAGTCACCCAAGGAGAGCACACCGACGAGGAGCTGGAGGCGGCCCTGCTCGACGCCACGCGCGCCGCCGCCGCGGCCAGGATCCTGGTCGAGGCCGAGCAGGCCGAGTGCTCGGCCGTGCCAGAGCTGTTGGCTGCCCGGGCCAACCACGAGCTACCCGGCGACGATCGGGCGCTGCGCGATCACCTGCGAGATTGCCCCGTCTGCCAGGGAACCCGCACGCTGATGGAGCGCGCCGAGCAGGCGTTCTGGCCGGAGCCCGAGGCGGTCGCGGAGCCCGTCGCCGAGGTCGAGCCGGTCGCGGAGCCCGAGCCGGTCGCGGAGCCCGACCCGGTCGCGGAGCCAGAGCCGGTCGCGGAGCCCGAGCCGGTCGCGGAGCCAGAGCCCATCGCGGAGCCCGAGGCAGTCGCGGAGCTCGTCGCCGAGGTCGAGCCGGTCGCGGAGCCAGAGGCGGTCGCGGAGCCAGAGCCGATCGCGGAGCGCAAGCCCCCTCAGGCCGCGCCACCCCCGCCTCCGCCGCCCGAGCATCCGCCACCGCCCCAGTCCCAGCCCCCGTCAGCGCCCCTCCAACCTCCCCCCATCGCTGTGCGACGTCGCAGCGGCGGCCTGGTCGGGGGCCTCCGGAAGCGTAGGCGACCGCCGGTATCCTGATCGCGTGCCGCCCTCCCGGTCAACAGACGCGACGGGCGCACGGCCTGACCGGCTTCGCACCCACGCGATCGAGCTCTACTGCCGCGAACTCTGCGGGTCGGACCGCACGGCCGCCGCGACTGACAACGCCGTGCGGTCCATCAGCCCCGCGGATGCCTGGGGCGGCGACGACCAGCTGCTTCGGGTGACCCGGAGCGCTGCCGCCTCCCACGTGCCGCCACGAGCTGCCCCGGCCGGCTGGAGAGGGATGCTGGCCGCCGAGCATCAGAGCGAATGCGACACCACGCCGGCTCTGCTAGCGGAGCGGGCCAACGGCGAGCTTCCGCCCTCCCGGCAATTCAAGCTGGAGAATCACTTGGCTCGCTGCCTTTTCTGCTGCGCCGCGGCAGTACGGGAGGAGCGGGCCTCGCGCGCCTTCTCCGCCGTGCTGGCGACGGGGCCGCCCGCTTCTCGCCGCGCTCCAGCCCCGGCGCAACCTGATCCGGGCGCTGGGGCGGTGGCGGATCCGCCCCCCGCCGAGCCGACGCCACCCCCAGCCCCCGTCGACGAGCCAGCCCCACCGCCAGAGCCCCCACCGGTGTATGAGGAGACCCTGACCTCGGATGCCGCGGCTCCCGCCCGCCGCGGAATGGTCGTGTATCCGGCTGCTGGGGCCCGCGCCGCGACGCCGAGTCAGAGAGGACGGACAGGCGCGCCGGGACGCCTCGCGGCTGCCGTGTCGGCCTACCGCCCGTTCCTGCTCACCCTGGCCCTCGGCGTGGTCGTCATCGTCGTGGTTGCGCTGGCGCTCGGCGGAGGCGCCAACGGCCAGAGCAGCGCGGCTTCACTCCCGCCACCCTCCGCGTTGTCAACTCCCCCACCCAACGTGGGCATCGCGGTGACACGCAAAGCACGGAAGCAGCACTCGAGCCCGAAGCCCAAGCCGGCTGCGGCCACGGCCAGACCCATCGTGGCTACACAGCAGGGCACCGGCCTGCCCGCCCAAAGCGCGCCGACTCAGGGCGCCGGCGGCGGCACTCCAACCACGAAATAGTCCGGGGCGTTGTCAACGCGGCACCCCACCGCGCTGAGATAAGTCGCACGTGCGACCAAATCGACCGCGCTAGGAGCGGAAGCCCGCCCAATCGCCACCCGCCAATCGCCACCCGCCAATCGCGACCCGCCGCTCGCCCCGCCCCGGGCCCATGCGCCGTCGAACTCAGCCCGGAATCAGGCCTTCACCGGTGAACTCCGCCCGCGCTTCCTCGATTGAGGTGTCGGGCGGCGGGAGGATCACATCGGACGGGCCCAGCTCGTCCTCCGGAACCGGATGGCCGCGCTGGCGGACGAAGTCCAGGAGCTCCGAGAACGCCGCCCGGAACTGCTCCTCGGTGTCGGCGTTGCACGCAGACACGGCCTTGTTGTCGAGCTCGTTCAGCTTGTCCGTGTCCTCGGGGCCCAGCTCGTACTGGCCCTCCGTGGAGATCCGGACGATCAATGGGCTTCTCCCTCGGGGGCCTTCTGGGCCGGTTCGGCTGGCGGGATCGGGGGTGACTTGACGCCATCCTCGCCGTGGACCTTCTCGGCCGGCGCGGCCGCGCCGCCTGCCCCCAGCTCACCGGCGGCGGCGGGACTGCCGCTGCCCAGCTCTGCCTTCATCTTCTCAAGCTCGGCGTCGACCTCGGTCGTGCTGGAGAGCTGCTTGAGCTGCCGGTCGATGTCGTCCTCGCCCGGGCCAAGGGCGGTTAGATCCTCGAATGCTCCTGAGGCCTCCAGCTCGCCGACCGCATCCGCGCGGGCCTTCATGTTCTCGGTCTTGTCCACCGCCCGCTGCATCGCCAATCCAACGTCGGCCATCTCCTCGCCTACGCCGGTCGCCGCCTCGGAGATCCGGACCTGGGCCTCGGCCGCCGAGTACTGGGCCTTGATGACCTCCTTCTTGGAGCGGAACTGCTCGATCTTGGACCGCAGCTTCTGCTCCGATGCCGTCATCTGCTCCTGCTGCTGTTCGAGCTGTGCGACCTGCCCATCCAGCGACTGAAGCTCGGTCTGGGCGACGTTCTTGCGCTCCAGCGCGGTCCGGGCCAGATCCTCCTGCCCGGCGGCGAGCGCCTGGCGGGCCTGGGTATCGAGCTTGACCACCTGCTGCTTGATGTTCTCTTCTTGCAGCTGGAGACGCTTCTTCGACGTGACGACGTCGGCTATCCCCTTCTTAACGTTCTGAAGCAGCTCGATCTGCTTCTGGTAGCTGTACTCGAGAGTCTCTCCCGGGTCCTCCGCCCGATCGAGCAGCTTTGAAATCTTGGACTTGACGATTGTCGACATGCGCCCGGAAAGGCCCGGCATCGCATCCTCCTTGCAGGGTTATTGGCGAGCAGCCCCAAGCGTAGCCGTTGCGGGCTGCGAGGACCGGCTAGTTTCCGCGCCGGGGGGGGCGTCGGGCGGCCACGGCGCAGGCGCGAACGAGTCAGGGCAGGAATTGGAGGTGGCCATTACAAGACGGACCCCCCCAGCGTCCAGCAGGGGGCGTCCTGGAGCGGTCGCTATGCGACCGTGGGGCGACGAGACCCGCGGTCAGCGGGGGGGTGAGTCGCGCTACGGCCGCTCGCGCGCTGCCCGCCCGGCCATCGCGACCGCGGCTTACAGCCCGCCGGGATGGCGCGAGTCGAAGCCGCTGGAGTCCGTGACCAGCGGGCGCCAGCGAGGCCCTGAGCCGGGAGGCGGGTTGGGATCCTGCTCGGCCGAAGTGTCGAACCGGACCCCCGCGATCTGGATGAACGCATGACCCGGGTTCGTGTAGACGGTGATCCAGTGGCCCCGACCGCTCCTGCCCCAGCTCTCAAAGCCGCTGGAGTCCATCGACTCGCTGAGCAGTCCGGCCGCGTGCAGCACGTAGGACACGGTACCCGAGCAGTCGTAGCACGAGTCATTCCACTGGCCGTGCCCACCGGCGTAGCAGTACGGCTTCTTCCGGATCTGGTTGCCGGCCCAGATTGCGCGCTTGACCTGGATTGGGGCGTAGGAGGGGGCGTAGGCCACGCCGTGGATGATCTTGGCTTGGTAGCCCTGGACCTCAGGCTGCGACGACGTGCTGCGCACTGGGCCGGCCCCCATCCCGGCGCCGCCGGTCTGGGCCGAATAGGCCTGGGTCGAGCCGCCGCCGGCGCCAGATCCGCCCGATCCAGCGGCCTGGGCTGCGGCCGGAGCGCACAGCAACGCCGCGGCAGCGATCCCGGAAGATATGACGTGGTTTACCCGCATCTCAATCTCTCTCTGGAGCCTGCGGGGTTAGCTGTCGGGCTGGCGCTGAAAGAGCTGCGCCTCCCGCGGATTCACCGTGGGATTAGCCCCAGTAACTGGGTCCCCCGCTCCGCTAGCTCAGAGGCCGGCGGATTAGGCGTCGCGGCAATATAGACAATTCAACGCGCCTTCGTCATAACGCTGGTTTCTCCTGCCGGGTACGCCTCCCCGCTCAGCCGAGTGCCACAACGGTCGCTGACGCCCCGCACAAGAGCCGCTCGATAACGTGGGCGGCGCCATGCATCCCCTTCACACCACCCGCCACGCCTCACTCTGGCTCTCGGCCGCGGCCGCCCTCGTCCTGGCCGGCTGCGGGTCCAAGACCGAGCTGCTCAAGGGCCCGGCGGTGAAGATCAGCGGCAGCACCGCCCACGCGGCCCAGCAGATCGGCTTTCCCGCCATCGCGACCAAGAACACCACCCGGGTGTCCGGGTCGGACCCAGTGGCTGACGCGGCCGGCGTGGCGCTGGCCGTTTATCCCTCGCAGGCCAGCGGGACCCACCCCCCGGTAGTCACGATCGCCCCCACCGACGACTGGCAGGCCACGCTCGCCTCGTCGGTGCTGATGGCCTCGCCGGTCAAGGCTCCGATCCTGCTCTCCGGAAGCTCCTCGCTCCCCTCGGCCACCGCCGACGCCCTGAATGTTCTGGCTCCCCGGGGCTCGGCCTCCACCGCGGGCGCCCAGGTGATCATGGTCGGCAACGTGGCGCAGCCCGGCGGGCTGCGCGCGGTGAAGATCCCCGGTGATAACCCGTTCGCGCTGGCCGCCGCGATCGACCGCTTCGCCAGCGCCGCGGCTGGTAAGACAAGCTCCGACGTGATCGTCGCCTCGGCCGATAGCCCCGCCTACGCTATGCCGGCGGCCGGGTTCGCCGCCGAGAGCGGTGACCCGATCTTGTTCGTGTCCGGCTCGAGCGTGCCACCCGAGACGCGCCAGGCCCTGCTGGCCCACCAGAGCCCTCGCATCTACGTGCTGGGCCCGCCAAGCGTGATCTCGCAGGCCGTGGTCAAGCAGCTCAAGCGCCTCGGCGCGGTCAAGCGCGTGGGCGCCGAGGGACCGGCGGCCAACTCTGTGGCGTTCGCCGCATACCGCGATCCGCCGTGCACCCCCGGCCAGCCCTGCGCGCACGTCCCCGGGAGCTTCGGCTGGGCGCTGCGCAGCCCGGGCCACGGCTACGTGCTGGTGAACGCCCAGCGGACGCTCGACGCGGCCGCGGCCGCCCCGCTCTCGGCCAGCGGCCAATTCGGGCCGCTGCTGCTGGTCAACGACGCGTCTTCGCTTCCCTCCGCAGTGCTCAATTACTTCCTCAACTACGCCACCCCAGGTTTCACGCAGGAAGGACCCACGGCAGCGGTCTACAACCATGGCTGGGTGATCGGCGATCCCCAAGCGATTTCCGTCTCGGTGCAGGCCGAGATGGATAGCCTCCTGGAGGCCGTACCGCAGAAATGAGCGAAGCCGAGAATCCAGACCGCTTGCGCCCAGGCCGCGACGTGACCGTCGACGATGTCAGGCAGCTGATGGGCGCCTCGACTCCCCACTTTGCACTCCAACTCCGCGAGCGCATCCGCAAGCTGATCGCGGACCTGCCTGCAGACCATCCGGCCCGCGTGGAGGGCGAGCGGGAGATCGTGCGGTTGGACAAGCTGGCCTTCGCCGGAGAGATCCGGGGACCCGAGCCCGAAGAGGGCCTCGAGCCGCTGCCCAGCCTGGTCGAGCCGTGAGCTCTGGGCGTTCGATATCGATCATCGGTCTGGGGCGCGTGGGCCTGCCGCTGGCTCTGTGCTTCGCCGACCGCGGGCTGCCCGTGCTGGGAGTGGACCACAACCCACAGGTGCTGGAGTCGATCCAGAGCGGCCGGATGCCATTCAGCGAGGCGGGGACCCAGGAGCTGCTTGACCGGGTCAGAGAAACCGGGCAGCTGTCGCTGTCGGATCGGGCCGCCGATGCCGCCCAGAGCGAGGACATCGTGATCACGATCGGCACGCCGTCGTTCTCGCACCTGGAATCCGACCTGCGTCAAGTCCGGGCCGCGCTGGACGACCTGCTGCCGTTGCTGCGTCCCGGACATGCGGTGATCCTGCGCTCCACGATCGCCCCCGGGACCACTGAGTTCGTGGCCGGCTACCTGGAGAAGCGCCGGGGGCTGCGGGTGGGCGAGGACGTGTTCGTGGCTCACGCACCGGAGCGGATCGCGGCCGGGCGGTTCCTGGAGGAGATCTCGACCTTACCCTGCATCATCGGCGGCGTGGGCGACGCGTCCACCGACCGCACCGCGAGCACGTTCTCCGTGTTCGGCGCGCCGATCGTGCGGACCACCCCGGTACAGGCCGAGCTGGCCAAGATCTGGACCAACATCTTGCGTTACACGACGTTCGCCCTGCCCAACCTGCTGATGATGGACTGCGAGGCGTACGGCGCCAACGTGTTCGAGGTCATCGACCTCATCAACCACGATTACCCTCGCGGCGGGATCGCGATGCCCGGCCTGACGGCTGGCACCTGCCTGCGCAAGGACTTCGTGTTCTCCGAGGAGCGCTCCAACGCACCCGGGATGCTGCTGGCGGTCTCCCGGGTCAACGAGGCGGTGCCGCTGTTCCTGGTGGAGGGGATCAAACGCCGGGTCAGCGATCTGGCTTCGCGCAAGATCGCGGTGCTCGGACTGACGTTCAAGCGTGACACCGACGACGAGCGCGACTCGCTGTCGCCCAAGCTGATCCGGATGCTCGAGCGCGAACTTGCCGATGTGGCCGTGTGCGATCCCCACGCCCGCACCCCCACGACGCCACTGGCCGACGCGGTGCGGGACGCCGAGGTGGTGATCATCGCCACCAACCACTCAGAGTTCGAGGGTCAGGCGGCGCTCCGGACGATCGTCTCGAGCGTCCCCGCGGACTGCCTTCTGGTCGACCCGTGGAACGCGCTGGGGACGGCCCAGGTGTTCGCGTACGCCGCCGAGTCGGCGGCGATGTTGGGCACCGCCGCCACGGCGTGAGCCGCGTCCTGGTCACCGGGGGAGCGGGCACGATTGGGAACGCGGTGGTACGCCGCCTCCTCTCGGACCCGCGCTGGGAGGTCCGCGTCTCAGACCAGCGACCGGCGCCCACGTGGATGCGCGAGTCGGCTGAGATCCACGCCGGAGACCTACGTGAGCACCAGGTCGCGCGGGCCGCGTTGGATGGGTGTAGCCACGTGATCCACCTGGCGGCCATCGTCGGGGGCATCGCCAACTTCCACAAGCTTCCGTTCACGCTGACTGAGGCCAACAACGCGCTCACCGGCGCCACGGCCAGCGCAGCGATCGGCCAGGGAGTTGAACGCTTCCTGTACGTGTCTTCCTCGATGGTGTTCGAGCGGGCCACCGAGTTCCCCACCACTGAGGAGCACCTGCTCGAGTGCCCGCCGCCTCGCTCGGCCTACGGCTTCTCGAAGCTGTCGGGCGAGGTCTACACCCGCGCCGCCCACCAGGAGCATGGGCTCAGCTACACGATCTGCCGCCCGTTCAACGCCTACGGGCCCGGCGAGCTCCCCGTCCCGGACGAGCCAGGAATCGCCCACGCGGTCCCCGACCTGATCGCCAAGGCGCTGACCGGCCAGACACCGCTTCAGATCTTCGGCTCAGGCGAGCAGACCCGCACGCTAACCCACATCGACGACATCGCCGACGGGATCGTGACCGCGCTTGGCCACCCCGGCGCCGAGAACCAGGACTTCAACATCTCGGCCGCCCAGGAGCTGTCGGTGGCCGACATCGCACGGCTGATCTGGCGGGTCTGTGGCAACGACCCGGACCAGCTCGTGTTCGAGCACCTGGAGAGCTTCGAGGTCGACGTGCAGCGCCGCTGGCCAGCGGTGGAAAAGGCCCAGCGCCTGCTCGGCTGGGAGGCGCAGATCGCCACCGAGCAGGGCCTGGCCCAGACCGTGGAGTGGCTGGCGGCCCGGCCGTGCCGGACCGCTGCCTCCGAGTCCTCCTAGCCCGTCAGCCCTGCTATCCCCAGCCCGCGGCCGGAGGATCGGCGCGATAAGCCACCACGTAACCGCTCGAGCTCTGGGTGCCGACGGCCACGAACACGTAGCCGCCGGCGATCGACACCCCGCCGTAGGTCATGGCACCGGGCGGAACCTTGTTCAGCACGGCGCCCGTGGCCGCCTCATGCAGCGTCAGGAAGCCGCTGTCATCAGGTGTGTACACCACGCCGTTAGCCACGCTGGTGGGGCTGAAGTGCAGCGGCCCGCCGTCGGCCGAGGCCCAGCTCACGGCCCCGTCGCGGCTGAGTCCCCACACCTCGCCGGCCGGAGTCACCGGCCCGTAGACCCGGGAGCCGTCGTAGGCAGTCGACCCGATCACGCCGCCCACGGCACGCCCTGGGCCGACCGTCTGGCTCCACACCGGAGCCAGGGTGGAGCGATCCAGCGCCCAGTAGGTGCCGGACTTCTGCCCCTCGCCCACCAGCGTCCGGCCGCTGGTCGTGGCCAGCAGGTTCGGCGAGGCGCCGAAGTCGGCGTCGGCCCCGGTGAGGCTGTTGGGGCTGAACACGTCGCCGGCGGTGGCCTGCCAGCTGGCCAACACCGCACCCGTGCCTGCGTCGAGCTCCATCACCGCGTCGGTGGTGCTGGCGGCTGGCGCGGTGTAGGCGTTGCCCGTGCCCACGAACAGGTGGCCGGTTGCCACGTCGATCGCGGAGTGAGACACGCGCCGTGGTCGGCGATAGCCTCGAATGCGAGATGGAGCAACCATCCCGCATAGCCGAGTCCGAGCTGGCCACCAGCCAGCTCCCGGGTCCCTACCCGGTCGGCACCTACGCGCTGCAGCTCCGCAATCGCCTGCGCGAGTTCGCGCGGGTGCAGCTGAATGGCGAGGTGTGGGGCTTTCGTCGCGGCCGCGCGCGCGTTTATTTCGAGCTGCGTGATGCCCAGGGCGCTCTGCCCTGCTCGATGTGGCAGAACGAGTTCGACCGGCTGGGCGTCGAGCTGACCGACGGCCTGCGCCTGGTGGTGGGCGGCGGCTGTGACTACTACCCGGGGAGCTCGACGTCGTCGCCCGCATTCAGCTTCTCCGTGTCCGAACTCCGGGTGGCCGGCGAGGGCGACCTGCTGATGCAGCTGGAGCGCTTGCGCAAGCGACTGGCCGCCGACGGCCTGATGGAGCCGCAGAAGCGCCTAGCCCGGCCACTGCTTCCCCGGACCATTGGGGTGGTGACCGGAGAGCGAGGCAAGGCACGGGACGACGTCATCGCCGGGTTGCGGCGTCGGGGCTGGGCGGGGCGACTGGTGTGGGCGTTTGCCCCGGTGCAGGATCGCCACGCCGCTCCGCGGATCGCCGCCGCGCTGCGCGAGCTGGCCGCGCTGGAGGAAGTCGAGGTGGTGATCGTGGCCCGGGGCGGCGGCTCGCTGGCCGACCTGTTCGCGTTCTGTGACGAGGCGCTGTGCCGGACCGTGGCCTTGCTGCGGGTGCCGGTCATCTCCTCGGTGGGTCACCACACCGACCGGACGCTGATCGACGACGTGGCTGCCGTGTGCTGCTCAACGCCCACCCATGCCGCCGAGGCCGCGGTGCCGATCGACTGTCGCGACGCCCGGGCCGAGCTGCGCCGACAGGCCCAGCGCCTGGCCGGGCACGGCCGCCGGGCGATCCTGGACCGCGCCCGGGCTCTCAGCCACCTGTCCCGCGCCCCGGCCGAACACGTGGCCCGCCACCGCCGTCAGCTGCACCAGAAGCTGCGTGAGCTGCGGGCCAGCGCCCGGCGGATGTGTGAGCAGGGCCGCTCCCGCGCCGGAGTTCACCTGCTGGTGCTGTCCCGCACGGCGGCTCGCGCCTCCTCGTCGGATCAGGTGAGGCGCCGGGCGGACCTCGAACGCTTGGCCCTGGCTCTGGCCGCGCACGATCCTGAGCGCACGCTGGCCCGCGGCTACGCCCTAGTCGAGGACCGGGACGGCTCGCCCCTCGCTTCCGCCGCGGACGTGCGAGACGCCGGCGAGGTGACCATGCGCCTGCACGATGGTCGAGTCCCGGCGGAGGTCAAGGAGTGACCGAGCGAACCTACGAAACCGCTGTGGCGCGGATCGAGGAGATCATCCGGCGCCTGGACTCAGGCGATGCCGGCCTGCGTGAGACCCTCGACCTGGTGAAGGAGGGGCGTGACCTGGTGGAGTTCTGCGCCGCCGAGCTGGACGCGGTCAGCCAGGGGCTGGAGGAGCTTCGGCTGGAGGAACTGGTGGCCCGGCTCGAGGGTGCGGGGGCGCGAGAGCAGTGAGCACATACGAGCTCCTGTCCGGTCTGCCGCTGGAGGTCGAGAGCTACACGCTGGAGGGTCTCAAGGCCCAGGTGTCCAGCGGGTTTGAGCGCCTGACCACGGTCGTGCACCTGTCCGGCGCCGGCCAGGAGGGCAGGGGCGAGGACGTTGTCTACGACGCCGTCGACCACACACTGCTGCAGGAGGCCGGTCCCGTCCACGAGCTCCTCGGCACCTACACGCTGGGTGAGTTCTGCCAGCTGATCGACACGCTGGACCTATTCCCCGAGCCGCCCCAGCGGGAGGTGTCGCGTCTGTATCGCCGTTGGACCTTCCACAGCGCCGGGCTGGATCTTGCCCTCCGGCAAGCTGGACGCTCGCTGCACGAGGCGCTGGGACGCGCGCCGGTGCCCATCACGTTCGTGGTCTCGCTACGGCTCGGCGAGCCGCCGAGCCTCGACCCGATCACCCGGCGGCTGGCTCGGTATCCCAGCCTGCGCTTCAAGCTCGACCCCACCAGCTCGTGGACGCCGGAGCTGATTGATGAGCTGGTGGCCACCGGCTCCGTGGACTCGGTGGACTTCAAGTCGCTGTACCGCGGCACGGTCGTCGATCAGCCGCCGGATCCGGTGCTGTATCGCCGCGTGGCCGAGGCGTTCCCCGATGCCTGGCTCGAGGATCCCGACGTGGTCACGCCTGAGACGGCGGCGGTGCTGGCCGACGCTCACGACCGCATCACCTGGGACGCACCGATCCACAGCATCGCCGACATCGAGGCGCTGCCCTTCCCTCCGCGCATGGTCAACATCAAGCCGTCACGCGTAGGCGGACTCAAGGCGCTGTGCGACACCTATGACTACTGCGCCGAGCGCGTGATCGGTGCCTACGGCGGCGGGCAGTTCGAGCTGGGGCCCGGCCGGGGTCAGGCCCAGTATCTGGCCTCGTTGTTTCACCCCGACACGCCGAATGACCTGGCGCCGAGCGGCTACAACGTGGACGACCCGCCGCCCGGCCTGCCTTCCAGCCCGCTGCCGCCGGCACCTGAGGCCATCGGCTTCCGCTGGCAGCCTTAGGAGAGGTCCAAGAGCAGGTTGCCCCGGACCCGGCGCTCGACCAGCCGCCGGAACGCGTCGTTCACTTGGTCCAGCGGCAGCACTTCGTCGATCCGCACCCGGAGCTGCCCGTCCCGCAGCGCGTTCAGCGCATTGTGCAAGCCTCGCCGGCGCTCCTCTGGAGTCAGCCCCATCCCGCCGTAGCCCAGGATCGACGCGTGCTTGCGGTACAGCGTCTGCAGGTTGAACCGCACCTCGGCCCCGGCCGAGGTGCCGAAGCTGACGAGCTTGCCGTGCACTGGCAATGCCTCCACCGAGGGCCGCACGAACCCGTCGCCCAGCGGATCGAACACAACCGTGGGCTGCAGATCGGCGATCGCCTCGCCCAGCTCATCCGGCCCGGCCACGACCACCCGCTCGGCGCCGTCCTCCTGGATCGCCGCGGCCTTGTCCTGAGAGCCGGTCTGGGCCCATACGACGGCGCCCTGCGAATGACACAGCGAGACGATGATGCAGCCCACGCCGCCCGACGCGCCGAGCACGAGCACCCGGTCCTCCCCGCTCACCTGTCCCAGCTCGTGTACCACCTGCCATGCAGTAAGCCCGGCGACACCCATGGCGGCCGCGTGGCGCAACTCGACTCCTTCGGGCAGATCGTGCACGGAATCCCACGGCACCACCGCGGCCTGCGCCCACACACCGTCGCGCACCGCCCCCAATCCCCCGCCGTGCACCAGCACCGGCCGATCTTCGACCGTCCCCGCTCCTTCCGAGCCCAGCGTGCGCGACAGCGGAGCCTGCGGAGCCACGCTCCCCTCGGCCATGTAGCGGTCGATCGGGTTGACGCCGCCGAACGCCATGTCGACCCGGACCTCGCCTTCGCCCGCCTCGGGCAGCTCGACCGGCTCAACCCGCAACGGCTGGCCGTGCACGTGCAGGCGGGCAGCGCGGATAATGCGAGCCATGAATCAGAACAATGACCTAAACGGGACGGTGGCGCTGGTCACTGGCGCGTCAAGCGGGATCGGAGAGGCGACGGCGCAGGCGCTGGCCGAGCTGGGGTCCGTGGTGGCGCTGGTCGCGCGCCGGCGAGACCGTCTGGAGGGGCTGGCCCAGCGGATCAAGGAGCAGGGTGGCGCGGCGCTGGTGATCGAGGCCGACGTCAGCCACGTGAAGCAAGCCCACGACGCGGTGGAGCGCACCGTTTCTGAGTTAGGTCGGCTGGACACGGTGGTCAACAACGCCGGCGTGATGCTGCTCGGCCCGGTGGAGGGCGCGCCCATCGAGGAGTGGCAGAACATGGTCAACGTCAACCTCTCAGGCCTGCTCTACTGCGCGCACGCGGCCCTCCCTCACCTGCTCAGCGCGGCCGAGGACAGCCCACGCGGGGTGGCCGACATGGTCAACATCAGCTCGGTGGCCGGGCGCGTGGCCCGGGCCGGCTCAGGCGTCTACAACCTGACCAAGCACGGTGTGGGCGCGTTCAGCGAGTCGCTGCGCCAGGAGGTCACCCAGCGCCACGTGCGGGTGGCGCTGGTCGAGCCCGGCGCGGTGGCGACCGAGCTGTCGTCGCACAACCGGCCGGAGATCCGCGAGGTGATAGGCCAGCGCTTCGGGAACATCGAGCGCCTGGAGGCCACGGAGATCGCCGACGCCATCTGTTACATCGTCACTCGCCCCCGCCACGTGGCGATCAACGAGCTCCTGATCCGGCCCACCGAGCAGCAGGGCTAGGAGCGGTTCCTACCCGCCGCCTGGCGCGGCGCCGTATTCCGCATCGCTTACGTGCTCGCCCCAGGTCACGGGGCTGCCCGTGTCGTCCACCTCCTGGATGGCGATGTGGGTCATCAAGCGGTTGGGGGCCGCGCCGTGCCAGTGGTCCTCGTCGGGCTCGAAGTGGACGCGGTCGCCGGGGCGGATCTCCTCTACCGGGCCACCGCGCCGCTGGCAGCGGCCGACCCCTTCGGTGACGAAGATCGTCTGCCCGTACGGGTGGGTGTGCCACGCGGTTCGCGCTCCCGGGGTGAAGTGGACGCTGGCCGCCTGCACCCGGGACGGCTCCGCAGGCGTGGCCACGGGATCGATGTAAACGATGCCCGTGAACCAGTCGCTCGGGCCGGTCACGCTGTCCAGCGAGTTTCTCGTGATCTGCATGTCGCTCGGAACAGCTGGGGCGCGACCGGCCGTCGCGCCCCAGCCGTCCGCTCAGACCCGCTGGATCAGCGTCCCCGTGCCCAGACCGCCGCCGCAGCACATGGTCACGAACCCGATCTCCTGGTCGGAGCGCTCGAGCTCGTGCAGCAGCGTGGTGATCAGTCGCGCGCCGGTGGAGCCCAGGGGATGGCCCAGGGCCATGGCGCCGCCGTTGACGTTGACCCGGTCCATGTCGGGGCTGTGCACGCGCCGCCAGGCCGCGACCACCGGGGCGAAGGCCTCGTTGATCTCGAACAGGTCGATGTCGTTGATCGACATCGAGTTGCGCTCCAGGATCTTCTTGGTCGCTGGGATAGGGCCCTCCAGCATCTTCACCGGATCGCAGCCCACGGTGGTCTGATCGATGATCCGGGCCCGGGGACGCAGGCCCAACTCGTTCGCCTTCTCGGGAGTCATTAGCAATACCGCGGCGGCGCCGTCGGAGATCTGCGACGAGTTGCCGGCGGTGATCACGCCATTCTCCTTGAACACCGTCTTGAGCTGGCTGAGCGCGTCCAGGCTGGTGTCGGGACGGATGCCCTGGTCGGTCACGTACGTGTCGCCGTTGACCTGCATCGGGATCATCTCCCGCTCGAACCGGCCCTCCTCGGTGGCCCGGTGGGCCAGCTGGTGCGAGCGCAGTGCCAGCTCATCGAGCTCGGGCCGCGGGACCTCGTACTCCTCGGCGATCATCTCGGCGCCCAGGCCCTGGCCGACGATGTTGTGCTGGGCCATCAGCTCGGGGGTGAACGCCGGGCCGAACTCCTGCTGGGTTTTCATCGTCGCCGCGAACGGCAGCTTGCCCATGTGCTCGACGCCGCCGCCGATCACCGCGTCGTGGACACCCGAGGCGACCTGCGAAGCGGCCAGGTTGACCGCCTGCTGCGCCGACCCGCACTGTAGATCGATGGTGGTGGCCGAGGTCTCGATCGGGAACCCCTGCTGGAGCCAGGCGTTGCGGCCGACGTGGAGACCCTGCGGACCGAACTGGGCCACGCAGCCCGCGATCACGTTCTCCACCTGACCAGGGTCGATGCCGGCGCGCTCAATCACCGCGCGATACGCCGAGCCCAGCAGCTCGTTGGGGTGGGTGTCCTTGTAGTAGCCCTTCTCGAGGTGCCCTCGGCCGATCGGGGTTCGGGCTGCCTCGACGATCACTACCTCGCGGCCATTTTCAGGCATCTGCACTCCTTGTTTAAAAGCATTGGACACCCGGCGCGCCGGGGCGCCGGCCCGTGTCGGAACCGTTTAAGTACTGTACCCCGGCGATCAGGACCACACGGGTCCTGGGTCGGCCAACTGGAGGAGCTACTTTGGAGGAACGAGTGGGAATTGCGGGGTCAGGGGCGATCGCGTCTGGGTTGGCTGCGGCGGCTGCCGCCGCCGGCGAGGTCGTGCTCTGGGCGCGTTCGCCAGAGTCGGCCCAGCGCGCGCGCGCCACGATCACGCGCAATTGCGAGAAGCTGCTAAAGGGCGAGGTGGACCCCGAGCGCGTCCGGATCGTGACCGACCTCGACGAGCTCAACACCTGCACGTTCCTGGTCGAGGCGGTGGTCGAGCACCACGACATGAAGGCCGAGATCCTGGCCGAGTTGGGGGAGTTGGCCCGCCACGCCGGCCAGGACGCGGTCCTGGCCACCACCACCTCGTCGCTGTCGGTGTCCGAGCTGGCCCAGGCCAGCGGGCACCCCGACCGGTTCGTGGGTTTTCACCCGTTCAACCCGGTGCCGCGAATGAAGCTCGTCGAGCTAGCGTTTCCGGCCGAGGCCAGCGATGCCACCAGGCGCCGGGCCCACGACCTGGCCGTAGCCATCGGCAAGACCCCGGTGAACGTGCCTGACTCGCCCGGCTTCGTGGTCAACCGGCTGCTGTTCCCGTACCTGTTCAGCGCCGTGGAGCTGATGTCCGAGACCGGCGTGCCGCCGGAGGACATCGACCGCTGCATGTCGCTCGGGGCGGGGATGCCCATGGGCCCGATTGCCCTGCTCGACTACGTGGGCCTCGACGTCTCGCAGGCCATCGGCGAGTCGATCGGCGCCATCGTCCCGGAACCGCTGCTGGCGCTGGTCAAGGACGGCGCGCTGGGCCGCAAGACCGGCCGCGGGTTCTTCACCTACGACTGATTGGCCTTCTTCACCGATAGGTCACAACTCTTTAGGGATCATTCATCTCCGAGCCCGATCCTTCCGCTGCGACGTACCTCATAGCAGCACCTCCTCCCCAGAAGCACAGAGCCGGCCCGTTCCCCGGGCCGGCTCTTTTTTGTGTGCGGTCCGTATACCGGACCGGACTGCTGGTCCCCAGCCTCATGTCCCACACAAACGGGCTGAAGCCGGTCCCTGAGGACCGGCTTCATCTCTCCTCTCAACCACCGGAAAGCCAATTTCGCCTTGGCTATTGCTCCGGCGTCACTGCCGTGACGGAAATGTAACAACTGACGCAAGGTCTCGCTACCCGGTCGGGACCGTCGCCCGCACCTGCGGGCGTGGGGCCTACGCCGCCGGCGCGCCGGGCCGTACGCCGCGCTGGCGGATTCGCACCGCCTCGATCCGGTTCTGGCGCACTGACTCGACCCGGATCGAGTAGCCGTTGGCGGCGATCGTGTCGCCGCGCTTGGGCAGTCTCCCGAGCTGGGCGAACACGAACCCTCCGACCGAGTTGTACGCGTCGGTATCGACCGGGAGGTCCAGGCCGTAGTCGGGCAGGTCGGACACCGCGACGTGACCGCGCACGAACCAGTCCCCGTTGGCCAGGCGGCGGACGGCTCCGCCCGCCGGGTCGGTCTCGTCCGAGATCTCCCCCACCACCTCCTCGATGATGTCCTCGATGGTCACGATTCCGGCCGTCCGGCCGTATTCGTCGATCACGATCGCCAGCTCGGTGCGCTCCCGCTGAAGATCGGCCAGCAGGTCGTCGAGCGGCTTGGTCTCGGGGATGATCGGGGCCTCACGAACCAGCTGGTCGAAGTGGGCATCGACGCCCCTGGCCATCAGCAGCTTGACCAGCTGGTTGACGTGCACGATGCCCTGGACCCGATCCTGGTTCTCATCCTCCGTCACCACCAGGCGTGAGTGCCCAGTGGAAACGCAGAGCTTGAGCGCATCCTCGACGGTCTGGACCAGGTCGACCGTGACCACAGCTGGAATCGGCGTCATCACGTTGCGGGCCTCCTGCTCGTGCAGATGAAACACGCCCGTGAGCATGCTGGCCTCGCCCACGTCGATCTGGCCTCCCGAGGTGGATTGGGCGATCAGCCGCTTGAGCTCCTCCGGCGTGCCCCCTTCGGCCTCGGCGTCGGGGTCGGTGCCGATCAGCCGCAGGAGCGACCGCGAGGCGGAGTTGAGCACGAAGATGAATGGGTTGAACAGCAGGCGGAAGAACCGCAGCGGCCGGGCGACCCGGATGGCCAGCCGCTCGGCGTGCTGGATCGTGTACAGCTTGGGGACGATCTCCCCCACGATGCTCTGGGCGGTGATGATCAGTGCGTAGGCGATGACCACCGAGATGGCCACCGCCACGGCGTCCGACTTGCCTCCGCCGAAAGCGCCCTCGAGCAAGTGGGCGATCCCCGGCTGACCCAGGGCCCCGATCCCGATCGACGCCATCGTGATCCCCACCTGGCAGGTGGCGATGTAGTCACCGATCTCCGCGACCTGGGTCAGCGCCAGATTGGCGCCCCGGACCCCCTCGTCGCGGAGCGGCTCCAGCCGGGCCCGGCTCGACCGGACCAGCGCGTATTCGGCGATCACGAAGAACGCGTTAACCAGCACCAGCAGAGCGGCCAGGATGGCGAACAGGACGTTCACCGCGTTGCCGGCTCTACGCCGAGGCCCTCCGCGCTGGCGCCGCTACTTCGGGGTGGGTCGTCGTTCATGCAGCGACGCGGCGAACGGTAGCAGCCGTTCAACTCAGCTCGTCAATCCTCCTGGCCATCTGGAAATCGGCGTCGGTGAGGCCACCCGCCGAGTGGTTGGTCAGCGACAGCCGGACCTTGTTCCAGCCGTGGACGAGGATGTCCGGATGGTGATTTGCCTCCTCCGCAGCCTCGGCCACCCGGTTGACGAAGGCCATGGCCTCGGCGAAGTCCTCGAACCGCCATTCCCTGACGATCTCGTCCCCTTCACGTGTCCACGGGCTGTCCTCTAGCCTCGACCCGATGTCGTCTTCGCTGAGAAGCTGTGCCATACGGCTCGTCTCCTTGCCAGTGAGCGGTCGTCGGTCCTCACCTTCCCGTCCTGTGCCTCCGGGCAAACCTGTCTGATGCGAATCGTCAGCCTGGTCCCGTCGGCTACCGAGATGCTATTCGCGCTCGAGTTGGGCGAGCAGGTGGTCGGTGTGACCCACGAGTGCGATTACCCGCCGGCCGCCCGGGAGCTGCCCCAGGTGACCCGCAACGCGCTGCCGGCCGGGCTCAGCTCAGCCGAGATCGACGCCGCGGTCAAGCAGCGCACGCTCGCCGGCGAGTCGATTTACGAGCTGGATGTGGATCTCCTGCACGAGCTGGAACCCGACCTGATCGTCACCCAGGCGCTGTGCCAGGTGTGCGCGGTGTCCTACGAGGACGTCCGGGCCATCGCTGAGGAGCTCCCCACCCGGCCACGGGTGATCTCGCTCGATCCCACCACGGTCGGGGAGGTGCTGAGCGACGCCCGGACGCTGGCCCAAGCCACGGATCGCAAGGACGTCGCGGTAGAACTGATCCGCCAGGCCTCTGAGCGCATCGATCGGGTCCGCCTCAATGTCCGCGGGGCGCGGCCGGTCCGCGTGGCCGCGCTGGAGTGGCTGGACCCGCCGTACGCCGCGGGGCACTGGACCCCGCAGCTGATCGAGTACGCCGGCGGCGAGGACGTGCTCGGATTCCCGGCTGAGCCCTCGCGCGAGTGCAGCTGGGAGGAGGTGCAGGCGGCCAGACCGGATCTGGTGGTGGTTATGCCTTGCGGCTACGACGCCGAGCTGGCCTACCGAGAGGCGGAGATGCACCGTGAGCAGCTGGCCAGCCTGGGCGCCGGCGAGGTGGTGGCGGTCGATGCCGCGGCTTACTTCTCCCGGCCGGGGCCGAGAATCGTCGACGGGCTCGAGCTGCTGGCCCACGTGCTGCATCCCGAGGTGATCGATCAGTCCCCCGGCGAGGCGCTGACGGTCGAGCTCTAGGCATGGCCGTGGGGCCGCGGACCGTCCTCTACCTGCATTCCTCGAGCGGACGCTACGGAGCCGACCGTCAGTTGCACCTGCTCGCCTCCGGGCTCGACCCCAGTCGTTTCCGGCCGCTGGTCGTGCTGCCAGCCCGCGGGCCCCTGTGCGACGACCTCCAGACCAGCGGTGTCGAAGTGTTGGTGCGCGACCTCAGCGTCCTGCGGCGCGAGCATCTGTCCCCGGGCGGGTTGACCCGGTTGGCCGGGCGCACGGCGTCCGACGCGGCCTGGCTGGCCCGCCTCATAGCGCGTCGCCAGGCGGCGCTGGTTCATTCCAACACCTCGGTGGTGCTGGGCGGAGCTCCCGCGGCCCTGCTGACAGGGCGCCCGCACATCTGGCACGTGCGCGAGATCTACAGCCGGTTCTCCCGCTGGTGGCCCGCTTACCGCCGGCTGCTGCTCACCGCCAACGCCCTGCCGTGCGTCTCCGAGGCCACGGCGGCCCAGTTCGGCGGTGAGGCCCAGCCGGTGCGCGTGATCCCGGACGGACTGGCGCTCCAGCCCCAGCGCGCGCCTCGCGCTGAGGCCCGCGCGGCGCTGGGGCTCGATGCCGCGGCTCCGGCAATAGCGGTGTTGGGCCGCGTGTCTGAGTGGAAGGGCCAGGACGTGCTGGTCCGGGCGCTGGCTGAGCCTCAGTTGAGCGAGCGCGGCGCGATCGGCCTGATCGCCGGCGACGCGTGGCCCGGATCCGAGGATCGCACCGCACGCGTGCTGGAACTGGCGGAGGCACTGGGCGTGTCGGACCGGCTGCACATGATCGGGTTCCGTGATGACCTGGCCACCGTGCTCGGCGCGGCGGACTTGGTCGCCGTCCCCTCCACCGCCCCCGATCCGCTGCCCGGATCGGCGATCGAGGCCGCGGCGGCGGGCTGTGCCGTGATCGCAGCCGCCCACGGCGGGTTGCCCGAGATCATCCGCGACGGTCAGACGGGATGCCTGGTCGCGCCGGGCGATGCCAGCGCCTTGGCCCGGGCCGCGGCTGAGCTGATCGACGACCCGGCCCGGCGGGAGCGGCTAGGCGCGGCTGCGGCTGAGGACGTTCGCCGGCGATTCTCGGCCGAGCGGCTGCACGTCGCAGTCCAGGGCCTGTATGACCACGTGCTGGCCCGGGGGCGCTCCTAGGACCCGAAGCCGATCCCGTTCGGTGCCAGCCCCTGGCCGCCGGCCACGCCGATCGCGCCGGCGATGCAGGCCACCGCCACCACGGCACAGCTGGCCACCGCCAGCCCGGGCATCCGCCGCTTCTCAGCCAGCTCCAACACCAGCCACCCGCAGATCACCCCGCCGATCAGGCCGCCAATGTGACCGCCGATCGAGATGCCGCGTATCCCTAACGTCAGCACCAGGTTGAACACGAGCACGACTCCCAGGCCGCTCTGCCAGATCGGGATCCCGCGGTTGCGCGCCACAACGATCAGTGCACCGAAGATCCCAAAGATGGCGCCGGACGCGCCCACGGTGGGCGCGTTGGGCTGAAACAGCAGGGCCCCGAACGAGCCGGCGAACAGCGAGGCCATGTAGATGGCGAAGAAGTTGAGGCGCCCGATGGCCGGTTCCAGGATGCGGCCTACGAAGTACAGCGACAGCATGTTGACCAGGATGTGGAATATCCCCAGGTGGAGGAATCCGCCGGTGAGGAGCCGCCAGTATTCGTGCTGGTGGGCGATGGCGGGGCCGAGCAGCTCACCGTGGGCGAGGACGGTTCCGCCGCCGCCGTTGGCCAGAGCCCCGCCGGCCGCCGTCTCGGCCAGGAACGCCACGACGTTGACCCCGATCAGCGCCTCGGTGACGGACATGCGGCGGGAGGAGATGGTGCGCGCGGTCCTCACCTTGATGCGCTCGCGAGCGCACTCGGGGCAGCGCATGCCTACCGACGTGGGGGTCATGCAATCGGTGCAGATCGGACGCCCGCAGGAAGAGCAGGAGACTCCGGTCTCCTCGGAGGGATGGCGATAACAGACGGCCATTGATCTGACGCTAGCAGCGGGCAGCTGGCGTTTCGGCGCCCTCGCCCACCCCTCCGCCGGCTCAGCGGCCGGGCAGGATCCGCCTCGCCTCGTCGGCGGCGTCCCGCAGCGTGCTCGCCGCCAGGTCCAGCGGGTTGCGCGACTGCCGCTTGCGCGCCCCGTGTCGGCTGCGGACGCGTAGCGCCACCAGCGCGGTGCCCGCTCCCACGCCCACCACCGCGGCGGCCGCCGGACGCACCCAGTTGCGCGGGTCCCGCATGGCCGAGAGCTCCCAGGAGTCGAGCTCCTCCTGCGCCGCCTCGGTCCAGCTGACCAGCGTGAGCTCTAGCCGCTGAACCAGATCGGCCGGCGGGTCGACCGGGCTCAGCGCCTCCCGGAGCAGGGACTCGAAGTTGGCGGCCTGCGCGCTCATGTCTTCTCCGCGATCTGTCCGGAGGTCTCGGACACGATCGACTCCAGCTGGCGGATGGCCCGGTGAAGCAGGACCTTCGTCGCGCCGTCGGAGCGCCCCAGGGCTCGCGCGATCTCGCGGTTGTCCATGCCCAGAGCGAACCGCATGATCAGCGCCTCCCGGCGGTCTTGTGGCAGCTCCTGCACACCGGCCAGGATTGCCTTGAGCTCTTCGCGGCCCTCGACCAAGGCCTCGGTGGTGTGGGGCGCCGACACCGTGCCGGCGTCCTCGATCGCCGACTCTCGCTTGCGCGAGCGGTCGCGGTAGAAGTTGGCGGCCAGGTTGTGCGCGATTCGGATGAGCCACGGACGCAGCGGTCGTCCGTTGGACTCGCGGAGGGCTCGCTCGAAATGACGGTAAGCCTGAAGAAACGTCTGCTCGGTGAGGTCCTCGGCATCGTGGTGATTTCCCACCCGGTAGTAGCTGTAGGAGTACACGTCGCGCAGATGCGCGCGGTACAGGTCAGCGAACCGGGCGTCCAGCTCCGCTTTGTTACTGGGAATGTCCTGAACCACCGCATTCAGCCTACCTCCGCTCAGGCAGCACGCACAGTGCCCGACCGCTTCAGCCACCCGGGATCGGTCACCGTGGCTGTCCAGCTCTCCGGCTCCAGCCGTCCCTCGACCAGCGCGGCCAGGCTCTCCAGCGCCGGCGCCGGCAACCGCTCGTTCTTGGCCACCGCGGCGAGCAGCGGGATCGTGTCGACCGCCTCCGCAGTTTGGCCCAGCGCCCGGCACACCTCGAGCGCGGGAACTCCCTCGGCCAGCAACTCGCCCGCCCGACGGTTACGGGAGCTGGCGTGGCCAAACGTGGCCACCAGATCGCCCACGCCGGCCAGGCCTGCGAACGTCTCGGGATGACTGCCGCGTCGGCGAGCCAGCGCATCGACCTCGGCGAACACCTTTCCGGCCGCGGCTCCGGCGACGTTGGGGCCGGCCACCGACGCGGCGGCCGCGGCCAGCGCCGCGGCGTTCTTGGCGCAGCCCGCAAGCTCGACACCTAGCACATCCCTGGTCAGCCCAACGTCCAGGCCGGCTTCCCGCAGGGCGCCGGCCAGCTGGCGCCCGAACGCCCGGTCAGGGCAGCCGACCACCACCGAGGCGCCGCTCTCCACCATCTCAGCCGCGTGCGCCGGCCCGCCCAGCGCAGCCACGGCCCGGGCGCCGCAGCGCTCGGACACAAACGCCGACGGGGCGGTCCCCAGCGGGGGTACCAGGCCCTTGGACAGCACGAGCACGCCCGATTGGCTCGAGATGTGCTCGCCATGGGCCGCGATCACGCTGGGCAGCGAGCGAGCGGGCACGGCTAGGCAGACCAGATCCTGGGTGCCCAGCTCCAGCTCCGCGGCCCGCGCCACCTGGATCGGTGCCGGTAGCTCGACCCCAGGCAGGTAATCCTCGTTGCTGCGGGTGCGGGCGATCGCCTCGGCCTGCTCACGCGTGCGGCAGCCGAGCTCGACCTCCACGCCCGCCCGGGCCAGACATACCGCCAGTGCGGTGCCCCAGGTGCCAGCGCCGATGATGGCCACGCGGCGGATCGGTGCCAGTCCGCCCAGCCACTCCCACTGGAGCATCACGCACGGCCAGATGCGGTCGGTCACCGCACCGGCCAGCGCCTGCGAGGGCTGGTCAACCTGGGGGAAGTGCAGCGAGCGGCCGGCTCTGATGCGTACACGCCGGGGCCTGATCCGCCAGCCGCGTCTCACGTCCTCGGTGCCGATCACAGCCACGGGGACGACCGGAGCGCCCGTCTCCAGGGCCAGCCGTCCCACTCCGCGCTTGGGCCGGCCCAGCCCGCCCGGGCGGGTGCGCGTGCCTTCGGGAAAGATGAGGACGATGTCGCCTCGGTCCAGGATCGCCTTGGTCGTCTGGATCGAGTCCTCGTCGTGCGCTCCGCGATCGACCGGGTACGCACCCAGGGCGTTGAGCACCCAGCCCTGCCAGCGCTTGTTGAACAGCTCCTTCTTGGCCATGTAGAACATGGGCCTCCGGGCCATCGTCCCGATCACGAACGGGTCGAGGAAGCTGCGGTGGTTGGCGGCGATGATCACCGGGCCATCGGCCGGTATGTGCTCACGCCCGATCCGGGTCATCCGGAAGTAGATGTGGAAGAAGGGCTGAAACAGGGCCCGAACGATCAGATACAGGACGTAGTTGACCCCGGTCTCACGCGCGCGCCTATGAAGCTGATCGTGATCCATCGCACATTGCCTACCCGCGGCGAGGCTGCCCGTTACAGTTCAGGCCTTGGAGACAGGCATCGAGCGACCGCGTACCCTGCGCGGCGCCCTGTGTGGCGTCGTCGCGGCGGCGGTGTGGGCGCTGGAGCAACCGCTCGACAAGCTGCTGCTGAAGAGCGACTACGACGACGTCGAGTTGCTGGGCAAGGCCGTCACCCGAGGCGAAGGCTGGTATCCCATGGGCCTGGCGTGGCACTTGGCCAACGGCGCGCTGTTCGGGGCCGTTTACGCCAACGTCGCACCAGCCCTCCCCCTGCCGCCGATGCTGCGCGGTCCGGTCGCCGCTCTGGGCGAGCACGCGGCTCTGTGGCCGCTGTCATCGTTGAGCGACCGCCTGCACCCGGCCCGCAAGGACCTCCCGGCGCTGGCCGCCAACCGTCGCGCGCTCGCCCAGGCCACGATCCGCCACCTGCTGTTCGGGATCGTCCTCGGCGAGCTCGAGCGCCGGTTGAACGCCGGGGCTGAGCCGGCCCCGCCGCCGCCCATGGCGTCGTTCTCCAGCAACGGCCACGGCTCGATCGAGCAGGCGATCCCGGCCGAGCCG
>DASZGO010000111.1:0-3091 GCA_035938755.1 Solirubrobacteraceae bacterium | reverse complement strand
CGGGCCGACCATCGCCGTATCCGGCAAGCAACTGGTCAACGGCTCAGGGACACCGCTGCGGGTAGCCGGGGTAAACCGCTCCGGGAGCGAGTACGCGTGCGCCCAGGGGTGGGGGCTGTTCGACGGCCCGACCGACGACGCGTCGATCTTGGCCATGACCGCCTGGGGGATCAACGCTGTCCGGGTGCCGCTCAACGAGGATTGCTGGCTGGGGGTCAATGGCGTCAAGGCGGCGTACGCCGGGGCGAACTACCAGGCGGCGATCCGGGCCTATGTCGATCGCCTGCGAGCGCACGGGCTCGACGTGATCCTCGATCTTCACTGGGGCGCGCCGGGGACCCAGCTGGCGCTGGGACAGGAGCAGGCGCCGGACGTCGATCACGCCCCGGCCTTCTGGTCGTCGGTCGCCTCCGCCTACAAGGGCGTCAGCGGAGTCGCATTCGATTTGTTCAACGAGCCCCACGACATCTCGCGGGCCTGCTGGTTGAACGGCTGCACGACGTCAGGCGGCTGGCCGGCGGCAGGCGAGCAGCAGCTGATCAACGCGGTTCGGGGCGCAGGCGCCACCCAGCCGGTGATCGCAGAAGGGCTGAACTGGGGCGGCGATCTGTCCGGGTGGTTGGCCAATCAGCCGCACGACCCGGCCGGCCAGCTCGTGGCCGGTTGGCACGTCTACAACTTCAGCGGCTGTGCCACCACGACCTGCTGGGACAGCACGGTGGCACCCGTGGCCCAGCAGTTGCCGGTCCTGGCCACCGAGATCGGCGAGAGCGATTGCGGCGGCGGCTTCTTGAACACGCTTCTGCCTTGGGCCGACAGCCACCAGATCGGCTACCTGGCTTGGGCCTGGAACGCCGCCAGCTGTGGCGGCGGCCCGTCCCTGATCAGCGACTACAGCGGCACTCCGACCGGTTACGGGGCGGCGTTCAAGTCGTATCTGTCAGCCCACACCAGCGGTCACTGATGTCTGCCGGCGCGAACGAAGCTTTCCGTTCTGATAGACGGGAACGGAAAGCTCTATCCCGCGCAGGCAACAGAGAGGAACCACCGGTGGACTTCAAACTCGAGCTCATTGCCATCCCCGTTTCGGACGTCGATCGGGCCAAGGCGTTCTACACCGAGCAGGCAGGCTTTAACGCCGACCACGACGTCCGGGTCAGCGAGGAGCTGCGTTTTGTGCAGCTGACCCCGCCCGGCTCGGCTTGCTCGATCGCCATCGGCGAGGGCATCGTCGAAGGAGAACCGGGATCGGTGGCCGGATTGCAGGTCGTGGTGGACGACGCCGACGCGGCTCGGTCGGAGCTGGTTGGGCGCGGGGTGGCGGCGAGCGAGGTGCAGGACTTCCCGTGGGGCAGGTTCGTGTTCTTTGCCGACCCCGATGGGAATCGCTGGTCGGTCCAGCAGCTGGTGCCCCGGGGCTGAGCGCCGGCCCGGTGTCGCGTCGCCTCCTCGGCGGGACCCCCGGCGCGTCCAGGGCCCGAGCCTCGGATCTCGTAGGCTTACCGGCATGCCCTCGCCGCTCGTGGTGGGTGAAGCCCCCGTCGTGCCCCTGCACGGAGAGCTTCGCTGGGGGTGGGAGCTGGCCCGGCTCGCCGCGGACCCGGAATTTCTTCGCCCCGAGCGTCAGCCCGACGCGCCTCCGGTCCTCCTGGTGCCCGGATTCATGGCCGGTGATCAGTCACTGTCCGCGCTCCGGGGCTGGCTGGGCCGACGGGGCTCGGCCACCGAAGCCGCCGGAATCCGCCTGAACGTCGACTGCGCCGAACGCGCGGTCGCCCGCATCGAGAACCGGCTGCGGCAATTCCAGCAAGCCCAGGGGCGGCGAGTGGTGGTGATCGGGCAGAGTCGGGGCGGCGAGCTGGGGCGGGTCCTGGCCCTGCGAAACCCGGACCTGGTGAGCACGCTGGTGATGCTCGGGTCTCCGGTGCTCGACCCGCTGAGCGTGGGCTCGGCCGTGCTGAGCGCGGTGCGCTCGGTAGCCCGCCTGGGCGATCTGGGCGTGCCCGGCATGTTCTCCCGCCAGTGCGCCACCGGCGACTGCTGTGCCGGGTTCCGCGCCGACCTGAAGGCCCCGCTGCCATCGGGCCTGCGCGCGGTGGCCGTGTACTCGCGCAGCGACGGGATCGTGTCCTGGGAGGCCTGCCTCGATCCCGGCGCCCGCCCGGTCGAAGTCGACTCGAGCCATTGCGGAATGGCGGTCAACCGCGCGGTGTACCGGGTGCTGGGGGAAATCCTGGAGGAGGAGGACCGGCAATGGACTGGATGAGCCCGATGGACGCGTCGTTCCTGCACATCGAGGGACCCAACAACCCCATGCACATTGGCGGCGCGAGCATCTTCGAAGGACCCGCACCGCCGTTCGAGCGCCTCGAGGAGATGGTCATGACCAAGCTCCACCTGGTGCCCCGGTATCGGCAGAAGGTGCGTTTCGTCCCGTTGGGGCTCGGCCGCCCGGTGTGGGTTGACGATCCCCACTTCAACCTGTCCTACCACCTCCGTCACAGCGCGCTGCCCTCACCGGGCACCGAGGAGGTGCTGCGCCGGACGGCGGCCCGGATCTTCGCCCAGCACCTGGATCGCCGCAAGCCCCTGTGGGAGATCTGGATGATCGAGGGCCTGAGCCAGAACCGCTGGGCGTTGCTGTCCAAGGTCCACCACTGCATGGTGGACGGTGTCTCGGCCACCGATCTGATGACCGTGATGTTCGACGACAGCCCGGCTGGGCAGGCCGAGTCAGCCTGGGAGCCAGCGCCTGAGCCCACCGGCGCCGAGCTGGTTGTGCGCACACTGGCCCACCAGGTGTCCGACCCCTCGGAACAGGTGCGAGTAATCCGGGCCGCGCTGAGGCGACCCCGCTCGTCGCTGGCCCAGGCCCGTGGGATTCTGGGCGGGCTGACTTCAGCGGCCGGAGTGCTCCGCCCGCTGCCTACCTCCTCCCTCACCGGCTCGATCGGTCCCCACCGCGCGTGGAGTACCGCCTACGTGCACCTGAGCGACGTGAAGACGATCCGGAGGGCTCTGGGCGGCACGGTCAACGACGTCGTGCTGACGCTCGTCTCCGGCGGTCTGCGCGAGCTGCTTCAGTCCCGGG
>DASZGO010000110.1:0-7966 GCA_035938755.1 Solirubrobacteraceae bacterium | reverse complement strand
CGGCGATCGCGTACTTGTTCGGCGGCGCGCGGCCTCAGTGGGGAGCTCAGACGGGCGTAGGCAAGACCATGGTGTCGAGCAGCATCATCGACCGCGTCGCGGGTGGTATGGGGCGGAGGGTTGAGGAGGTTCCCGTTGGGTTCAAGTGGTTTGTCGCCGGCTTGCTCGACGGTCGAGTGGCGTTCGGTGGCGAGGAGAGCGCCGGTGCCAGCTTCCTGTGCCGTGACGGCAGCGTATGGAGCACGGACAAAGACGGACTAATCATGTGCCTGCTCGCCGCCGAGATGACCGCCCGCCAAGGCAGAGACCCGGGGGAGCTCTATGCCGAGCTCACCGAGCGTTACGGTGCGCCGGTCTACCGCCGGGTCGACACCCCCGCGACGCCCGAGCAAAAGCGTGGTCTCAGCGGCCTCTCACCGAACGACGTGACGGCAGCCGAGCTGGCCGGCGAACCAATAGAGCAGGTTCTGACCGCCGCACCCTCGGGCGCGCCCCTCGGCGGTCTGAAGGTCGTGACTGAAAGCGCCTGGTTTGCCGCACGCCCATCGGGGACAGAGGACGTTTGCAAGCTGTACGCCGAGAGCTTCAAGGGCGAAGAGCACCTGCAGCAAGTGCTGGAGCAGGCACAGGAACTTCTGGACCGGGTGCTGGTGGGCTGAGCGCATGAGTCAGGCGCCCAAACCCATCGCCGGCGACGACCGCGTCGGGAGCCTGATCGCCGGGTACCGGATCGATTCGCTCGTTGCCGTCGGCGGAATGGGCAAGGTCTACCGGGCGACTGCCGGCGACGGGACGCTGGTAGCGCTGAAGCTCGTCAAAGAGGACCTGGCCAAAGACGAGACGTTCCGGCGCCGCTTCAGACGTGAGGCGCGGATCGCTCAGACCGTGCGCCACCCCCATGTGGTCCCGGTTCGTGACACGGGCGAGTACGACGGCCTCCCGTACCTGGCCGCGCAGTTCATCGAGGGCCTGACGCTCCATCAGAAGCTCAAGCAGGAGGGTCAACTCGATCTGGCCACGACGGTGAGGCTCTGCGCGCATGTGGCCGACGGCCTCCAGGCCCTGTGGGAAGCAGGGATGGTCCACCGCGACGTCAAACCGGAAAACATCCTGCTCGACCTGGCAGGAAGTGCGTACATCACGGACTTTGGCCTCGCCAAGGACAGCCAGGGCAGCGTCCTGACCCGACCCGGGCAGGCACTTGGGTCGATGGATTACATGGCCCCGGAGCAGATCCGCGGCGAGCCGGTGACCGGCGCAACCGACACCTATTCGCTGGGATGCGTCATCTTCGAGTGCGTGCAAGGAGGTCCGCCGTTCGGGGATCGCGAGGGAATGAACGTGTTGTGGGCCCACCTGCAGGACGAACCTCCCGACCCGGCCAAGTCGCGAACCGACATCTCGCCCGCGTTCAGCCAGGCGCTGAAGGCGGCGCTACGCAAGGAGCCAGCCCAACGACCCATCACCAGCGTTGAATATGCTCGGTCGCTCTCACAGGCTGCCGGCATCCCGACTATCGGCCCGGCCGGCTGAACGGTCATGGTGTGCTGAAGGACGTCGTCGCCCGCATCGTCATGCAGAACATCGTTCGAGCCTCGCTGACCGCGCTCGTCGTGCTGGCGCTGCTAGCCGCTGGGTGCGGTTCGAGTTCCAGGTCGCGGTCGACCGCCGCGACCCAGACCGCCACGTCTACACACGGCGTCAGGATCACCGTCGTGATGAGGAGTCTTGCCTTCAATCCGAGCGTTGTTCGCGCCAACACCGGGCAAAGCGTCGTATGGATCAATCACGACAGCGCGCCGCACAATGTGATCTACGTGAGCGGCCCGCGATTCGCGTCCTCCCGCCCCGTGATGAGGCCAGGCCAAAGATTCTCGATCAAGCTGACCCAGGCGGGGACGATTCACTACTTCTGTTCGATCCACCCATTCATGCACGGGACGATCGTGGTGTCCCCGTAGCGCCCGAATCAGGCGGGCGACCCGGCCGCGGCCCGTGGGTCCGTCACCGGTGATTCAGTCGCGGCTGGCAGGTGGCAGAGCAACGCGAAGCTGCCGGCCGATGCCGCCGGGTTGACGTCGGGCCGCAACACGACGGCGTAGGTCGTGCCCCCCGCAGCTGACACCGACTTCACCAGTGGGCCGCACAACGCGGGCGCGGTTGCCTCGCCGGGCAGATGCTTTGACAGGTCGCTGGTCCCGAGCACGTCGTCGTAGATCCCGTTGCCGTTGTAGTCGATGCCGTGCACGACGATCACCGCGTTGCCGGCGTTGATGGCGCCGGCAACGCCCTGGGGAACCGTGAGCGTCCGGCGGTAGCGAATGGTCCCGACGGTGGGATAGCGGGAGAAGTCGATCCGGCTGTCCGGGCTCGTATCGCCTGATGTGGTCAGCGAGACCTGTGGCGGACCATAGGCCTTGAGCCCGTCGCCGGTGCTGATCGACAGGTGTCCGCCGTGCAGCCGCGCGGCCGATGCCTGCGGGCAAATCCCTTGGCCACCCGCGTGTATGTGGATGGCATGAGGCGATCCGTTGAGCAGACCATTCGTGTCGAGCGTCACATCGGCCGTGGTCCCATTCAGCACAACGCTCGCGCTGCCGTTGCCCGTGACCCGGTTCGTGGGCACGGGAAGCGCATCCGCCCTGAATGGCTGTCCGGCCGGCGTGGAGGAACCACCCGAGCTCAACGCGATCACCGCCCCGACCGCGCCCGCGATCACCACCACGGCCACGACCCCGGGGACCAGCAAGCGTTTGCGCGAGCGCGGGGGACGGTCCGGCTCCGGCCCAACCGCCGCGGGCGGAGCCGCCGGCGGCGGCGCGGCGGGCGGCGAGGGCGGCTGGGATGGGCCGGTGGTCCTCGGAGCTTGGGGTGCGGCCGTGGACTGATCCCCCGCCGGCTGCAGCGGCCTCGGCGCTATGACCTCCGATCCAGCCTCGGGCTCGGCGGGCGGCGCGGCGGATGCCGGAAGCGCCGTCTGGGCGCTGGCAGGCTCGGGAAGCTGGGGCGGGGCTTCGGCCGGCTCGCCAGCACCGGCCTCGGTTACCAGCACCGTCGCTTCGCCCGTGGCCACGCTCGTGGCCGGCCCGGTGTAGCGAATGCCTTCCAGCACGGCGGCTGCATCGCGGGCAAAGTCGCCGGCCGAGAGGTATCGATCGTGTGGGTCCTTGGCCATCGCCTTCTCGATCACGAAGGCGAAGTTGGGGTGGGTGTCGCTGATGGCTCCCTCGAGCGGCGGCGGCGGCTCGTGGACGTGGGCGAACAAGGTGGCCACGGAGTTCTCGCGCTCGTAGGGCACCCGTCCGGTGAGCATCTGATAGAAGACCGACCCGAGGGCGTAGATGTCCGTACGCGCGTCGATGTGAGCACCGGTGATCTGCTCGGGTGCCATGTAATCGACGGTCCCCACCACGACGCCCTTGGCCGTCAACGCAGATGCGGCATCGGATTTCTTGGCCAGGCCGAAGTCGGTGAGGTATGCGCGCTCCTCACCGTCTGTGACGGTGATCAGGATGTTCGCCGGCTTGACGTCTCGGTGGACCAGGCCACGGGAGTGGGCGGCGTCAAGTGCCGAAGCGAACTGCTGCAGCAGTTCAATGGCCCGCTGGGGTTCGACGGCCCCGGTGGTCAGGAGGACCTGGCGCAGGTCGGTGCCGGTCACGTAGTCCATGACGAAGAACAGCAGTCCGTCGGCCTCGTCGGCGTGGTGGATCCCCACGATGTTGGGGTGGTTCAGCGAGGCCGCGATCCGCATCTCCCGCCTGAATCGCTCCCGGAACTGGACATCCTCGGCCAGGTCGGGGATGAGCACCTTGAGGGCGTAGATGCGGTGCAGCGCGACGCTCGTCACGCGGTACACCACCCCCATGCCACCACGACTGATCAGCGCATCGATGCGATATCCCCCAATTATGGAGCCGCTCTTCAGATCGCCTGAAATTGACATGCCTGGGGTCCTCTCAGCGGTTGGACGTGGAGCGTGCACGCCCACGCACCGCGCCCCTCCTCGGAGCTTAGCGGCGGGCGCATCGCTGTCAAGCGCGCGTCACGGAGTAAACCGTGTGCTCGCCCAGGAGTCCCTTGAAGTGATACTCCCCATGCAGATCGAACTGAAAGCTCGGATCGGTCTCCGTGTACTGCTTGAGCGCCGAAGAGACCAGGATCTCGCCGGCCCGGGCCCGAGCCGCGATGCGCGCCGCCAGGACTACGTTGCGGCCCATGGGCTGATCAGGGCTCGAGATGAGAAATCCGGAATGCAGGCCGATACGCAGTCCCAGGCCCGGCGCGTCAGCTTGCTCCCGCGCGTCGCTAAAGGTGCGCTGCATGTCCACAGCCGCGTGGAGCCCGGCATGGGCGCTGTTGAAGGCAGCCAGGAAGCCGTCCCGCTCGACCTTCAACAACTCTCCGTCGTGATGCGCCAGGAGCTTCTCGACGAGCACGTGGTGGTCCGAGATCAACCGCTCCCACCGGTCCTGGCCGATCCTCTCCGCAATCGCTTCCGCGTCGGCGATGTCGCTCACCATCAAGGTCACGGCTCCGTCCGGCGAAGTGAGCCGCGTCACGGCGGGCATCAGCGGCTCGAGCGCCGACGCAATCACGTCGATTGAGGTTGGCTGGGTTGAACCTTCCACGTTGAGACTGCTGCGCCGGCCCGTAACCGGGCGAGCATAGCTTGACACTCATCCTGAACGGCAGCAGAATCGCGCCCCTGGACATGAAGGGGGCCTCTGATCACAGCAGTCGCATCAGCGCGTTTCCGCTGATCGCCGACTACGCGTTCCTCTCCGACTGCGGAACCACCGCTTTGGTCGCACCGAACGGCAATGTCGAGTGGCTGTGCCTCCCGCGAATGGACTCGCCGAGCGTGTTTGCCGCGATCCTCGATCGTGACGCGGGGGGCTTCCGCGTCTCTCCCGCGGACGTGAGCGTTCCGGCAGCCCGCCGCTACATCCCGGGCACGAATGTGCTGGAAACCAGCTGGGAGACCCGCCTAGGCTGGCTGATCGTGCGTGACGCGCTCAGTATCGGTCCGTGGCACCACGACAGCGAGCGATCACACAGCCACCGGCGCTCGCCCACCGACCATGACGCGGACCACGTGATGCTGCGACTGATCGAGTGCATCCAGGGCTCCGTCGAGATCAAAGTCGAGTGCGAGCCGGCGCTCGACTACGGAGGCCTGGCCGCGGACTGGTCCTACGGCGGAGAAGGTTACAACCAGGCAATCGCCCGCTCAGAGGGGATGGACCTCGAGCTCAAGCTCGCGACCGACCTCCGCGTTGGCTTCGAGGGCCCCCGGGCGCGCGCCCGGACCACGCTGCACGAGGGCGATAAGGCCTTCGTTGCCCTCGGGTGGTCAGAGCACCCCCTGCCCCAGGACCGCGAGGAAGCTGCGGCCTGGCTGGCCCGCACGTGCCGCTTCTGGCAGGAATGGCTGCGGCACGGCACGTTCCCCGATCATCCTTGGCGCTCGTACCTGCAGCGCAGCGCCCTGACGCTCAAGGGCCTCACCTACGCACGGTCGGGGGCGATGATCGCGGCGGCCACCACCTCGCTGCCGGAGACGCCGGGCGGGGACCGCAACTGGGACTACCGGTACAGCTGGATCCGCGACTCGACGTTCATGCTCTGGGCGCTCTACACCCTGGGCTTCGACGAGGAGGCGAACGACTTCTTCTACTTCGTGGCCGACGTGGTCGAGGCTGAGGAGGGGCCACTGCAGGTCATGTATGGCATCAGCGGAGAGAGCAAGCTCTCCGAACAGGAGCTGGATCATCTGAGCGGATACGACAACGCGCGACCGGTGAGGATCGGGAATGGCGCCTACAACCAGGACCAGCACGACGTGTGGGGTGTGGTGCTCGACTCGATCTACCTGCACACGCGGTCGCGGGACCAGCTTCCAGATCGCCTGTGGCCGATTATCAAACGGCAGGTGGAGTCGGCGCTGACCCACTGGCGCGAGCCCGACCGGGGCATCTGGGAGGTGCGGGGAACGCCCAAGCACTTCACCTCCTCGAAGTTGATGTGCTGGGTTGCCGCCGACCGCGGCGCACGACTGGCGGCGATCCGCGAAGACCAGGCGAGGGCGCTGCGCTGGCAGGCTGCCGCCGATGAGATCCACGCCGACATATGCGCGAACGGGATGGACAAGCGGGGAGTGTTCGTCCAGCACTACGACACCGAGGCGCTCGACGCCTCGCTGCTGCTGATGCCGTTGGTGCGCTTCCTCCCCTCCACCGATGACCGGATCCGTGACACCGTGTTGGCGATCGCCGACGAGCTGACCGTGGACGGCCTGGTAATGCGCTACCGGGTCGGGGAGACCGACGACGGCCTCTCGGGCGAGGAGGGCAGCTTCACGATTTGCTCCTTCTGGCTGGTCTCAGCGCTGGTCGAGATCGGAGAGCTGGAACGCGCCCGAGGACTCTGCGAGAAGCTCCTCTCGTATGCCAGCCCGCTAGCGCTGTACGCCGAGGAGATCGACCCGATCACGGGCCGTCACCTCGGCAACTTCCCACAGGCTTTCACGCACCTGGCCCTGATCAACGCGGCGGTGCACATAATCAACGCCGAGCGCCAGCTCGAACTGGGCGGGCTGGTCCGCCAGCCCCAGCCCGAGCTGGACCAGCCCAGGGCCAGTCTTTGAGCCGGTGGCCCGACCTCGGTTAGAGTGCCCGGTGCACTAGCAGCGACGAGAGGGCCAGTCCCTTTGCAGGCAGTCAAGTCGCCGGAAGCGAGCCCGCTGCGGGCGCTCTTGGGGCGCCTGCGCGGGGCTCACGAAGCGGAGCTGTTCGGCCCGCGCGGCCGCCTGCCGCGCCGGGGAGAGCCGGACACGAGCCACAACACCGCGCTGGCAGTCCTGGCCGGGCTCATCCTGGCTGGGCTAGTGCTTCGGTTGGCCGTGCCCCGCGGGATCTGGCTCGACGAGGCGATCAGCATCCACCAGGCGCACCTTTCCCTGCACGACCTGTTCCACAACCTCTACTACGGCGACCGGCAGCCGCCGCTGTACCACCTGACGCTGTGGCTGACCATCCGCGTGTTTGGTGACGGCGAGTTTGCCGTCCGCCTTCCCTCGCTGATCGCCGGCACCCTCGTGATCCCCGTCCTCTACGAGCTGGGACGGGAGCTCTACGACCGCCGCACCGGCCTGATCGCGGCCGCCTTTGCGGCCATCTCGCCGATTCTCGTCTGGTACTCGCAAGAGGCGCGGATGTACGAGTTCGCGGCCCTGTTCGGGCTCCTGGCCGTGCTGACCCAGCTCCGAGCGATCCGGAACGGGACGATGCTGAACTGGGCGGCCTACATCGTCGCCACCGCCGCCCTGCTGTGGTCGCACTACTTTGGCCTGCTCCTGATCGCCGTGCAGCAGCTCGTCTTCGTCGGGGTCATCATCCACCGCCGGCGGAGCGGGGAACCGATCCGGCCGCTGGTGTTGGGCTTTGCCTACTCGGCCGCGATGCTGGTCTTTCAGCTCGTGCCCTTACTGGTATTGGCCCACCACCAGTACGCATCCACGTCCGGCGCGGCCGGCTCGCCCAGCGGCACCTACGACCTGTTGTCCTTCTACTCGGTTCTGTCCAACCTGGCCTGGTCGATCTGGGGCTACCAACCCGATGCTCTGACGGTTCTCCTAGCCGCTCTGTGGCCGTTGTTCCTGCTGCTCTCGCTAGTCTTGCTGGGACGCGGCGGATCACGCCAGACCACCGCGCTTGCCGGCGCCGCGGGCCTCCTCGTGGTCCTGATCATCGTGGTGTCCGCATTCGATCGCTCGTTCTTCGAGCTGCGCAACTTCTTGATCCTGGTGCCCCTGGTGCTCCTCCTGATCGCGCGGCTCATCACCGGCTGGCTACGCAATCCGAGAGCGCGGCTTCTGGTGGCCAGCGGCGTCGCCCTGACGCTGGTCGCGGGACTGGTCGATCAGCAGCTGAACAAGAGCAATCCACGGCTGTTTGACTTCCGG
>DASZGO010000109.1:0-4398 GCA_035938755.1 Solirubrobacteraceae bacterium | reverse complement strand
GGCAACTCGAGCGCCGGGACGGTCGACGTGTTCGACGTCACGACCTTCCAGAAGCTCGAGACGATCAACGTAATCCCCGACGGGAACACGCCCCGAGACCCGTTGCAGGCGCTGGTGTACCCGACGCTCACCTCCAAGGTGGGGATTAACTACGTGCAAGACATCGCGCTGTCGCCGGACGCCAAGACCCTCTATGTGTCGCGCGGATACCTGGGCGATGTGGCCGCCTTCGACCTCAGCTCGCCGCTGCATCCCCTGCTGTGGCGAACTCAGATCCACAGCTTGCGAGCCGACCACGCGGAACTGTCACCGGACGGCAAGCGGCTGTTCGTCTCGGCGCTGACCTCCGACGTTGTCGAGGTCATAGACACGTCGGCGCACAACCTGGTGGGAGAGATCCCGGCCGGCGATTTTCCGCACACGCTGGGGTTCTCTCCCGACGGCTCGACGCTGTACAGCGGTAGCCTGGGTGTGAATACGCTGGACACGGCGACCAGCCAGACGCCACCCACCGACGGCCGTCATTGGCTCGAGGCCATCGATCCGACAACGCTGCTGCCGGTGCGCGCCCCGTGTCAGTTCAGCGAGGGGATCCGCCCGTTCACGCTGACCCCGGACGGCAAGACGATGTACCTCCAGCTGTCCTATGACAACGGCGTCGTCGAGTACAACCCCGCGGCCTGCCAGACCCTGCGGACGTTGGACCTACCCCTGGCCGGTCCCGGGCTGACCACGAGCCCGCACGACTACCCCAACCAGGCGGCCCAGCACGGGATCGCTCTGTCCGCGGACGGCCAGTGGCTGTGCTCCGCCGGCACGATCGACAACTACGCGGCGCTGATCAGACTGCCCGACTTCTCGCTGGCCTCGACCAAGATCATCCCGGTGGGCCAGGAGCCCGCCTACGCGGTCAACAGCCCCGACGGCCAGTACTGCTTCGTGTCCTCACGCGGGCCCACCGCCAACAACGTCTCCGTGATCTCGTACGCCACCCAGAGCGTGGTGGCCACCCTGCCCACCGGGCTTCACCCGCAGGTGGAGCTGGCGGCTCGGATACCCAGCTCAGCCCTCGGCTGATCGGCGCGACAGGATCGCCGCCACCACGTCGGGCGCCTCGAGGTGGACGGCGTGTCCGGCTCCCGGCACGACCTCCAGGCGCGCGTCCGGAATCAGCCCCGTCATCTGCTCGGCGATGGCCACGAACTTGTGGTCCCGTTCGCCCGCGATCAGGGTGACCGGGACCTCGAGCTCGCTCAGCCGGTCCCAGAGCGAAGGCAGCGCCCCGGTTCCCAAGCCGCGGAGGGCGGCGGCCAGCTCGGGGGTCGTGTTGCGCCGCCGGTCCTCATCGACGGCTGCGGCGAGCTCCTCGGACAACCCGGCCAGCAGGGGATTCTCGGTCCACCGGCGGGCGAACTGCGCGATGGTCATCCGCTCGATCGACTGAGCCAGCCGCTCGTCGGCCCGCAGCCGGGCCGCCCGCTCGTCGGCCTCGGCCAGGCCGGGGCTGGCCCCGATCAGGCTCAGCCGCTTCACCCGCGGCCCGAGCGCCAGAGCCACGTGCAGGGCCAGGCGGCCACCCATCGAGTAACCGCACAGGTCGAACTCGGCGGGCGCCAGCCCGGCCACGTCGCCGACCACCCCGGCCAGCGACGCGGGCCGGAGCTCCGCCGCGGAACCGTGTCCGCGGATATCCGGCGCCAGGACTCGATAGCGTCGGGGCAGTGACCGGACCACCGGGCCCCAGCTCGCGCCGGTATGGGTGAACCCATGGAGGCACACGAGGCAGCTCGTCATACCCGGCGCATGATGACTCGGCCGCCCGAGTGGCTGCTCGCAGCCCGGGAGCGCCTGGCCCGGCGGGTCGAGCCCGCGCTCCGGCGCAGCCGCCTGGCCGGACGGCCCGTACTGGCCGCGGCCACCGTGGCTGCGGATGCCGATCTGGACCCCACGGCCCTGGTCCGGGCCTCGGCTCGCCCCGGCGAGCCGTGGATGTGCCTGGAGCAGCCCGCCCGCCAGCGGACGGCGCTGGCCGCCCTGGGCTCCGTGGCCCGGCTTCAGGCCAGCGGCCCGGACCGGTTCCAGACGGTGGCCCGGGCCTGGCGCCGGCTGGCCGACGACGCCGTGGCCGACCCCCCCGAGGGCCCGCCCGGGGCCGGGCTGATCGCTACCGGTGGATTCGCGTTCGATCCCGCGGGGGCGTCGTCTCCGCTGTGGGAGCCGTTTGGCGCCGCCTCGTTTGACGTACCAGAGCTGGCCCTCCTGCGCCGCGCCCGGGCCGACGGATCGACGGAGCTCCGGGTTACGCTGAGCACCCGGGTCGAGCCCGACGACACGTCCGAGCAGCTCCTCAGCCGGGTGGACCGAAGGCTGGCTGCGCTTCGCCTCGCGCCGCTGCCCCTGCTCGACCCCGACCCCACCGGGCGGGCCCAGGTGTCCGCGCCCATGGCTCCCGAGCACTACGAGGACGCGGTGGGCCGGGGAGTCGAGCTCATCCGCAGGGGCGAGATCGAGAAGATCGTGCTGGCCCGCGAGGTGGACGTGCGCGCGCCGCAGCCGTACGACCCGGGAGCGCTGTTGGGGGTGCTCCGCGAGGCGTTCGAGGGCTGCTTCGTGTTCGGCGTCGGCCGCGGACAGCGGACATTGATCGCCGCCAGCCCGGAGCTTCTGATCCGCCGCGAAGGCCTGCGGGCCACCACGCTGGCCCTGGCTGGATCCATCCGGCGCAGCGCCGATCCCGCGGTGGACGACCACCTGGGAGAGCAGCTGCGCGGCTCGGCCAAGGACCTGTCAGAGCACGCGATCGTGGCGCGACGGATAGCGGCCACACTGCGTCGCCGGGCCGTGTGGGTGGCCGCGGCACCCGAACCCACCGTGGTGCGGATGGCCAACATCCAGCACCTGGCCACGCCGGTGCGGGCCCAGCTCACCGAGAGTGTCGACGCGCTCGAGCTGGCCGGTGCCCTCCATCCCACCCCGGCGGTGGGCGGCGAGCCCTGGGAACGGGCCGCCCCGCTGATCCGCGCCCTCGAGGGCATCGACCGTGGCTGGTACGCGGGACCGGTCGGCTGGATCGACTCAGCCGGGGACGGCGAGTTTTGCGTGGCCCTCCGCTGCGCGGTGCTCCACGGGGCCCACGCGCGGTGCTATGCGGGGGTCGGGGTGGTGGCGGATTCCGACCCTGCGGCCGAACTGGCGGAGACCGAGCTCAAGCTGGGCGCGCTGCTGCCGTTGCTCACCAGCTGACCGCTCAGGCCCCCGGCTTCTGGCCGTGGTGGATGGCGATGATGCCCCCCGCCGTCTCGATCCAGCCGATCGAGCCCAACCCGGCTTGCGCGAGGTGGCGGGCCAGCTCGGGCGGGGCTGGGAATCGTCTCACCGACTGAGGGAGATACGAGTACGCCTCCGGGTCGCCCGCCAGCTCGCCCAGCAGCGGCACGATCCGATCAAACCAGGTCTGGCAGAAGCCGGCCAGGGGTGAGCGCCTGGGGGTGGTGATCTCCAGGATCACCACTCGGCCGCCGGGCCGAACCACGCGCACCATCTCGCCCAGCCCCCGTTCCAGGTCGGTGAAGTTACGAGCGCCGAAGCCCACGGTGGCGGCGTCGAAGCTGGCGTCGGGGTAGGGGAGGGCCAGCGCATCGCCGGACTCAAAGTGGATTCCGGGCGCCTTGAGCCGCGCGCGGGCCAGCATCTGCTCGGAGAAGTCCAGCCCGACCACTTGGCCGCCCGGGCCGACCCGGCGGTCCAGCTCGATGGCCAGATCACCGGTCCCGGTGGCCACGTCCAGCACCCGGTCTCCGGGTCCGACGCCCGCGAGGTCGGCCGCCCGGCGGCGCCAGCGATGGTGCAGACCGGCCGTCATCACCCCGTTCATCCGGTCGTACACCCCGGCGATCCGGTCGAACATCACCTCGATCTGGGGCGCGTTGAGCGTCCCCGGCGCGCCTGGGGCCAGGCTGCTCACCCTTCCACCGCCTCGCGCTGCAACGCCCGGGACACGGCCGCGTTGATCCGCTCGTGAAGCGCCAGGTTCGCCGCGCGGTCACCGGGCACCTCGATCAATGTGCTGCCCGGGGCGGCCAGTCCGCTGTCCAGCGCCGCGGTCAGCTCGTCCCGACTGCTGGTGCGCGCGTACTCGAGGCCATACAGCGCGGCCGCCTGCTGGAATTCCAGCCCGGTCGGCGTGGCCACGTGATGTTCGTAGATATCGCCGAGCCCGGAGACGGGGAGGAAATCGAAGATTCCGCCGCCGCGGTTGTTGAGCAGGACGATGGTGAGCGCCAGGCCGAGCCGCCGGGCGCTGAGCAGGCCTCCGATGTCGTAGGCCAGCGCCACGTCGCCGGTCAGTAGGACCACCCGGCCCTCGTGGGCGGCCGCCACTCCAAACGCCGTGGACAC
>DASZGO010000108.1:0-4927 GCA_035938755.1 Solirubrobacteraceae bacterium | reverse complement strand
GACAAGGCCTCGGTCCTCGAGCTCGTCGATCAACGCGACGAGTCGCGGGGCGTGCATCCCCAGCGCGTCAGCGAGCTCGCGCTGGCTCTGTCCAGGGAATTGGGCGAGGCGCCGGAGCACTCCAGCCTGGGGCGGTGTTAGTTGCAGCGGTCGGATGCGCTCGGCGAACGCGGCGGCAGCGTGCGCGCCGAGTTGCGCGAGGAGGAACGCGACACCGCCATCGTGAGCAGCATCTCGGTGAGTCGGGGGCGTGGTCATCAATCCCAGATAGTACCGACTCTCAGTAACGAATACACTTGATAATCATTACTGCTAGTATCTGGTGCATGATCTCCTCACCCTCCGTTTCCGCTTCCCGCGGCTCCCGTCATGCCGGGCCACCGCTGCTGCTCGTCGCCACCACTCCCCAGACCGACGAAGGGATCACCCCATGAACCCCACCCTCGCCAACCAAGTCGCGATCGTCACCGGCGCCAGCCGCGGCATCGGCAAGGCGACCGCACACGCCCTCGCCAACGCAGGCGCGAGCGTCGCGCTCGCGGCACGCGACGCCGCACGCCTCGAGCAGCTCGCCGGCGAGATCGAAGCCGCCGGCGGCACCGCGCTGAGCGTCCCCACCGACATCAGCAACCCGAACGACGTCGAGCGCATGGTCGCGCGCACGCTTGACGCGTTCGGCCGCCTCGACATCAGCGTCAACAACGCCGCCGGCGGCGGCCACCCCCCGACCCCGCTCACCGATGTCGCCACCGCGGACTTCGACAGCGCCCTCGCGATCAACCTGCGCGGCACCTTTCTCTGCCTCAAGTACGAGATCGCCGCGATGCTCAACAGCGGGGGCGGCGCGATCGTCAACATGACCTCCACCGCGGGACTCGAGGCGGTTGGAGGCCTAGCCGCCTACGTGTCGAGCAAGCACGGCATCGTCGGGCTCACCAAGGTCGCCGCGCTCGAATACGCCGCCCGCAACATTCGTGTCAACGCGATCGCCCCCGGGCCGATCCTCACCGAACAGCTCGAGCGTGCCGGCGAGCTCGCGCAACAGAGCGCCGCGCAAGCGATGCCAATGCGTCGTATGGGCCGCCCCGAGGAAGTCGCAGCCGCGGTCATCTGGCTATGCAGTGACGCCGCGTCGTTCATCACCGGCACCACGATCCCTATCGACGGCGGCAAGCTCGCCGGATGGCGCCCTTCGCCCGACTAGCACCAGCCGCCTAAGCCCTCACCCCCACCCGAACCATTAGCACTGAACTGGAGGCATCAATGATCACAAGCGATGAACAGATCGTGACCATGACCAGGATGGAGATCAAGGACCTGTTGGCGCGCTTCGCCGAAGCCCAGCGACTGTCCGAGGTCGACGACCTATCCGGCTTGCTGACAGACGACTTCAAGCTCGTGGGCCCGCGCGGGTTCGTCCTCCCGAAGCGGGAATGGCTCGAACAATTCCGCACCGGCAGGCTCCAGATCCAGTCGCTCGAATGGGACGAGATCGACATACGAACCCACGCCTACGCGTACTTCGCAGTCGCGATCGGCCGGCTCACGCAGGCGGCTACCTACGCACGGAAGCCAGCCGACGGCCAGTTTCGAGTGACCGCGATGGCGATCGGGCACGGCACGAGCTGGCACCTGGCCGGGGCCCATTACAGCCCGATCGCGGCACCTTAGGCACTCCCGAATCCCAGGAGGACGGAAGCGTCCGGCGGACGTAGGCTAAGGGCCGTGGTGACCCGACGGCTGCTCATCGTCACGGCTAGCGGTCTGGTCGCGCTGACCGCAGCCTGTTCGGCCGGCGCTCCTGCGCAGCACGCCGCGGGCGCCTCGGCCGACCGGGCCAGCCCGATCGTCAAGCACCGCCACCCGGTGGTGGCCTCCGGTGAGATCACGCTGGCCTTCGCCGGAGACGTGCACTTCGCTGGGCGCGTCGCGCGGCTGCTGAAGGATCCGGCCACCACATTCGGCCCCATCACCTCCGTGCTCAAGTCGGCCGACTTCACGGCCGTGAACCTGGAGACCCCGGTCACCAACCGAGGCCAGCCGCAGCTGAAGACCTACCACTTCACCGCCACGCCGGGCGCTTTCACCGCGCTCCGCGACGCCCGCGTGGACCTGGTCACCATGGCCAACAATCACATCCTGGACTACGGGCAGACCGGGCTGGCGGACACGCTCGCGGCGGCGAAAGCGGCGCATTTCCCTTACGTGGGCGCGGGAGTCAACGCGGCGGCAGCTTGGGCGCCCTACGTGACGACGATAAACGGCACGAAGATCGCGATCGTCGGCGTGTCCCAGGTGGCCGAGCTCGCCTCGTCCTGGGTGGCCACGGCACACCGGCCGGGCGAGGCCAACGCGATCGACCTGGGCCAGACGCTCGCGGCCGTCCAGGCCGCGAAACGGCTCGCCCGCATCGTCATCGTGTTCATGCACTGGGGGACAGAAGGCATGGCCTGCCCCGACCAGAACCAGTTGTCGCTGGCGCCGAAGCTGGCCGCCGCTGGGGCCAGCATCATTATCGGCGCGCACGCGCACATGCTCCAGGGCTCGGGCTGGCTCGGCCACACGTTCGTCGCGTACGGCATGGGCAACTTCCTGTGGTGGGAGAACTCCTACAGCACAGCCACCGGAGTGCTGAAGCTCACCTTGCACCCACACGCGCTGCTGACCGCGCGGTTCATCCCAGCGCTCGTCTCCGGTACTGGCCAGTCGATCGTGGACCAGGGAGCCGCGGCCCGCCGCGCCCTGGCCCACTACGCCAGCTTGCGCACCTGCGCCGGGCTGTCCGCGAGCCCGCCCGCCGGGGCGATTACGCCGACGTCTGCCGGTTGATCGCCAGCCGCACGTCCTAGCTGGCTCGAATTACGAGCGGGTGGTAAAGAACGGCGGCCCCAGACTTCTAGGGGGCAGTCGCCAGCTCGCGCCCACCGAACTACCCTCTTCCAGGCGATGGCAGCGCCCGGCGGCGACCCTTACGAGATCCTCGGAGTTGGTCCTGAGATATCCGACGACGAGCTTCGCACGGCGTACCACCGGCTCGTCCAGATCCACCACCCCGACCACAACAATGGGTCGGTGGAGTCCGCCCGCCGTTTTGAGGAGATACAGCGCGCGTATGCGCAAATCCGGGAACAGCGCGACAAGGCGCCTCGCCCGGACGGCCCGCCGCCCCATGTGAGCGTCGATCCCGACGTCGACGCGCGATTGGCTGAGCTCGAGCGTGAGCTTCGCGAGGCCAACGCGGCCCGCGAGCGGGCCCGGCGCGCCGCCCGTGAGGCAGCAGCGGCGGCCTCGCATCGGCCGTCTGACGAGGAGCTCGGGTACGTGACGACCGACGACAGCCTCACCAAGATACTCGCCGATGCTCGGACGGAGATGTCAGATCGGCTCGCCCAGGCGCGCGAGCATCCGGTCGGCAAGCGGGTGGCTGAGCTGATCGACGAGCTCGCCGCCAACCTCACTGGCGACCCGCCCCGCCACCGGCGCGACTGACCACTCGGGCGTGGCGGTCGTTGGATCGGCGGATGGGCAGACATCGGTGCGACGCGGACCGTACCCCGCGCACCGACCCGCCACGACTGGCCACTGGTGCAGCTGCGAAGCTGTATCGAATGGCCGACGTTACGAACGAGATCGACCCGAGCGTGCCGCCGAGCGGAACTGGTTGCGCCGAGTGCCTGGCGGGCGCGTCGCCGGGCTGGTGGCTACACCTGCGCCGCTGCTCGGCGTGCGGGCACGTCGGTTGTTGCGATAACTCGCCCAGCCAGCACGCGACCGCCCACAGCAAGGCCACAGGGCACCCAGTGGTGCAAAGCTTCGAGCCGGGCGAGGACTGGTTCTACGACTACCGCTCGGGCGAATTCTTCGAAGGACCAACCCTGGCCGCGCCCGACAGTCATCCGGCCGACCAGCCGGTTCCCGGGCCGGCCGGAGCCGTGCCGAGCGACTGGCAGCTTCATCTCAACTGACGCGATGCCCTCTGAGCCGTGCTCAGAGCGCGATCATCGTCTCGTAGTAACTCGCGGTTTGCGGGTGGGCGGGGAGCGGAGTGCGCTCATGGCAGTCGCACGAGGTTGAGACCTGAAAAAGACCCGCCCGCCTGCTGCAACCGTCCCCCGGCCGCGAGCTCGCCGAGATCGATCGGAAAGAACCCGGCGGCGTCGAAGAGCGCTGTTACTTCCCCTTTGGCGGCAGCTTCGTCTCCGGACAGGAACACCACCCGGCGGCCGCCGGCGTCATGCGGATCTGCCCCAAGCAGCTCTGCCGCGACCGTGTTGCCCGCCTTGACCACCCGCGCGCCGGCGACGAGCTCCGCCACGATCTCGCTCGAAGTGCGGCCGCCGAGGTCCGCGAGCTCCATGGCAGGAAGGAGAAACGCATTGGTTGCGTCGATCACGATCTGGCCGCCCCAGGACAGACCCGAGACGGCGGCCGGAACACTCATCCATGGCACTCCAATCACCACAATCGCGGACGCCGCCGCATCGTCGACGGTGCCGGCCGAGACCCCCTCCCCTAGCGCCGCCACCACGGGGGCTAGCGACTTGGGGCCCCGGCTGTTGGCGATCACGACGTCACGGCCGGCCCTCCGCCCCACACGGGCAAATGCCTGGGCGATGTGCCCGGCTCCGATGATTCCGATCGTGCCCGCGCTCATGCCTCACTCGATCGTGGTCTGGCGGGTCCCGCTGGGGCCCGCTGGGCCGTCGACGACGACGGTGTGAATGTTGACGAACTCGTGGATCCCTTGGCTGGAGAGCTCGCGGCCGTAGCCCGAGTCCTTCACCCCTCCGAACGGCAACCGCGGGTCGGACGCCGTCATTCCGTTGACGGCGGTATGGCCGGCGTCGAGCCGCACCGCGATCGCCTCGCCGAGGGCCAGGTCCGAGGTCCAGACGTTGCTGCCCAATCCAAAGCGGCTGTCGTTGGC
>DASZGO010000107.1:0-23327 GCA_035938755.1 Solirubrobacteraceae bacterium | reverse complement strand
GGGCCGGCGCCGCGAGTTCGCGGCGTTTGCGGAGTTCGCGCACCAGGAGGTCCCCGACCCACAGGACCCGGCCACGTTCGAGCGCTCCAAGCTCACCCGCCGCCGAGACGAGGCGCTGGCCTCGCTGTACTCCGAGCTGCTGGCGGTCCGGCGCGAGCTCCCGCCGGGACTGCCGGACGCGATCGAGTGGGATGAGGACGAGCGCTGGCTGAAGGTCCGGCGCGGAAACTTCATGCTGGTGATGAACTTCTCCGACCTGGAACTGGTGCTAGCCGGTGCCGGCGACCGTCTGCGGCTCGCCACCTCGCCCACCACCGCCCCCACTGCCGTCGCACCGGTTTCCGGGGCGCTGTTGGAGGGGGCGTGAGGGCGCGCGGCGTGGGAGATTTCCGGCCCTGTAGGCGGGTTATCTTCCAAGCCCGCGGGCTGATCCCAAGGTGTGGGAGATTTTGATCGCCTGTCGAGCAATATCTCCCACACCACCCCGGCGGTGACCGCGCGATGACCGAGGTCTGGCCCGGACAACCGTTCCCGCTGGGCGCCGCCTGGGACGGCGGGGGTACCAACTTCTCGGTGTTCTCGGAGGACGCCGAGGCGGTGGAGCTATGCCTGTTCGACGAGGAGGGCGAGGAGCACCGGATCCACCTCAGCCAGCGCCGCGCCCTGAACTGGCACTGCTACGTGCCGGGCGTGGCTCCCGGGCAGCGCTACGGCTACCGCGTGCACGGTCCCTACGCCCCCCAGGAGGGGCAGCGCTTCAACCCCCACAAGCTCCTGCTCGACCCCTACGCCAAGGCGATCGAGGGCCTGGTCGACTGGGCGCACGACGCCAACGTGCTGCCCTACGTCCCCGACGGCACCGAGGAGGCCGACCTGGAGATGGACGACGAGGACGACGCGCCGGCCATGCCCAAATCAGTGGTAATCGACGACGGGTTCGTATGGGAAGGCGACCGCCCGCCCCGGATCCGGTTCGCCGACACCGTGATCTACGAGACCCACGTCAAGGGCTTCACGATGCGTCACCCGGGGGTGCGCGAGGACCTGCGGGGCACCTACGCCGGGCTGGCCTCTGAGGCGGCGATCGCGTACCTGGTGGATCTCGGCGTCACGGCGGTGGAGCTGCTGCCCATCCACCACATCTCCGACGAGTCGTTCCTGTACGAACACGGCCTGCGCAACTACTGGGGCTACAGCACGATCGGATACTTCGCGCCCCATTCCGAATACGCCGCCACCGGGCGGCGGGGCGAGCAGGTGCGGGAGTTCAAGGGCATGGTCAAGGCGCTGCACCTGGCGGGGATCGAGGTGATCCTGGACGTGGTCTACAACCACACGGCCGAGGGCAACCAACTGGGGCCGATGCTGTCTTTCAAGGGCGTGGACAACAGGGCCTACTACCGACTGGTGCCCGACGACCCGCGCCACTACATGGACTTCACCGGCACCGGGAACTCGCTCAACCCGCTGCACCCCAACGTCCTGCGGCTGATCATGGACTCGCTGCGCTACTGGGTGACCGAGTGCCACGTGGACGGCTTCCGCTTCGACCTGGCGTCCGCCCTGGCCCGAGAGTTCTTCGAGGTGGATCGGCTGTCAGCGTTCTTCGACACCATCCACCAGGACCCGGTGCTGTCCCAGGTCAAGCTGATCGCCGAGCCGTGGGATGTGGGCCCGGGGGGCTACCAGGTGGGGAACTTCCCCGTCCTGTGGTCGGAGTGGAACGGCGTGTATCGCGACGCGGTCCGCGACTGGTGGCGCGGTCACGCCAACTGCGGCGAGTTCGCTCGGCGGCTCTCAGGCTCGGCCGATCTGTACGAGGCGGACGGGCGTGATCCGTTCGCCTCGATCAACTTCATCACCGCGCACGACGGCTTCACGCTCCACGACCTCGTGTCCTACGAGCAGAAGCACAACCAGGCCAACCTGGAGGACAATCGCGACGGCACCGATGACAACCGGTCGTGGAACTGCGGGGCCGAGGGCGAGACCGACGATCCGGAGGTGTTAGAGCTCCGAGCCCGCCAGCAGCGCAACTTCCTCACCACGCTGCTGGTGTCCCAGGGCACGCCGATGTTGCTGGGCGGTGATGAGATCGACCGCACCCAGGGCGGCAACAACAACCCCTGGTGTCAGGACAACCAGATCTCGTGGTTCGATTGGACCGAGCCGCCGCGGTCCGAGCAGCTGCGCGATTTCACGCGCCGGCTGATCCGTCTGCGCCGGCAGCATCCAGTGTTTCGCCGGGAGAGCTTCCTCCGCGGCGAGGAGGTGAACGAATCGGGCCTGCCTGACGTGTGGTGGTTCCGGCCGGACGGGCGCAAGATGACCCGCCGGGACTGGCAGGATGGCGAGCATGTGCTGGGCGTATACGTCAACGGCGGCGGGATCGACACCCCGGGTCCGCACGGCGAGGCGGTGGAGGATGACTCGTTCATCCTGCTGTTCAACGCCCACCACGAGGACCGTGCGTTCATGCTCCCGCGGCGCCGGTTCGGCGCGCAATGGGCGCTCGAGCTTTCCACCGCCGATCCGGACGCGGAGCCGGGCGCGGCCAGCTACGGCGCGCGTACTGAGATCGACGTTGTCGCCCGATCCGTCGTGATCCTGAAACGGGTCGCTTGATGGCGCCGGCCGAGCTCCGGGCCACGTATCGACTGCAGCTGACCAGCCGGTTCGGATTCGCCGCGGCGCGGACGCTCGTGCCCTATCTGCGAGACCTGGGGATCTCGCACCTCTACCTGTCTCCCTCGTTCCAGGCACGACCCGGGTCCAGTCACGGCTACGACGTGATCGACCCCCGGTGGCTGTCGGACGATCTCGGCGGCCGCGCGGAGTTTGAGCAGCTGGCGGGCGAGGCTCGCCACGCCGGGCTGGGGCTGGTGCTGGACGTGGTGCCCAACCACATGGCCGCCGACAACGCCAACCGCTACTGGGCCGATCCGCAGCGCCGCCAGCAGTTCTTCGACCTCGACCAGGTGACCGGCCGGCACCGCCGGTTCTTCGACATCGACGACCTGGCCGGGGTGCGGCAGGAGGATCCGGCGGTGTTCGAGGAGACCCACGAGCTGGTCCTGGGGCTGGTCCGGGACGGGCTGGTCGACGGACTGAGGGTCGACCACCCAGATGGGCTGGCCGATCCCCCCGGCTACCTGGCCCGGCTGCGTTCGGCCGGAGTGGAGCGAGTGTGGGTGGAGAAGATCCTTGACCCCGACGAGCGGCTGCGTGACTGGCCGGTGTCCGGGACGGTGGGCTACGAGTTCCTGAACGACGTGTGCGCGCTGTTCGTCGATCCTGCTGGCGAGGGCCGGCTGACCCGGCTGTGGGAGCAGATATCCGGCGACCAGCGTCGGTTCGGCGAGGTGGCGTTCCAGGCCAAGCTCGAGCAGGCCGAGAGCACGTTCAGCCCCGAGGTCGAGCGCCTGGCCCGCGAGGATCCCGACGCGCCGGCCGATCGGCTGCCCGAGGCGCTGGCCGGGCTGCCGGTCTATCGCACCTACGTGGATCCCGGCACGCGGCGGGTGGACGACGAAGATCGCCGGGCGCTGGCCGGGGTGGACGCGGCGATCCGCCAGCGCCTGCTGCTCGAGCACCCCTCGCCCCCGGGATTCGTGCTCCGGTTTCAGCAGACCACGCCGGCCATCATGGCCAAGGGAGTCGAGGACACCGCGTTCTATCGCTACGGCCGGCTGCTGGCCCTCAACGACGTCGGCGGAGATCCCTCCCGATTCGGGATCGGCGTGGACCGCTTTCACTCGGGCTGCCGGGAACGGGCCGAGCGCTTCCCCGAGGGCCTGCTGACCACCATGACCCACGACGCCAAGCGCTCAGGCGACGTGCGAGCCCGGATCGGCACGCTGGCCTCGATCCCGGAGGAGTGGGCGGCCCAGGTCGAGCGGTGGTTCGCGGTCACCGCGCCGCTCCGTTCCGGGCAGGCCCCGGACGACGTGGAGAGCTACTTCATCTTCCAGACCCTGGTCGGCGCCTGGCCGATTGAGTCCGAGCGGCTCGAGGCCTACATGATCAAGGCGCTGCGCGAGGCCAAGCGCCACACCAACTGGGTGGAGCCGAACCACGACTACGAGGAGGGGGTGGCCCGGTTCTGCCGTGAGCTCTACTCCATCGGAGTCGCGCGGGAGGAGTTCGGGGCGTTCATCGACCGCGTGGCCAAGCTCGGCGACCGGGCGGCCTTGGGAGCGCTGGTGCTCAAGCTCACCGCTCCGGGCGTCCCCGACATCTATCAGGGCGACGAGCTTCCCTACCGCGCGCTGGTTGACCCTGACAACCGGCGGCCCGTCGACTGGGGCTGGCGGCAGGCCATGCTGCAGCGCGTGATGGGTGGATCGCCCCCGGTGGGCGAGACCCGAAAGCTGTTCCTGACACTGCGGCTGCTCAGCCTGCGCGCCCGCAAGCCGGACATCTTCTCGCTCGGCTCCTACGAGCCGCTGGAAGCCGGACCGGGGGCGTGTGCGTTTCTGCGCGCGGGGCGGCTGATGGTGGTGGTGGAGCTGCCCCGGGCCGGCGCCGCCGCAGCCTCCCTGTCCCCGCCCGCCGGACGCTGGCGCGACGTGCTTCGCTACGAGGAGCGCTCGTTCTCCGGACCTCAGGTGGTCGACCGGCTGACCGACGCGCACGGGATCGGCGTGTTCGAGCGCATCGCAGCGTGACCGATGTCACTCGGCGGGGCGCACACACGTTCTAGTTTGATGGACATGAATGCCTACGAGACAGTCACGATCCTGGTGACCGCGGGAGCCGCGGCCGTCGGACTGGTCGACTACCTGCGCTCCGGTGGCGCGTTTAGCGCAGCCGGCCGCAATGGCACCTTCTGGTTCGATCACGCGGCTGACCAGCCGATCGATCAGCGGCCTTCCGAGGACGCGGTCGATCTGCCCATCCCCCGCCGTCCTCTGCGCGGACGCCCGGAGCTTTAGGCCTACCCGCCGGGCGCATCGCCTAGCCCGTTTCCGGGATACTCCCGGGCGTGGCGGCGCATGTTGACCCTTCGCTTCCCCGGCTCCGCCAGGCGGTGATCGCTGCCCACGACCTGGACCAAGTGGTCGGTCGGCTGCGAGACGAGCTCGCCTTGGGGGAGCCCTTCGCCGACCCGGGCGTCGGGCACTTCGGGTTGCGCAACGCGGTGTTCGCCCTCGGCGACTCATTCCTGGAGGTGGTATCGCCGATCCGGGCTGATACCGCGGCCGGACGGCTGCTGGAGCGGCGGGGCGGCGACTGCGGATACATGACCATGTTCCAGGTCGACGATCTGGCCGCGGCTCGAGAGCGAGTGCGGTCGATGGGGGTACGCGAGGTATTCGAGGTGTCGCTTGACGACGTCGAGGAGGTTCACCTGCACCCCGCTGACATGCGCGGCGCAATCGTCTCGCTGACCACACCGCGTCCACCGTCTGCCTGGCGGTGGGGCGGTCCCGGCTGGCCGGAGCGCAGCGCGCCGCTGCGGATCACCGGCGCGACGATCACGGTGGCCGAGCCGGCGACCGTGGGCGATCGGTGGGCCACGGCGCTCGGCGCCCCGCTCGAGCGTGTGGGCGTGCAGGTCAGCGCCGACGAGGAGGATCGGGGCTTGGTGGAAGTTCGGGTGAGCCGCTCCGGGGGAGGCGACTCGTTCACGGCCGGGGGCGTTCAGTTTGTGATCGAACAGGAGGAAGCGCAATGACCGAAGTGGTGCTCAGGGAAATCGAGGACGGCGTGGCGACCCTGACCTTCAACCGGCCCGATCGGTTGAACGCCTGGACTCCCGAGATGCAGACGCAGTACTTCGACCTGCTCGAGGATTGCGCGCTTAGCGAGGACGTCCGGGTGATCGTGCTGACCGGCGCGGGGCGCGGTTTCTGCGCCGGCGCGGACATGCAGAACCTCCAGGCCCTGTCCGGCGGCGACCTCGACCGCTCAAGCACGGCTCACGACGAGCGCCCGGTCACCCACCCGCTGACGATTCCCAAGCCGATCATCGCTGCCATCAATGGGCCGTGCGCGGGCTTGGGACTCGTACACGCGGTCATGTGCGATCTGCGGTTCGTGGCTGCGGAGGCGAAGCTGACCACCGCGTTCGCGCGCCGGGGCCTCGTGGCCGAGCACGGGTTGAGCTGGATGCTGCCTCGCCTGGTCGGCCCCGCTCGCGCGCTGGACCTGCTGTTGTCCGGGCGCGTCGTGCTCGGCGCCGAGGCGGCCGAAATGGGCTTGGCCAATTGGTCCGTGCCGGACGGCCGCGCGCTCGACGAGGCACTGACCTATGCCCGCATGCTGGCCACCGAGTGCTCGCCGGCCAGCATGGCGGTGATGAAGCAACAGGTGTACGCAGACTACGGGCGCACGATCGACCAGACGGTGGAGGAAGCCAACCGCCTGATGGCCGAGTCGTTCGAGCTGCCCGACTTCGCCGAGGGCGTCCAGAGCTTCGTCGAGCGACGGCCGCCGGCCTTCCCGCCGCTGGCTGGCCCGCCCGCAGGCGGGAACGAGGCGCTAGCTGGCCAGCCAGCCGACGTCGCGTCCTAGTTCCCCGGGCGTCCGGTAGCGTGCCGCGCGCGGTTATGCGCGTGTTACTGATCTCCTGGGAGTACCCGCCGGTCATCGAGGGCGGGCTGGGCCGCCACGTCCGCAAGCTGTCCGAGCACCTGGTCGATGAAGGAGTCGATGTCCACGTGCTCACGCGCAGCGGCGGTCACCTACCGAGCGAAGAGGTGCGCCACGGCGTGGTCGTCCACCGCGTGCGCGAACCGCAGTTCCCCAAGGACATCAACGCATTCGTGCGCTGGGTCGACGCGATGAACCGCGACATGCTCGACCTGGGCCGGGAGCTCTGCGAGCAGCTGGAGTTCGATCTGATCCACTCCCACGATTGGCTGGTGGCCGGTGCGGCCGAGCGGCTGGCCCGCAATGCAGGGGCACCCTGGGTGGTCACCGTGCACGCCACCGAGTACGGCCGCCACCAGGGCTGGGTACAGAACCATCCGCAGTCGCACATCCACGCCGCGGAGCGCAAGATGGTCCGCCGGGCCGACCAGGTCATCGCCTGCTCGCAGTACATGCGCACTCACGTGTCCAGCGTGTTCGGCGTCTCCCCGCGGCGCATCACGGTCATCCCCAACGGCGTGGCCCCGCGCGACCTGGAGCCGGTGGTCGAGGACCTGGCCGGCCTCCGCGCCCGCTATGCCGGGCCGGATGAGCATCTGGTGCTGCTGGTGGGCCGGCTGGTCCATGAGAAGGGATTTCACCTGGCCCTCGACGCCCTGGCCGCGGTGGTCCGGCGGCTGGACAACGTCCGCTTCCTGGTGGCCGGAACCGGCACCGCCGAGACCGAGCTCAAGCGCCAGGCCCGGCGGCTGCGCTTGCTGAAGCACGGCTCATTCCTGGGGTGGGTGGGCGACGACATGCTCCACTCGCTGTACCGCGTCTCGGAGATCGTGATCGTCCCCTCGATCTATGAGCCGTTCGGGCTGGTGGCTCTGGAGGCCATGGCCTCGGGCTGTCTGTGCGTGGTGGCCGACACGGGCGGTCTGCGCGAAGTGGTGCCCCAGGACGGCTCGGTGGGCCTGCGCTTCACCTCCCGCGACGCCGCCTCGCTGGAGGAGGTGCTCAAGCACGCGCTGACCGACGAGGAGGCCCGCGCTCGAGTGGTGGCCGAAGCTCGCGACCACGTGCTGAAGTTCGACTGGCTGGAAGTGGCACGCCGGACGCACGGGGTGTACGCCGAGGTTGCCCGCACCCAGGCCCGGGCGTAGCCGCGCGCGCCGGGACGTTTGGCGCCGACGATCCCGGGTAGGCCTCAAGAGGGACATCATCAAGGAGGGAGATGCGATGGCTCTTGCCCGCGCAGTGCGTCTTGTGGCGGGAATAGTGGTGGCGACCATCGTCGTGGCCGTGATCCTGAGGCTGCTGGACGCCAACGCTGGAAACCAGATAGTCAGCGCCATCCACGACGCAGGCGCGTCGCTGGTCGGCCCGTTTAGCGATGTGTTCTCGGTCAAAGGACCGAAGCTCCACATGGCCGTGAACTGGGGCCTGGCTGCTCTGATCTACTCGGTGGTCGGGGGTTTCATCGCCAGCTTCGCGGCCCGCGGGGCGGCGGCCTCCTACGCGCGCCGCCGAGGTTTTGGCCGTACCCGGCCTGTGGTTTGACTACAACCCAAAGGAGAGACATGACTGACAAGCACGTCGACGAAGCAAAGGGCAGGGTCAAGGAAGCGGCTGGATCGCTGACCGATGACAAGGACCTCAAGAACGAGGGCAAGGTCGACCAGGCCAAGTCCACCATCAAGGACATGGTCGACAAGGTCGCCGACAAGGTGAAGCCGGACCGCTCGTAGGGAGGAGAGCCCGCCGCCGGCCCCGGGTGGGCCCGGCGGCGGGCGGGTTGCACCGCAGGGGGCTGGGGGCGCGGGTCAGGCCAAGTGGGCCGGAAAGAAACGGCGGCCGGGCCATTTGGCGGTCGGGATTGCTGCGGGTAGCGGTCCGAGTTAGGCTCGGAGCCGCGATCTACAAAGGAGGTTGTGGTGGAGCTGGAGAGCAAGAGCTTCTCCTCGCCCGACGAGGTTCGTCCGTTCGCGGACAAGGGGCAGGTCGAGCTCGTCAAGGTCGGCGACGGAGTGGTGGGCAGAGCCACGTTCGAACCGGGCTGGCGGTGGTCGGAGCACGTCAAACCGATTGCCGGAACCGACAGCTGCCAGGCAGCCCATATGGGCTATGTCGTGTCGGGCCGGCAGGCTGTCCGGATGGATGACGGCACCGAGATCGAGTTCGGGCCTGGCGACGTGGTCGCCATTCCTCCCGGCCACGACGGCTGGGTGGTCGGCGACGAGCCGTGCGTGGTGGTCGACTTCATCGGCATGGAGAACTACGCTAAGGCGGGCTGAGCCCGCGCCCTCCGGAGCCCAAAAAAAGGGCCCGGCTCCAAGCCGGGCCCTCTCAAACACTCGCCTGTTAGAGCGAGAGCCTAGTGCTTGCGGCCCGCTCGGCATCCAGCCTCGCCAATTGGGCCGCGCACTAGTCATCCAGCTGCTACATCATCCCGCCCATGTCGGGCATTCCACCGCCGCCGGGCATGCCGCCACCGCCATCCTTCTCGGGCACCTCGGCCACGATGGCCTCGGTGGTGAGGATGTTCTTGGCGATCGACGCGGCGTTCTGAAGCGCCGAGCGCGTGACCATGGCGGGGTCAATGATTCCAGCCGCCACCAGGTCCACGATCTCGCCGCTCTCGGCGTTGAGACCCTGGCCCTTCTTCGCCTTGCGGACGTCGTTGACGACGACCGAGCCCTCGAGCCCGGCGTTCTCGGCGAGCTGACGCAGCGGCTCCTCGAGCGCCCGATGGACGATCTTGGCGCCCGTCCGCTCGTCGGGATCCGAGAGCGCGTCGGACTTGATCGCGCCCTGCGATGCCAGCAGCGCGACGCCGCCGCCCGGCACGATGCCCTCCTCGAGGGCAGCGCGGGTGGCCTGAAGCGCGTCCTCGACGCGGTGCTTCTTCTCCTTCATCTCGGTCTCGGTGGCAGCGCCAACCTTGACCACGGCCACACCACCCGAGAGCTTGGCCAGGCGCTCCTGGAGCTTCTCGCGATCGAAGTCCGAGTCGGTGTTCTCGATCTCGTTCTTGATCTGGTTGATCCGGCCCTTGATGGCGTCTGACTCGCCGTTGCCGTCCACGATCGTGGTCGTGTCCTTGGCCACGACCACGCGGCGGGCGCGGCCGAGCTGCGAGAGCTGGGTGTTCTCGAGCTTGAGGCCCATCTCCTCCGTGATCACCTCGCCGCCGGTGAGGACTGCGATGTCCTCGAGCATGCGCTTGCGGCGATCGCCGAAGCCCGGAGCCTTGACCGACACACCGGTGAAGGTGCCGCGGAGCTTGTTGACCACCAGAGTGGCCAGCGACTCGCCCTCGACGTCCTCCGCGATGATCAGCAGCGGCTTGCCCGACTGGATTGTCTGCTCCAGGATCGGCAGCAGGTCACGCACCGAACCGATCTTCTGGTTGGCGATCAGGATGTAGGGGTCCTCGAGGACAGCTTCCATCCGATCCTGGTCGGTGACCATGTAGGGACTGATGTAGCCCTTGTCGAACTGCATGCCCTCGGTGAACTCGAGGTCCATGCCGAACGTCTGGCCCTCCTCGACGTTGACCACGCCGTCCTTGCCGACCTTGTCGATCGCGTCGGCGATTACGTCGCCGATCTCCTCGTCGCCGGCCGAGATCGTCGCGACGCGGGCGATCTGCTCCTTGCCGGAGATCTCGTTTGACTGGGTCTCGATGTTCGCAACCACGTCATCGACCGCGTGCTCGATGCCGCGCTTGAGAGCCAGCGGGTTGGCGCCGGCGGCGACGTTCTTCAGGCCCTGACGGACGATCGCCTGAGCCAGCACCGTCGCCGTGGTGGTGCCATCCCCCGCCACGTCGTTCGTAGCCGTAGCCACTTCCCTGACGAGCTGCGCGCCCTGGTTCTGGAATACGTCCTCGACCTCGATCTCACGGGCGATGGTGACGCCGTCGTTGGTGATCGTGGGCGCGCCAAACTTCTTGTCGAGGACTACGTACCGGCCCTTGGGGCCAAGTGTGACCTTGACGGCGTTGGCTACCGCGTCGACGCCCTGCTCGAGCGCCTTACGGGCCTCCGCGTCGTATTTGAGTTCCTTGTGTGCCATGTGTCTCTCCTACTGGACCTTCGCCAGCACGTCTGACTCGCGGAGGACGAGGAGCTCCTCGCCATCCACCTTGATTTCTGTGCCTCCGTACTTGCTGTAGAGGACCTCGTCGCCTTCGGCGACGTCCAGCGGCGTGCGCTTGCCGGTGTCCTCGTTCACCTTCCCGTCGCCGACGGCAAGTACCTTGCCTTTTTGGGGCTTTTCCTTGGCGGTATCGGGAAGGACGATCCCACTAGCCGTGGTCTCCTCCTCCTCGATTGCCCGCACGATCAGTCGATCGCCAAGGGGCTTGAGCTTCATCTAAATACCTCCGAGTAAAAACGGACCGATTTTTGGCACTCTCTGCTGCCGAGTGCCAATAAGGACAATATAGCGTTCCCCCGGGGTTCAAGGCGGTTTTCGTGGCACTCTCGGGCTGAGAGTGCCAAGCACGGCGCCCTCCGGGGCCTCCGGGCGAGGCTACACGGCCACGACCTCCAACCGCGCCAGCGTCGAGAACGTGCACCAGTACAGATCCCGTTCCCAGCCCGGACACGGGAACAGCACCGATTGGAACATCGTCGGGACGGCCGCCCGCGCCCGCTCGGCGCCGGACTCGAGGTCGATCACCACGATGTCGTCACGGGCTCGCCGATCGGCCGCCGCTCGGAGCCGCGGACGGTTCGGGATCCAGCCGGCCCGATCGCCCAGCGCGCGGGCCAGGCGGCTGCGGGCCAGCCACGGCCCCGACCAGTCGTGCAACACAACCTCACCGGTGTCTGGGTAGCGGATCATGTGGGCAGAGTGGGCCAGGCGCCGCTGCCACAGCGGCTCCAGCCGCCCGTCGAACCGGAACCCGGCGACGATCCCGTTGGCCGAGTCGTAGGCCAGGGCGATCCTGCGCTCCGGGTCGTAGAGAGGGGGATCGGTGATCGCGCCCCGCCGGCCGGAGCTCACCGGAACGCTCTCCCGGTCGGCCGGATCGGACAGCGAGATGCGGATGAGGTGCACGGGCCCCTCGGCCACCCCGGCCCCGAGCATCGTGCTCGAGTAGCGATGCTCGCCGTTGTCCATGAACCACAGCTGCCCGCCCTCGATCACAGGATCCCAGCCGTAGGACTGCCCCGGGTTCAGATACGGCACCTCCAGTACCCGCTCCAGCGACCGGCCGTCCCAGGCGTAGCCGTAGACCGTGGTCGCGCCCACGGCATACAGCCGCTCGCCGTCGGCGGACAGGCGAGCCACCACGGCCTCGGGCAGCTCGACGTCCGGGCATCGCGGCTCGAGCGTCTCCGGATCGAGCAGCGACAGCGTCGCCGGCACCCGGGCCGAGCGATCGATGTCCTTCATGGCCAGCGTCCCGTCGCCCAGGACGACCAGCGAGTTGTAGGGCCGCGGCTGCGGTAGCTCGTACCGGCCCAGAATCTGGAGCTCGGCCGACAGCCGATGGCAGAAACGTCCAAAGGTCACGTAGAGCGAGCCGTTGGCGTGGGCCAGCAGCCCGCCCGGCCAGAACGGCCCAGCGGGAAGCTCGGGAGAGCGGTCAAGCGGCTCGAGGGTCCGCGGCTCGATCCGCTCCACCCAGGCCGCCGTGGGATCGACCTGCGGGCGTCGGCCCAGGGTGTGGCGCAACGCGAAGACCTGGCCGGGCTCGCGCAGCACAACCATCGTCGTGGCGAAGGCAGCACGCCGTGACGTGCAGGCCAACCGCTCGCCCGGAGCGATAGCCAGACCCGGTTTATCTCGCGGCGCCTGCGAGCGGCGGGGCCCGCCGTCCTCGGCCGGCCAGGGGCTGGGCCATAGCGCCACCGCCTAGGGGCCGAGCCCGACCAGGCCCGCGGCGAGCGATCCGCCAACACCCGGCGGCTGGTTCGGCGTCCCGGCCGGGCGCGTGGGCAGCAGCAGCCGGCGACGGGGCTTCTGCTTGAAGTCGAAGTCCCGACGCAGGTCGCCCAGGATCCGCAGCGACTCCCGGACCACGGGCCGCGGATCGGGTCGGCCGTCGGTCTTGGGATCCAGCCGCTGGCCGCCGAGGAAATCGTCCTCGATGAACTTGAGGTAGGCGTCGAAGGACAGTGTCTGGTGGTCGACGTGGCCCCGCTTGGCGTAGGCCGAGATCACCAGCCCGGGTACGCGAATCCCGTAGCCCGCGGCGTCGGCCCTGGGCGGAGCCACGTGGTCGTAGTAGCCGCCCCAGTCATCCCAGGCCAGGAAGATCGCAGTCGAGTCCCAGGCCGGGCTGCGCATGATCGCGTCGATCACTCGGGTTACGTGGTCCTGACCGTTGACGATCGTGGCGGGGGCGTGCTCTGAATTGTCGCCGGACGGGATGACCCAGGACACGGCGGGCAGGTGATTGGCAAACACGTCTGAGTACAGCTGGTTGCCGTCGACGATGTTGCCCAGCTGGTTGTCCTGGTGCACGGTCTGGAAGTCCGGCAGCGGGTTCCAGATCTCAGGCGTGGAGACGGCCTGCGGCTGGGCCGGGCACGTCATCTGGCCGTCGGCACAATCAGGCTCGGTGCCCTGGTCCAGGTAGTAACGCCAGCTCACGTGGTGGCGGTACAGCAGGTAGGTGATGTCGGTCCAACCGAAGTCCGGCGTCTGCGGGGAGTTCGGCTGGTCGTCGGCGTCGGTGGGCAGCAGGAGCGAGGGTCCGGCGCCCGCCTCGCCGTTGACCTGGCCCAGCGCGCCGTCCGCGTCAGGGAAGTTGAGGTTGCTCTGATGGCAGGATGAGGGATCGGCGCCGTTGGTGCACTGGGCCATCCAGCCGGACACCATGTAGGTGTGGGAGGGCAGGCTCCAGCTGATCACCGGCTCGAACATGTGGTCCTGGAGCACGAAGTTCTTGGCGTAGTTCCAGTAGTTGGGAATTTCCCTCTGATCGACGTAACCCATTACGTCGACACACTTGGGCTGCATGCCGCTGGCCAGACAGGACGCTTTGTCGGTGTCGAAGCTGCTCGAGTTCTCGACCGAGGCAACGAAGCCGTCCATCTTGCCGTGATCCACGTCGGCCACCGCGTCCTCGTTCAGGTGGGGCCCGCCGATCGGAGTTAGGCTGGTCAGGTGGTAGGGCTTCTGGCAGCTCCCGGCCGCTGGATCTGGGACGCAGGGCATCTTCCCCGGATGGCCGGCCACACCCGGGATCCCGTCGGCCCCCGGGTACGTGCCGAAGTAGTTATCGAAGCTGTGGTTCTCCTGCATGATGATCACCACGTGCTTGATCTTGTGGATCCCCTGAGGACCCTGTGACGGCTCGGGGATTCGCTTGCACTCAGCCGACTGGCGGTTCTCCCGCGCCTGTTCGCGGCGTGACTCGCGGCGCTCGGCCGCGCGGGTCTCACGCTGCTCCTGGTGGCGCAGCCGCTGGCATTGGCTGGCGCTGGGATGCGCGGCGGCCCAGGCCGGGGGGGACGGCGCCGACGCGAAGCTGACAGTTCCGGCCACGACGGCTAGCGCCGGATGTATCCGCCTGCCACGGAACACCATCTAGGCGCGTTTTAGCGCGCATGTGACGTGGTGTCAAACGCTACGTCACCGACGATTATGCTCGTCCGGTGAGCTACGTCTCCCAGCGCTCCCGGCAGCGCGAACAGCGCGAGAACACTCGGGAGGCGATCATCGAGGCGACCGAAACCCTGCTCCGCGAGCAGCCGTACCGGGCGCTGAACCTGATGAGCGAGGCCTGCCTGCTCGACACCTTTGGCCAGGAGCCTCTGGGCGACCCAAACGTTGCGCTGGCCACGCTGGAGACGATCTGGCTGCGGGTGCTGGCTCCTAAGTGAGCCAGACAGGCCTCACCCCGCGGACCGACGCCTGGCGCCGTCGCGGCGCCCTGCAGAAGATCGCCGGGCACCGGATCTTCGTGCGCGACTGGGACGGGACCGGGCCGCCGCTCCTGTTCCTACACGGTTATCCGTCCAGCTCGTACGACTGGGGCCGGGTGGTCGACCGGCTGCCCGGGCGGCGCGTGACGGCCTTCGACTTTCTGGGCTTCGGGCTGTCCGATAAGCCGCGGGAGGTCACCTACTCGCTTATGCGGCAGGCCGACATCGTGGAGACGGTGGCCCGGCGGTTCGCCGGCGAGCCGGTGGTGCTGGTGGCCCACGACATGGGCACCTCCGTGGCGACCGAGCTGCTAGCCCGGGCGCTCGAGAACCGCCTGGGGTTCCCGCTGGCGACCGTGCTGTTGTTCAACGGGAGCATGGTGATCGAGCGGGCCAGCCTGACCATTTCTCAGAAGGCCCTGCGTAGCCGGCTCGGCCCGCTAGTGGCACGACTGAGCAACCAGCGGGCGTTCCGGGCACAGTTCGCGCGCATCTTCTCGGCTACACATCCGCTCAGCGCAGAGGAGGCGGCAGATCAGTGGTCGCTGCTGGCCCACGGTGACGGGCACCGCATCATCGACCGTCTCACCTACTACCTCCACGAACGCGTGACCTACGCCGCGCGCTGGCACGGGGCGCTGCGGGAATGGCCTGGCCAGCTCAGGCTGGCCTGGGCGGGTCAGGACCCGGTATGCACCGAGGCGGTCCTCCAGGCCGTGCTGGCGCTGAGGCCAAGTGCGCCGGTCACCCGCTGGCCCGAACTCGGCCACTATCCGCAGATTGAGGACCCCGACCAGGTGGCTGAGGTCATCGCGGGTGTCGCGCCGGCCTTCTAGATTCCTCTGGATGGCACGTGATCCCGAGGCCGTCCCCACCAGCAAGACCCTGAGGGCCACCCAGGCCACGACCGCGCTGGCCCCCAGCACGTTGCGATTCTTCGGGACGCTGGCCACGAACCTGGCCCGATCGCCGGAGATCGCCCACGAGATGCTGCTCCAGCGCCACGAGGAGATCGCAGATCAGACGGTGGAGACGCTGGGCCAGCTGCGCGGCGGCGCGATGAAGATCGGCCAGCTGGCCTCGTTCGTGGATGTGGACTTTCTGCCCCCGGAGTTCCGGGCCGTGTACCAGTCGAAGCTGGCCGACCTGCGCGACTCGGCGCCCCCCATGAGCTTCGACAAGGTCCGGCAGGTCCTGGAGCAGGAGTGGGAGAGACCGGTGGAGTCGTTGTTCGAGCACTTCGAGACCGAAGCGGTGGCCGCGGCCTCAATCGGTCAGGTGCACCGGGCGCTACTGAGCGACGGGCGCCAGGTGGCGGTCAAGGTGCAGTACCCGGAGATCGCCGATGCCCTGGCGGCCGACCTCGGCCTGGCCACGATCGGCATCCGCCTGGCCAAGGCGATCGCGCCGGGACTGGATCCGGAGGTGGTGGCCCGCGAGTTGCGCGAGCGAGTCATGGAGGAGCTCGACTACGAGCTGGAGGCTCAGCATCAGCGAGCCTTCGCCCGGGCCTACCGCGAGCACCCGTTCATCGTGATTCCCGGCGTGGTCACGTCGCTGTCCCGCCGCCGGGTGCTGGTCTCGGATTGGGTGGACGGGCTGGACTTCGCCCAGACGCTCGAGCTCCCCCAGGCCGACCGTGACCGGATCGGCGAGATCCTGCATCGCTTCTTCCTGGGCTCGATGCACCGGATTGGTCGCTTCAACACCGATCCCCACCCCGGCAACTACCGGCTCCGGGAGGACGGAACGGTGGTGTTCTTCGACTTCGGCAACACCAAGGTGGTGGATCCGAGCTGGCTCGAGGGCATGCGGCGGATGCTCGAGGCCATCCTCGAAGGAGACACGCAGCGCTACCTGGACGAGGCGCTGGAGCAGGGGTACTTGAGGCGGGCCGACCGGGTCGATGGCGGCTGGCTGCTGGCTCAGACGCTGGCCTCGGAAGATTGGTGGCTGCGTGACCAGACGCTGACCATCGACCCGGACTACGTGGCTCGGATCCTGGCCCAGCTGATGGAGGTGTCTCCGCAGGTGATAAGGCTCCTGCGGGAGGTCAAGGTGCCGCCGGAGGAGATCTGGTTCCGTCGCGTCCAGGTCGGCGTGTTCGCCATCCTGGGCCAACTTCGGGCCACCGCCAACTGGCACCGGATCATGCGCGAGTACGTGTTCGGCGACGAGCCGTCGACGGAGCTAGGTCGCCAGGACGCGGAGTTCTGGCGGGCGCGCGGTTAGCCCGTGACCGCGTCCGGCTCCGGCGTGGCGGCTAGTTCTGCGCGCCGCCCAGACCGTGGAGGCGGTCGCGGATCTCCGGCGGGTTCTCGATGATCTGAGAGAAGCGGACGACGGTCACCGTGTCGTCCAGCGACACCTTGCGCCCGTAGATCTGCTCCAGGAAGTGCACCATCTCGTCGATCCGCCGAAACTCCGGGTTATCGTGCTCGACGTCGCGGGGAGAGAGATCCTTGACCCGCTTGACCTCGACCTGGTCGATGACGGCGTCGAAAATCTTCTCCCGGGGGGAGTGCTGGTAGCCGATGGTCACCACGACACAATCGTTCTTGCGGTACTTGTGCGACTTATCGCCCAGCCGGATGGTCGCCGTCTTTCGTCCGCGTCGCAGCTGGTCGGCGAACACCGACGAATAGAAGTTAAGTACACGCACCGAGGCCAGCCTACACATCCGGCCCTAGGCGCGACAGCGCGCGCCAGACCATCTCCCGCTCGCCCGAATAGGTCAGCGAGCGCGCCGCCTCTTCCAGCTCCATCCAGCGCACGTCGGCGATCTCGTGGTCGTGAGCGAGCTCGCCGCCGCGGTAGTTGAACAGGTAGAACACCACCCGCTTGTCGACCGTCTGGCCCTTGCGGTCGTAGCTATAGCGAATCTCGCCCAGCTCCTCCACGGGCTCCGCCTCCACCCCGGTCTCCTCCCGGATTTCCCGGATCGCAGCCTGGAGCGGTGTCTCGTTCCTGTCCGGATGACCTTTGGGCAGAGCCAGGACCGTGCCGCGCTGCGGTCGGGTCCGGGCGGGAACGATCACCGCCACTTGCCGCCCGCGCACCACCACGCCTCCGGCGGAGAAGTCCTGGCGCCGGTCGCTAATAGACGTAGCGGTCCAGGGCCGCGGGATCGTGCACCGTCAGCTTCCCCCGCCCCTGGGTGATGATCCCCTCACGTTCCAGCACGGCTAGAAACCGGCTGGCCGATTCCCGTGAAGAGCCGGCCAGCGCAGCCAGCTCGGCCTGGGTGGAGGTGATCAGGATGTCCCGCGGCGCTTGGCCGTCGGCCTGCGGGGTACCACCGGCCCCCTCCGTGACCGCCGTGGCGGCGAGCTGAGCCAGGACGCTGGCCACCCGGCTCTGCACCGTCTGGAACGACTGGCGAGCCAGGCGTTCGTTGGTCTCCCGCAGGCGCCGGCCCAGGGCCTGGATCAGCTTGACCGTGATCTGCGGGTGCTCCTGCATCAGCCGGCGCATGTCGGAGCCGAGAATCGCGATCGCCTCCATCGGCTCCATGGCCTGGACGGTGGCCGAGCGCCGCTCGTCGTCGAACATGGCCAGCTCGCCGAAGATGTCTCCCGGCCCGAAGTTGGCCAGCGTGAGGACCCGGTCACGATGCTCGCGCAACGCACGGGCATGACCCGTGCGCACGATGTAGCACGAGCTGCTCTCGTCGCCCTCGTGGAACACCACCTCGCCGCTGCCGAAGTGCCGCGGGATGCATACCTCGGCCACGCGGGCCAGCTCCTCCTCGGACAGGTTCTCGAACACCGGAACCCGGCTCAGAAGGGCAATCGTCTCCTCGGCAGTCACCGCCACAGCAGCAGGGATACCACACCGCGCCCGCGCGCTCGCCGGGGCGGGCGCGACGGTCTAGCTGTCCGAGCGGCGGTAGGTCAGGTACTCGGCCACCCGCTCGGCCCCGGCTCGTAGGCGGCGGAAGTAGGCGGCGCGGCTGAGGTTGAGCTCCTCCGCGGCCAGCTCGTGACTCGACTCAGACTCGAGGTAGCCGCGAACCAGCACGCGCTGGAGCAGGCGCTCGTTGTCGCTGTCGCCGAACGCTCGCTCGGCCGCGTCGCGCAGCAGCTGCCGCACTCCGGCCACGCGTTCGTCAACCGTCTCGCCGTGGGCCAGGGGGCTGCGGGCCAGCTCGTGCGGCACGCGGAAGTTGCGCAGCGCCTCGCGCACCGCCTCCCCGTCGACTGCCAGCTGGGCCGCCGGTGCCTCGGACTGGGGGTTGGGCAACCCGAGCTCCTGGTAGACCCGCGCGCGCTGGGCGGCGAGCAAACCGCCGGGCCCGTAGTCGATGCGGTGGCATTCCATCCGCCGGGAGTCGAGCACCACGTCGAGCTCCTCCAGGTGGACGGCTCCCAGCACCTGGGCAAACGACACGGCGGCGCGCATGCCCGGATCGATCGGCATGTAGGCGAACCGGGGATTGGGCGCGCCGGAGCGCAGGATGCCCGCCATTCCCAACATGGCCTGGACGCGGCCTCGGGGGTCGCCGGTGAGATCGATGGAGTCCCGCCACAGAACGGCATCCCCCAGGTGCGAGGACGCCTGAGCGTGCTCCAGCCAGGGACCCAGCAGCGGATCCGACGTGGCGAAGTCAGGTGCCGTCTGCGGGCTCATCGAGATCGTAAAGCCGCTGAATCGATCCTCGCGGTCCCGGGCCACGCCGATCCGCTCTGGGGCCTCGGCCCAGAATCGTGCCGAGTAGTGCCACCAGTCGGGGTGGCCTCGCTGCGTGAACAGGCTCTTGACGAATTCGGCGTCGCCCCGGCGGACCACGTCCATCCGGTAGTCGATGCTGCCCTCCCAGCCAAACCCCCACTTGATGGTCGGGTTCTCGATCAGATGGGCCAACTCGATCGCGATCACCGGATCGCCGATCCGGCCGCGCTCGTACAGATAGTCGACGATTCGGCGCCGCAGCTCCCGCTCACGCTCAGGGTCCCGGCGGCGGAAGTCGGCCCGGAGGGTCTTGCGCACCAGCTCGTGCAGCGTCAGCCCGTCCCCCAACGGCTCGACAAAGCTGAGCCGCCTCAGGCGCTCGTAGGCCTCCTCGGCGTCGCTCTCTCGCAGCACCGCGCTCAGCAGCTCGACGGTGGTCACCCGAGCGGTGGCGGCGACCCCCAGCGCCGATAGCCGCTCGCCTTGCAGCTCGCTCTCCACCACCCGGCGGATCAGCGATCGCACAATCTCCGGGCGTTCGGCGCCCTCGGCCGGGCTCCAATCGGCATCGCGCGCCGCCGTGTCGCCAGCCAGGGCCAAGGCCAGCGGCGAGCCTTCGGCCCACTCGATGATCGCCGGCGCGCGGCGGTCGGTGACCCCGTGCGCCTCCAGCAACCCGAGCGCATCGGTGTCCGCCAGGGCCGTCAGCTCAAGCTCGCGCGCCACCTCGTGCCACCCGCTCTCAAACCAAGCCGTGTCAGGCGTGCCCCGGCCGGCGATCACCACCAGCCCCTCACCGGGGAGGCCCGGTAGGAGCTCGCGTCGCAGGTAGCCGTCGAGGGCGGTCATCCGCTCGTAGGTGTCGATCAGGACCAGGGGGCGCGGGCTGGACTGGGCGGCCTCCAGCGCCGCCTCCATGGCATCCGGCGTGGGCGGAAGCTCGCGACCCTCGATGAAGAAGACATCCCAGGCCCGAGTGCGGGCACGCCGGGCCAGCTGCCGCAGCAGCGAGCTCTTGCCGATGCCGGCCGGTCCGTACACCAGCACGACGCTGGCCGGCGGATCGTTGCCCAGGCAGGCCTCCAGGAAACCGAGCTCTGCCGTGCGACCGACGAAGCGGCCGTCGTCACGGAGATCGATCAGCTCGCCCAGAGTTCGCTCGGCTCGGGGCCCCGCCGTTGCTTGCCCCTTGTCCGCCATCGCGAAGCCAAAGGATAGGGCCCGGCGCGGGACCAACCCGAGACCCGATCGACACTGACAAACCAACCCCTCAGGCTCACACTGGGCCAGCGTCCACAAACACGGGACCGGGGACTGCTAACTGCAACAGGAAAGGAGCACTCCTATGGGGATGTTCAAGCGGATGAAAGACATGAAGGACATGGTGGAGGCCTCGCCAGACATGGTTCGGCAGGCTCGCCAGATGGGGGCCCAGGCCCAGGAGTACGCCACGGCGCAGCAGGCGGCGATGGGCGCCCAGACGGCGCAGCCCGCACCGCCGGCGGCCACCGCCGGCACGGCAGATTTCGATCCCGTCGCCGGGGTCTCGATCGAGCTCTACGCTGAGATCTCCAAGGGGCTGGCGGCCTACAACTACGACATCACCAAGGGCCCCGAGGTCGCGGCGTCCAAGGGTGTCTCGGCCGAGAGCTGGAACGCGGCCATGACCGGCTGGAACGACCGGATCAAGGCCAACCGGGCCGTAGCCCAGCGGTTTAACGCTCTCTACACCGGACGTGCGTGATGGGGTTCTTCAAGAGCATGCGCGACCTCCAGAAGGAGGCGAAGGACATCGAAAAGACGGCGCCGCCAGTCAAGCAGCGGATGGCCGATGCCACCAGCCGCATGGCCGCGGCCACGCAGTCGATGGCCGGTCAGACACAGGCCATCAACCAGGCGTTCTCCGCTGAGAACGGCGGGGTTGAGGCGACGGCCACAATCAACGGCGCGCGCACCGCGGGCATGGTCAACTTCGACCCGCTGATGGACCTTGACCTCACGGTGATGCGCGATGGCATGCCGCCGTACCCGGCCAGCGTGCGCCAGGTGGTGCCTCAGGTCGACATGTCCCGGCTCCAGTCCGGAACCTCGGTGGCGGTGAAGGTCGACCCCAACGACCCCAACGCCATCTGGGTCGATCTAACGAGGATCCAGTGAGGGCGCGAGTCATCGGACTTCCGCTGGTCGCCGTCGGCGCCGCGGGCTTCGTCGCCTGCCTGGTGTGCGCGTATTCCGGGATGCGCGACGTGATGCGCACGTCCGGAGGCTTCTGCGCCAGCGGTGGTCCATACGCGATTGCCCCCGGCCATCAGTGCAACAGCGGCGACGTCCGCCTGATCATGGTGGGCATCCTGGGTGGCCTGGTGTTCGCGGGTGTGGTGGCGGTTGCTACCGGCTGGCTGGAAGGCTCCGTCCTGGGCGTGTCACTGCTCATGTGGTCGGCCCTGTTCGGCGCGCTGGGCTGGAACTTCCTCCAACTCGCCATCAACCCACCCAAGGGCCAGACCAGCACCGGCGGATGGATCGCCTCAGGCGCCGTGTTCGAGCTCATGGCATTGGGCGGCTTGATCCCGGTCCTGATCATGCTCGCGGGCTGGCTGCGGCGTGGCGGCCGGGCGGAGCCAGCGCCCACACCCATCCAGCCGTTGGTCAAGGCCGCGGTTCCGGGTGGCCTGGGCCAGTCGAACTGGTGGAGCTCGTCATGAGCCGCGCCACGTCGATGGTCTGGGCTGCCGCGGTGGCGCTGGGATCGGGTGCCGGGATCGGCCTGGGGATCCTGCTCGAGCACGCGCTGAAGTAGTGGGTCGAATGAGGCCGGCGCTCCGCAAGCTCGGTGCCTGGGCGGGGGCCTGCCTGGTGGTTTGCGCGCTGGCCCCGGCCCCGGCCGGGGCCGCGCTCTCGCCAGGACAGATCGTGGTGGTCGACGGGAAGGCATACGGGGGCTGCGGCAGCGTGGGCTGTGGCGGCCTGATCACGGTCGACCCGGCGACTGGCGCCGAGAGCGAGTTGTCGGCCAACTCCATGCCGATCAACTCGGGCAGTCAGCTCTTCAATGCTCCGTTCGCTCTCGCCCTCGACCCAGCCGGAGACATCATCGCGATCGTCACCTCCGGCCTGGGCGGTAGCTGCGTCCACGGGTGCGGCGGCGTGATCAGGATCAACCCCAACACCGGCCAGGAATCGTTGGTCTCCTCCAACACACAGCCGGTCAACGCCTCGAGCCAGCACTTCTACCAGCCCACCGGCGTGACCGTGGACGCCGCCGGGAACATCCTGGTCTCGGATTGGGGGTACTGCGCGGGTTGCGGGAAGGTGATCAGGGTCGATCCCGCCACGGGCAAGCAGACGCTGATCTCCTCCAACACCCTGCCGATCAACGCGTCGAGCCGGCTGTTCGACTACGCCCAGGGCCTGGCGCTCGACCACCACGGGAACATCCTCGTGGCCAACGCATCCACACATACTGGTCAAGCCGGCAACATCGTCGAGGTCAATCCGGCCACCGGTAAAGAGACCGAGCTGTCAGGCAACGATATGCCCGTCAACGCCTCCAGCCAGTACCTGTGGGCGCCAGTCAATCTGGTGGTCGACGCGGCGGGCAACCTCCTGGTGGCCGACTGGGGCCACCATCCCGGCGGGACCGGGGATGTGGTCAAGATCGACCCCACCACCGGCAAGCAGACGCTGCTGTCGGCCAACAGCCTGCCGGTCAACGCGTCGAGCCAGTACTTCGACGGTCCGGTCGGGATCACTCTGGATGGACACGGAAACATCATCGTGGCTGACGAATCCGCGTTCGGCCCGTGCTCGTCTACAAGCTGCGGCGGGGTGATCCGGGTCGATCCGGTCAGCGGCCGAGAGACCAAGATCTCGGCCAACGACATGCCGGTGAACAGCTCGAACCAGCTGTTCGTGCAGCCGTTTGACGTCCTCGTGGTACCCGCGGCCGGAGGCGGGGGTGGCTCGGGCGGTGGCGGCGGCGGTGGCGGCGGCGGTGGCGGTATCACGGGCCAGGCGCCCGTCAAGCCGCACCTTCGCTCGACCATAGACCGCCGACACCACAAGGCGAAGTTCACCTTCACCGACCCGGGCGCGAGCCGTTTCCGGTGCGCGGTGGTAAAGCTGAGGCGTCACGCCAAGAAGCGGCCTAAGCCCCGGTTCTCGGCCTGCTCTTCGCCTAAGAGCTACAAG
>DASZGO010000106.1:0-8834 GCA_035938755.1 Solirubrobacteraceae bacterium | reverse complement strand
CCGCTGGACGACGAGCAGGGGCGGCAGGCTGATGGCGCTGGCGTAGTACTGGAGGATGAACGCCTCGGCCACCTCGCCCACACTCCCCGAGGCCGCGTTGTCCAGGTAGAAGCTCTGGCGATCGGACAGGACGCCGTCACGAACCTGAAACACCTGGGCGTTGGCCTCGTTGCCGGCCACGGCCACGGCGATCGCATCCATCGACCCGACGGAGTCATTGGCCACCCGCTGGCGCTCGAGCAGCGAGCGCACAGCGCGCAGCCGGTTGCGGTCCCTGGCGGCGTCCTCAAACCGCTGCTCGGCCGCCGCCTCCTGCATCCCCTCCTCCAGGCTGCGCTCGATCGCCCGGTAGCGCCCGGACAGGAAGTCGATCACCCCGTCGATGCCGCGGCGGTACTCCTCGCGGCTGACGTAGCCCACGCAGGGCGCCTCGCAGCGCTTGATGTAGTAGTCCAGGCAGGGCGAGCCGCTGTGCCGGCCGGGTTCCGCGCCCTCGCAGGAGCGGAACATGAACACCTTGCCCAGGACCTCCAGCGTGGACCGGACCCGCTTGGCGTTGGAGTAGGGCCCGAAGTACGCGCGGTCGCGGCGGTGCCGCTCCCGCGTGAAGTAGACGCGCGGGAAGTCCTCGTCCAGGCTGATCGCGATGTAGGGATATGACTTGTCGTCCCGCAGCCGGATGTTGAACCGGGGCTTGTACTGCTTGATGAAGTTCTGCTCGGCCAGCAGCGCCTCGGCCTCGGTGTGCACCACCAACGCCTCGATCTGGTCGATGTCGTCCACCAGGCTGCGCCCCCCGCGGGTGCTGGGATTGGAGAAGTGAGAGGCCACCCGCTTGCGGATCGACTTGGCCTTGCCCACGTACTGCACGCGGCCTTTGGCATCCCGAAACAGGTAGACGCCCGGCTCGTCGGGGAGCTCACGGCGCTTGTCGGCGGGGGTCACGGACATGGGCATTCGAGGATAGGCGCGGCTGGTTCGCCCCGGGGAACAGCTCTGGGATGTTCGCTCGCGCGACACACGCGCCTGGCGACGCTCCCCGTGCGTGCCCACGAACCGCCCGGCCCCGCCCCGCCCCCTAGCGCCTCCGCGTCCGCAACCCCAGCGCCGCGCCCAGCAACACGAGCGCCAGTCCGATCACCGCCACCGTCTCGCCCACCGCGGCGCTGGCGTACGTACGCCCGATGTAGCCATGAGTCGGGGCGGCCGGGTTGACCAGGTCGAGGCCGTTGGTCGGCGGAACGTTCATCGCGTGGACCGCGAACGCCAGGCCGACCGCCGCAGCCAGCCCCACGGTGATCCGCGCGCTCCGCCGCCCCACCAGCGCGACCACGATCGACGCCGTACCCAGCAAGGCCAGCAGCACATCCGCGCTGGAGTAGACCTGCCAGGCCGTGGGGTTCCGGGGCACGCCCCGCAGCACCACGGTCAACCCGGGGATGGACAGGAGCGAGGCCGGAAACTGATGGCTCCAGGGCATGAACAGCGAGACCAACACTGTGGCCCCGCCCAGCACCAGCAGCCAGTCGGCGGCCAGCTCCCGGGCTCTATCCCACACCAGGACTACGTGCGCGCGCGGTCGCGCCGCCGGCGCGACCGCTATCCGAGCTCATCCGCGGCACCGGGGGTGCGAGCGGCCTCGATGTCTCCTTCAAGCTTCTCGGCCCGCTGCGTGTAGAGGAACGTGAACGCCGCCACGGCCGCGCCGACCAGCGGCCCCACCACGTAGATCCAGTAATGGCTCCACTTGAACAGGCCCATCAGGCTGGCTCCCAGTCCCACCGCCGGGTTGAACGCTCCTCCGGACACGCCGCCCACGGCGAACGCCCCGGCACAGACGGTGAAGCCGATGGCCAGGCCATAGAACGAGTTCCCCTCCGTCCCGCGCGCGGTCGCCACGTTGAGCACCACCCAGGCCAGCGCAAACGTGAACACCAGCTCGGCGATCAGCATCTTGCCCACGCCCGGAGTGGGACCCGCGCTGCTGTGACCGACCACGCCCCGCGCCAGCAGGGCAGCCAAAACGCCCGCCACCAACTGAGTGACCACATACGGGCCCCATTCGTTCGCCGCCATCTTGCCCCGCAGCAGGACGGCGGTGCTGACGGCCGGGTTGTAGTGGCCGCCGGAGACGTGACCGCCAGCGAACACCATCACCATCAGCACCGCGCCGATGGCCAGCGGGGCGAGAACACCCGCCCCGGTGCCAGGATGGGTCGCGGTACAGACCGTGAAGACGAGGAAGAACGTACCGATGAATTCGACGACCAGCTTTCGGCGCATGGGCATCGCCAACTCCTTTGCTTGCTTTACCTGCCAGGTAGTCGCAGGCGACCGGCCGCGAACAGTAACCTCAACGCACCGTCATGTCCGCGAACGGCCACCGTGAACGGATCGCGTATCGCACCTGTCCGCTGTGCGAGGCGACGTGCGGGCTGGAGCTGAAGCTGGACGGTGAGGAGGTCATCTCGATCCGGGGAGACCGGGAGGACGTGTTCAGCCGGGGCTTCATCTGCCCCAAGGGCTACGCCCTGAAGGAGCTGCACTCCGATCCGGACCGGGTCGGTACGCCCCTGATCCGCCGGGCCGACGGCGGCTTCGAGCCGTCGAGCTGGGACGAGGCGTTCGCGCTCATCGACCGGCGCCTGACCCCGATTCTGGCCGAGGACCGCGACGCGGTGGGGGTCTACGTCGGTAACCCCAACGCGCACAACCTGTCGAACCTGCTTTACAACCGGGTGCTGCTGCGGGGGCTGGGCAGCCGCAACCTGTACTCGGCCAGCACCGTCGACCAGTACCCCAAACAGATGGCCGCGGCGCTGATGTTCGGCACCGGCACCACGGTCCCGGTGCCCGACGTGGACCGCACCGACCACTTGCTCATGCTGGGAGCCAACCCGTTGCAGTCCAATGGGAGCCTCATGACCGCGCCGGACATCCGGGGACGCCTGCGGGCGATGCGGGCGCGAGGCGGCAAGCTGGTGGTGATCGATCCGCGCCGGACCCGGACGGCCGAGGAGGCCGACGAGCACCACTTCATCCGTCCCGGAACCGATGCCCATTTCCTGTTCGCGCTCGTCCACGTCCTGTTCCAGGAGGAGCTGGTCCGGCCCCAGCCGCGGCTGGCGGAACTGGCCACGGGCGAGGCTGAGATCCGCGCCCTGGCCCGGACCTTCACGCCCGAGGCGAGCGCCGCCATATGCGGAATCGAGCCGGGCGAGATCCGCCGCATCGCCCGCGAGCTGGTGGCCGCTGAGCGGGCCGCCGTGTACGGCCGGATCGGCACCTGCACCCAGGAATTTGGGACGCTGGCCAGCTGGCTGGTGGATCTCCTCAACTTCCTGTCCGGGAATCTCGACCGTGAGGGCGGGGCCATGCTCCCCCTGGGCGCGGCCGGCCACTCCAACGCCGCCGGAGCTCCGGGCCGCGGCCGCGGCGCCCGGTTCGGGCGCTGGCAGAGCCGGGTGCGCGGACTGGATGAGATCTTCGGTGAGCTCCCGGCGGCCTGCCTGGCCGAGGAGATCGACACGCCGGGCGAGGGCCAGATCCGGGCCTTGATCACGATGGGCGGTAACCCGGTCGTGTCGACTCCGAACAGCGGGCGGCTCGATGCGGCGCTGGACCAGCTCGAGTTCATGGTCAGTCTCGACATCTACGTCAACGAGACGACGCGCCACGCGGACGTGATCCTGCCCGCCCCGTCCCCCCTGCGCCGCTCGCACTACGACCAGGCGCTGTACCTGTTCGCGATCCGCAACGTGGCCCACTACTCGCCGCCCGTGCTCGAACCCGATCCCGAGGTCCCAGACGAGTGGGTGACGTTGCTGCGGCTCACCGGGCTGGCCGCGGGATTGGGACCGGATGCCGACGTCGCGGCCCTCGACGAGCAGGTCGCGCGAGCCGCCGTTGAGCGGGAGACCAAGACGCCCGAGTCCCCGTTCGCCGGTCGCGAGGTCGAACAGGTGCTGGCCGAGCTCGGGCCGCGAGTCGGCCCGGAGCGGCTACTGGACCTGATGCTCCGGGCCGGCCCCTACGGGCTCAGCCTGGCGGACCTCGAGGCCGCGCCGCACGGGATCGACCTGGGGGCGCTGCGCCCCCGGCTGCCCGACGCGCTGCGCACGGCCAGCGGGAAGATCGAGCTGGCGCCGGCGCCGCTGGTGGCCGACGTCGAGCGCCTGCGGGGGTCGCTGCAGAACCAGCTGGGCGGCGACCTCGTGCTGGTCGGCCGACGCCACCTGCGCTCCAACAACTCGTGGATGCACAACCTCGAGGTCCTGGTCAAGGGCAAGCCCCGCTGCACCCTCCACGTCCACCCCGATGACGCGGCCCGCTACCAACTGACCGACGGCGATCCGGCGGAGCTGAGCTCGCGCACCGGCTCGATCGTGGCCCAGGTCGAAGTCACCGACGCGATCATGCCTGGAGTGGTGAGCCTCCCCCACGGCTGGGGCCACGACGTGGCCGGGACGGCTCAGCGCATCGCCTCCGCCCACCCGGGAACTAACAGCAACCTGGTGGCCGACGAGCTGCAGGTCGACGCGGTGTCCGGCAACGCCGTGCTCAATGGGATCCCCGTAGAGCTGGCGCCAGTGCGAGAACCGACTCCCGTCTAGTACTTGCGCGCCGCCCAGACGATCGCGACCACCGCGTAGATAGACGCGCCCATCAGCACCAGCCAGACTACGGATCCGGCGCTGGTGTTCCACAGCCGGTGAGTCCCGCTCAAAGTCAACGTGGCCATGGCCAGCGCGGCGTACACGATCGCGCGCCGGCGATCCCCCAGCGAGTACAGGCTGGACCGGTGCTGGCGATACATGATCGAAGCGAACCAGCCGAGCACGGCGAGGAACAACAGCGATGCCGCCTGCAGCGCCACAGTGGAGGCCGTGCCCCCGCCCGGGATGAACGCCACCGCCGCGGCGATCAGCAGGATGATGGCGATGTTGCGAACCGTGGCCAGCGACATGGCTTAGCTGATGGTACGCCCTGACACGGGCCTCACTGGCCGTGCGCGGCGTTAGGCCCGGGCGGGGGTGGAGCCGAGCGCAGCCCGTGCACCGCGTGCCACAGGATCCGGTCGAACTTATCCTGCGTGATTTGGTCTGGCAGGTTCCACCGGTACCCGCGAGACATCGCGCGGTCATAGGCGCTGTTGGGGTTTCGTTCCAGCAACGGGTAGGTGGGCGAGACGGCGTTGAAGGGCGCGCCGTTGGCCGGGGTGGGCTGGAACGCGTCGTACATCGGCGTGGCCATCGCGTCGCCAAAGGACAGCGGGCGCATGCCCAGGATCAGCTCCATCGACCGGATGAACGACAACATGTCGTAGCGGGTGTGGATCACCGCGCCCGGCTTGGCGTAGGGGCTGAACACGGCGCCCGGCATCCGGTGTGCGTCGACGTGATCGGCGCCGTCCTGCGAGTCGTCCTCGAGCACGAAGATGGCCGAGGAGGACCAGATCGACGAGTGGGAGATGGTGTCGACGATCTGCCCCAGGCCGTAGTCGTTCTCGGCCACCATCGAGCGGGGAGACCGAGCCCCGGGGCTCACCCCGCTGGTGTGGTCGCTGGGCAGGACCATGTACACGAACGAGGGCACCGAGCCGGTGAGCTGCCACTGCTGGAAGCGCTGTTGGAAGCAGGTGAATCGCGACTCAGAAAGTGGAGGCGCGCCTGAGGGCGCCGACGAGTCGTACGTCTCCCGCTGGTTGATCGCGTCGGTGCCGATCGACGCGTCGTTGGGGTAGCAGGCCCCAGGGGCCAACGCCGCCTCTCCGAGGTCGGAGTTGGCAAACTTCTGGCTGACCAGATTGGTCTGAGCCTGCGTGTTGTCCTTGTCCAGGGCGGTCAGCGGGACCGTGCCGGCGATTGCCTCGCCGAAGTTGTAATAGGAGATCCCCTGCTGCTGAGCGCGGTCGAACAGGAACCCGCTACCGGGCCAGGTGATCGAGTACACGCCGAAGTCGTAGGGCCGGTTTCGACCCGCGTAGTTCTCCTCCCAGTTCTTGTGCACGTAGTCGGACACCGCGGCCGCGCTGGTCCAGAAATGGCCGTCGATTGAGGCCTCGGAGTTGGCATAGACGTGATCGAGCAACGGGAAGCGACGGAGCAGAGCGTGGAAGTTGGGAGTGATCTTCTGCCCGAACAGCGTGAGCTGGGGATCGGCGTCGCCCCGGGGATCGTCGCCCAGCACCTGGTCGTAGGTCCGGTTCTCCCGCACGATGTAGAACACGTGCTTGATGGGGCCCCCGGCGCGCAGCGGGGTGCCTGGCGGCGCGAACTCGTAGTTGGCCGGCTGCAGCTGGCGTTGGGCCACACGCGTGTCACCGCCCAGCTGGCGCAGGCTGGGATACGGGAGGATCCCGGCGCGGCCGTTGGTGAGCACGGCCGAGCCTGGGTGCTTGAGCAGGTTGTCGTCGTTGGCGATGTACGGGTTCGGCCCGTTGGGGTTGGCCCCGGAGCCGAAGCCCTTGGCAGCGATCCACAGCAGGCGACCACGGGCTGCGCCCGCGCTGCCCCGGGTGACCTGCACGTCGGCCGGGTAGGCCGCGGTGGGCACCCGGCCCAGGGGCCGGAACGAGGGCAGGGCATACGCGGCGAGCTCATCGGCCGCCGACAGCGCCGCGAACAGCCGCTTGCCGTCGGGCGAGATGGCGACGGCGACCGGCGCCGATCCCGCCCCCTCGGGCAGCTCGGTGGACACCGAGTGCACGAGCGTCATGGCCGCGGTGTCGATCACCGCGATCTGGTCCTCGTTGGCGATGGCCACGTACGCCCGGTGGCGCCGGGCGTCGACGGCGATCCCCTCCGGATGGGAGACGTTCGCCGCGACCTGAATGTCCTTGACCTTGGCGGCCGCGGCCAGATCGATCACGGACACGGTGCCCGGGCCCTCGTTGGACACCAGGCCGAGCTTGTTGCCGGGCAGGATCGCCGCCCCGTAGGGGAACGCACCCGTGCTCACGTACTGCACGGCCTTGCTGGAGGTGTTGACCACGGCTGCCGCGTCAGCCAGGTTCAGCGGGACGAGCAGCGTGTGGCCGTCAGACGAGATGGCCAGCCGGTCGGGCCAGGATTCGCGGCCTGAGGTCTTGGGTGGGAAGTTCTCCGGGGGCTGGGCCGAGGCGGGCGGGGGCACGGGGATCGTGCCCACTTCCCGCGCCCGCCCCCGCCGCTTGTCGTAGCGGAACACATGAATGACGTCGCCTTGACCGCCGGGCACGCCGGGCCGCTTCTCGTCGGCGTTGCTCGAGTCCGGCAGGCCGGACACGTAGACCAGCGGCTTGGTCGGGTCGACGGCGATCCCGCCGGAAGCTCCGGGAACCGGCAGCACCTGGACCACGTGCGGGTGCTTGGCGGCCACCGACACGATCCGGATGTCGTTGAGCGCCCGGCCGGTCGACACCGTCCAGTAGAAGCGGCCATCCGGCGTCATCGCCCCGCCGGTGGGGAATTGGCCCAGCGTGACCAGCCGGCCGGGCGGCACCAGGTGACGGCCGTTCACAGTGAGGTGGGCGGCGATCGACACCCGCCCGGGTACCAGACGGGCCCCGACCGCAGTGGCCAGACCACCCACCGCGAGCCCGATCGCGACGACCAGCCAAGGAGATCTGCGCTTGAACACGAGTGAAAAAGTTGGCGGCCGACGATGGGCGGTTCCGACCCCGTCTAGGGAAGTGTGACGAGATCCGGCGCCCGCCGCGCTGCTGAGGGCTCGGGCTCGGTAGCCGGGAAGCACAGCGCGATGTCCAGCCCACCCTCCGGTCTCGCCCGAGGTTGCAAAGACGCGTCGTGGACCTCGGCGATCGCGGCCACGATCGAGAGACCCAGACCGAGTCCGGCGGCCTCGCCCGTGCGCTCGGCGTTCAGGCGCCGGAACGGCTCGAGCAGCCCCTCAACCTCCGCGGCTGGGACAGGTGGACCGGTGTTGCTCACGCGGAGCCCCGCGCTGCCGTTCTGGCGCCCGGTCCACACAGTCAGCTCACCCCCGGCCACGTTGTAACGCACGGCGTTGTCCACCAGGTTGGCCACCAGCCGCTCCAACATCGCCTGGTCGCCGAGCACGGGCGCCTCGCCGAACTCAGCCTTCACGCGTAATCCGGTGGTGTCCTTGCTCCGGATCACCTCCTGAGCGATCTCCCCCAGGTCCACGTCCTGGCGGCAGGTCAATCCCCGCTGGCTGCGGGCCAGGGTGAGCAGGGCCTCGATCATTCGCTCCTGCTGCTCGCTGGCCGCCAGCACCCGCTCGCAGGTGGCGCGTAGTGAATCCACGTCGGCCTCCGGGTCGGCCAGGGCCACCTCCACCAGCGTTCGCTCAAGCGTGATCGGAGTGCGCAACTCGTGCGAGGCGTTGGCCACGAACCGGCGCTGGGATTCGAAGGCTGCCTGAAGTCGCCCCAGCAAGGCGTCGAACGTCTCGCCCAGCTCCTTGAGCTCGTCGTCCGGACCGGCGACGGCCAGGCGCTCGTGCAGGTTGCGCTCTGAGATGCCCCGGGCCCGCTCGCTCATCGTCCGCACCGGACGCAGGGCGCGCCCGGCCATCAGCCAGCCCAGACCGACGGACACCACCGCCATGATCCCCAGGCCGATGCCAGAGCGGGTGAGCAGCGCATCCAGCTGGTCTTGGCGGGCGGTGGCGATCTGAGCGTTGGCCTGGGCTTGGAGCTGGCTGGCCGCCTGGCGCACCGGAACCGGCAATTCCGGGGGGGCGGTTTGTGGCGGAACTTGACCATCTACGGGAGCAACGAACAGCTTGGATCCCGGGGCCGCGCGGGCTTGGACGACGACTCCCCGGGGCCCCTGGGTGTGGGCCACCAGCTCGTAGGTGATGGCCAGCAG
>DASZGO010000105.1:0-3723 GCA_035938755.1 Solirubrobacteraceae bacterium | reverse complement strand
ACCTCCTGGAACGCCTGCCGACGGACGGCGCAGTTGACGGTCTGGGCGTAGGGCAGCTGGCGTCGCTGGAGCGTGGTCTGCTGGCTCAGGTGGGCTCGGGCCACGGCGTGCCGGGCCACGATCCCGCCGCCCGGCGCCACGTCGCGAACCGCCCCGGCCAGAACGGCTGTGCGCTCGGCCGGAAGCGGCTGCAAATAGGCATCGATCAGTTCCGGCGCGGGCTCGGCGTCGGCATCGAGGAACACGAGCCACTCGCCGCGCGCTTCGCGGGCGCCCCGGTTGCGGGCGAACGCCGGGGTCCGGACGGGGTCCCGGCGGTTGTCGGCGATGATCAGCTCGTCGTCGGGCCCCAGGACGAGCGCGTCCAGAGCACCGAGGAGCTGCGCCTGCTCAGCGTCTGAGCCGACGAACGGGACGATCACCGACACGGCCGGCCGCGAGTCAGGTGCCGACAACCTGCCGCTCCCAGCCGGTCTCGATCACACACAGCGCTGCCAGCAAGCCGGCGATCACCGCGGTCAGCGACCAGGCCGCCAGCGAGCCTCCGAGGGCGAACAGCACCAGCAACCCCCCGGCCGCCACCAGCTTGGGATAACCGATGGATCCCGCCAGCCGCAGCCCGAACACGACGCAACCCACCAGATAGGCCGCGACTCCACCACACACCGCCAGCCGGACCGCGGTCGTCGGCGCCGTGGTCACGTCTGCGACCAGCAGCCTGATCCCGGCCGCGAACACGATGATTCCGGCCACGATCACCAGGTGGAGGTAGCTGTAGCCATCAGCCGCCGCCAGCACCGCCTCGCGGTGGCGACGGAGCGCCGCCTCAGCCGCGCCCGCCAGCCGGTCGAAGTACGTCCACCACAGGCCGATCGTGGTCAGGAGCCCCAGCGACACCACCGCCACCAGACCGGCCGTCATCTGCCGGTGGGTGGTGCCCGCTCCCACTCCGATGGCCACGATCGACTCGCCGAGGCAGATGATCACGAACAGTGCGTAGCGCTCGGCGAAGTGCGCCACGGCGACCTCCTGGATGCCCCGCAGGCGTTCCCGAGTGAGCCAGGCCGGGCCGGCGTAGTCGATCGCGACGGCCACCGCCCAGAGCGCGGTGCGGGCCGCGCCGTGGAGCACCGCGCCGGCGATGAGCAGAGCCATGCCCACAGCGACCGTGACGGCAAAGCCGGCGATGGCCGACCACGAAGCGTTGCCCCGGCGGGAGGCGTCCGCGTACAGAGCCAGGTGCAGGAACCGGACCACCGAGTAGCTGACGGCGAACAGCACCGGCGCCGACCCGAAGGCGTCGGGCAGCGCCAGCCCGCTCACGAAGATGAAGCCGGCGGCGCCGAGCAGCGTCAGCCGCAGGACGCGCGAGTCGTCGTCCTGCGCGTTGGCCGCCCACACGAACGCCGACCAGGCCCACCACACGAGGGCCAGCAGCAGCATTCCCTGGCCGAAACCACCCCAGCTGAGATGGCGCGAGAGGAAGGTGGTGACCTGGGTGATCGCGAACACGAACACAAGGTCCCACAGCAGCTCGACCGAGCTGGTACGGCGCTCGCGCTGGTCCACGCCGGAAGTATCGAGGCTGGGCTAGCCGGGGACGGTCGCGCGAGGCTCGGGTTCGGCACGGCTGGCCGCCCGGATCTGTTCGAGCGCCCACTCGTACTCGTCGTACCGGCGCACCACCCGCGTCCAGGCCCAGCCCGGACGGTGGCGGAGCTCGCGGCTGCGGTCGGGGTCACCGGGACGGTGGCGCGGCTTGGGCGGCGACCGTCGCTCGGATACCAGCTCGCGATGCTCCGCGATCGCGCGTCCCAGCTCCGACCGGGGCATCTCTTCCTCCAGCAGGCTTGCCTCGAGGTGCGTCTTGAGGATCAGCAGCTCCCGGGCCGTGGCCGGACGCGCCCGCTCGACCCGGTTGCCCCCGAAGGCGAAGCGATCCCAGGCCCGGGCGAACGCGATTAGATTCGTCCGGCCCCCGGCGCGGTGAGCGGCCAGCATCGGGCACACGCCTTTGCCGTCGGAGTAGGCCCCGACGATGATTTCGTTGCCCCGGATGCCCTCGAGCATGGCCACCCGGGTGGTTCGCGGAAGGCAGTCAATGGCCAGCCGCAGGTCCTCGATCGTCGCTCTGCGTCGTCTTCGCATAGGGTTTCACCGCCTCCCGCACGGCGGTTCGCCGACTCTAACCGCGGTCGTCGGGCCCCACAAGCGAAGTCCTCGCCACGAAAGGAAACTTGCAGATGAAGCTCGGTGTGAACGTCGGGTACTGGGGCCTCGGCATGGGTGCGGAGGATCAGCTGAAGGTCGTCCAGGAGGCCGAGCGCCTGGGCTATGACTCGGTGTGGTCGGCCGAGGCCTACGGTTCAGACGCCGCCACGGTGTTGGCCTGGCTGGCCGCTCAGACGAGCAAGATCAAGCTCGGCTCGGCCATCTTCCAGATGCCGGGTCGCAGCCCTGGCCTGACCGCGATGACCGCGGCCACGATCGATCAGCTTTCCGGGGGGCGCTTCCTACTCGGCATCGGCTCGTCGGGACCGCAGGTGGCCGAGGGCTGGCACGGGCAGCGCTTTGCCCGCCAGCTCCAGCGCACGCGCGAGTACGTCGCCGTGGTGCGCATGGCCCTGGACCGAGAGCGGGTGCAGTTCCAGGGCGAGACGCTCGAGCTCCCCCTGCCGGACGGGCCGGGCAAGGCGCTCAAGCTGATGATCTCGCCGGTCCAGGAGCACATCCCCATCTTCCTGGCGGCCATCGGGCCCAAGAACACGGCGCTGGCCGGCGAGATCGCCGACGGCTGGATTCCAACCTTCTTCTCGCCCGAGCACGTGGCTCAGTTCCGCGAGCTGCTCCAGGAGGGCGCGGATCGGGCGGGACGCTCGCTAGACGGGTTCGAGATCGCCCCGACGGCCCAGTCCTACGTATCCGATGACCTCGACACCGCCCGCGACCTCATGCGCCCGGTGCTGGCCCTGTACATCGGGGGAATGGGCTCACGCAAGCAGAACTTCTACAACCGGATCATGCAGCGCTACGGCTTCGTCGACGAGGCCAAGGAGATCCAGGACCTGTACCTGGACGGCAAGAAGGACGAGGCGGCGGCCGCCATCCCGACGGCGCTGATCGACATGGTCACGCTGGTCGGGCCGCGAGACGTCGTGCGTGACCGGCTGGCCGCGTTCCGTGACGCCGGGGTGGGCACGCTGATGGTCTCCCCCATGGCCTTCACGGTCGAGGACCGGATCGAGCAGCTGCGCGCGGTGGCCGAGCTGGCCGCTTGACGTCGGGCACCGGCGCGATCAAGCTCTCCGGCGCCAGCCGGCCCTCCGGTGCCAGCCCACCCGCCCGCCGGCTGCGCATCTTTCTAGGCGCGTTCGGCGACCCCGGTCACGCGTTCCCCATGCTGGCCCTGGGCGAGCGCCTGGCGGCCCGCGGCCACCAGGTCACGCTCGAGACCTGGGAGCGCTGGCGTGAGCACGTCGAGGCGGGCGGCATGACGTTCGTGCCCGCCCCCGAGTACCCGGTGTTCCCCACCCGCGAGCGCCCGCTGCTCCCCTACGAGGCAGTCGTCCTGGCCACCGCCGAGACTCGGCCCGCCGTGGCCGAGAGCCGGCCCGACGTCCTAGTCCACGACATCCTCACGCTGGCCCCCGCACTGGCGGCCGAGCTCGAGGGCGTGCCGGCGGCCACCTTGGTCCCTCACGTTTACCCGCTCGGCGCCCCGGG
>DASZGO010000104.1:0-3190 GCA_035938755.1 Solirubrobacteraceae bacterium | reverse complement strand
CAGTTCACCGAGCAGCGCAACGCGCTGGCCAAAGAGCTGCGCAGCGAGCAACGCCGCGACGAGGCTCAGGAGGTATCGAAGCTCCGCAAGCCGTCGGTCGCCGCGTGGGCGGTCAACCAGCTGGTGCGCACGCAGCGGGCCGAGGTGGCCGCCCTGTTCAAGGCCGGCGACGCGCTGCAGAAGACGCAGGCCGACCTCCTGGCCCGGCGCGCGGAGCCGGAGGCGCTGCGGCGCGCGGCGACTGCCGAGCGGGCCGCGGTCGAGCAGCTGACCGAGAAGGCGCGCGGTCTGCTGAGCTCCGAGGGCCACGAGCTCACTCCGGCCCGGCTCGAGCAGGTTTCGGAGACGCTGCACGCGGCAGCCCTGGACGAGGACGCCCGCGCTCACGTGCAAGGTGCCTGCCTGGAGCGCGAGCTGCGCCACGTTGGGCTGGGCGCGCTGTCGCTCGGCGCCGGCGAAGCGCCGGCCCGAGAGCCCAAGCCGAGAATGTCCGGCAAGACCGAGACCGCGGCCAAGTCGGAGCGCGAGGCGGCGCAGCTAAAGCAGGCCCGCCGGGCCGAGCGCGATGCGCGGCGTGATCTCGACCGCGCCACCCGGGCGCTCCAGGCGGCCGAGCAGCGGCGCGACCGGGCCGCGGCGCAGCTGAGCGAGGCCGAGCGAGCCGCGGAGGAGGCGCGCGACCAGGCAACCGCGGCCGCGGCCGCGCTCCAGTCCGCGGAGGCCTCGGCCCGGAACGCTTAGACCGCCGACTACGGGTTGCTCGAATCCGGCAGCTTCGGCACCGCGTCGCTGGCCGTGACGTCGGTCCCCGCCGGTAGCACCGCGTCATTGGCGAACAGGTTGCAGTCGGTGAAGCTGTCGTGGAACGTCGTCTGACCCGGGTGCATGACGTCGTCGGAGCCACGCAGCAGCGAGCAGGTCACCCGCTCGCCCATGGTGTGCGAGACGTTGAAGAAATAGTTGTCGTTGGACACCGGCGACGGCTGCGGGCAAGTGCTGGTGTTGGGCGAGGCCACGCAGCCCTGGATCACGTCCGAGCTCAGGGCCTGGCTGAACATCGACCGCTCCACCGGCTGCGGGTAGGCACTGAACGGAGCTATCAGGTAGCCCAGCTGGTCGTTGGACAGGCCCGCGGTCATGAACCCACCCGGCCGAATGCCCGTGACCGTACTCGAGACCTTGAGCGCGATCTGCGGGTAGGCCTCGCCGGGGATGCTCGAGAGCATCACGTCCCCGATCCGGGCCGTTCCGGTCACGGTCCCGATCTCGGTGCCGGTCAGCCACGGCGGGCCGATCGCCCGGTACAGCGGCGCGCCCACCGCGAACCCGGCGTATTCCAGGCCCAGGATCGGCGCGTTGGTCGCGGTGTCCTCGAGCAGGTAGGAGTGGGCGGCGACCAGCGGGCGGCCGGTGATTCGCGTGGCCCCGGCCACGGCCTGCGCAGCCCGATCGGTGACCTGCTTGCCGTACTGGTAGATCGCGCAGTAGGACAGTGCGTCCCCGCTCTGGGCCGAGCACGCGCTGTACGCCGGGCCGCGCTGAGGCTGCGTGCGGCCCAGGGTGCCTACCACCGTCATGGCGAAGCCGCCGAACCGCTGCTCGAGCTCCACGTTGGTGGCGCTCAGCCAATCCCCGGTCAGCTTGGTGTTGCTCGAGCCGAGCACATCGGCGTGGGCTGAGAAGTCGAGCAGGGTGGCGAACGTCTGGCCGGTCCTCGGGTCGCGGGCCTGGAGCACGCGTAGCCCCGAATCCTGGGACGTGTTCTCTGGATCGGATGAGAACTGATTGGTCAGCAGGTCCTTGCCGTCCACCGAGCCGTAATAGAGCTTGGCCCGGCGCGTGTTGCGGTAGGCGTGCTCGAGCGCATTCTCGGTCTGCTGGGTCATGTACTGCAGGAACGAGTTGGGGACGCCGCCCCACACGCCGAGCGGGTCCGCGCCGCCGTGGGTGTGGTCTGACTGGATCCACACCTGCTGCGGCTTGAGGCCCAGGTCCTTGGCCACCTGTTTGCGCATGTCCATGATCCCGACCCCGGCCTGCTTGAGCTCGGCGAAGTAACCCTGCACCTCCATATCGGCGATCAGGAGCGTGTGCCCGCGGTTGCCATCGCTGATCGCCATGGCCCGCACGTGTGCCCCGTCGGCCTCGCCTGCCGGGATCGGCACGGTGCTGCCGCTGCTCTGGAGGATCGAGGTGGCCTGGAGCACCCCAGTGGCCTTGCGGCCCGGGATCGGCGCCGGCTGCTGGACCGGGGCGGCGCCCACCGGACCACCGGCCAGGCCGAACCCGCCCAGATACACCGGTCCGCCCCCGCCGCAGCTCGACGCATCAGCGCCCGGCAGACCCGCCGTGGGGAAGGTGCCGTCCGGGCACGGGTTGATCGGCTCGATCCCGGTGCCCACCCGATAGCTTGCCGCGGCCGACGCTGGCGCGGCGAATCCGAGCGCCAGCGCGAGCAAGCAGAAACGCAATCCCCGCCTGGTCACAGACACGCCACCGAAATTACCGGCGCGGGCGAGTCTCGGCAATCGCCTCGAGGATGAAATACAGCCGGACTAACGCACCGCCATCGTCGGGACCGGGTACTGGGCCACGGCACGGTCGGCGGTCAGGATCGTCAGACCGAGTAGGTTCGCCTGGGCGATCAGCAGCCGGTCGAACGGGTCACGATGAAGGTTGGGGAGCGTCGCCACGGCCAGCGCGTGCGGGTGCTCGACCGCGAGCGCCTCGGCGGCGATCGCTCGCATCCGCGAGGGGACGTACCGCTCTGGGGGTTCCGGCAAGGGAAGTCTCCCAAGCCCGTACTTAATCGCGATCTCCCAGGAGCTGACCGCCGACAGCAGCAGCTCGGTTCGATCGTCCTCGACCACCCGCAACTGATCCCCCAGCCGCTCCGGATCCGTCTGGAGCCAGAGGAATATGTGGGTGTCGAGGAGGAGCTTCACTGCTCGAATTCAGCTAGCACTTCCTCCGGAAGGGGAGCATCGAAGTCCTCGGGCACGGTCCAGACCCCACGGTCGACCCCGAGCCGCCGCGTGCCGGCCCGCGGGGCCGGGACCAAGCGAGCGACCTCCTCGCCCCGGCGGGTTATCGAGATCTCCTCGCCGGCCGACACTCGCTCAAGCAGCTTCGACAGGGTCGTCTTCGCCTCGTGTACGCCAACCGACTTAGTCATGGACTTAGTCTACTG
>DASZGO010000103.1:0-1917 GCA_035938755.1 Solirubrobacteraceae bacterium | reverse complement strand
CTGTTCGCGTCTTGAGGCTGGCCTGGTTGGCGATCAACCGCGCTGTCGAAGCCCCCAGGATGGCGGTCACGCGCAGCCGGTTCTCTTTGAGCGTGCGGCCTGTCGCGGTCAGGTCGACGATCGCGTCGACCAATCCGACCTGCGGCGCGAGCTCGACGGACCCATGCAGCTGCACGACCTCGACCGCCTGGCCGCGCATTTCAAACCAGGAGCTGGCCGTGCGGGGGTATTTGGTGGCGACGCGCAGCTGCGGGGGCCACGTTTCAGGGCCGTTGAGCCTCGACGCAAGGGGCACCGCCAGCACCAGGCGGCACTCGCCGAACTTGAGGTCCACCAGCTCGTAGTGCGCCCCCGGCGTCTCCCACAGGATGTCCTTGCCCACGATGCCGAGGTCGGCCGCCCCGTGATCCACATAGGCAGGCACATCCGCCGGCCGCACCAGGATCACCCGCACGCCGGAGCGATCGACCATGAGCTGGCGGCCAAGCTCGGCCGCGCTGAGCCGCGCCACTCCCGCACGCGCCAGGAGGCGCAGCGCGCCCGGCATCAAGGCCCCGGTCGGCACGGCGATCGACACCTTGTCGGCTGCGGCCCTGCGCGTTGTCACACCAACCCTCCAGCCAACTGCCCGGCCACCTGCTCCGGGGGAAGGCGGCGGGTGCGGTGCCCGCGCGCGGTCCACGACACGCTCGCGTCGTTCCGGCAGTGGACGAGGTTCACGGCGCCGACGGTGCGCCACCAAGTTTTCGATGCTGCCTGGTCTCGCGCCTGGGTGTCGACCACCGCGCGCATGCCGAAGAGCCGCAACGTCGAGCCAAGCCTCAGCGCTGTCTTGAGCCCCGAGCCGCTCCACGCCACCGCGGCGTCGATCCGGGGCAGCGCCGGGGGCCGGGCGGCCCGCGTGAGCATCTCCCACACCAGGTCGAGCTGAACGACGAAACCGGTGGCCGGGGCGGGTCGCCCAAAGCGCGCGAGCAGGCCGTCGTACCGCCCCCCCTGGGCGACCGGGCGTCCGACGTCGGGGCCGTAGCCCTCGAAGATGATCCCGGTGTAGTAGTCGAAATCGCGGATCGCTCCAAGGTCCAGGCTCACGACGTCACCCAGGCCGTGCGCGACCAGCAGCTCTCGCACCTCGGCGAGCTCCGCGAGCGCGCGCTCCGACCGGCGGTTGCGCACCAACCCGCCGGCCGCCTCGATGATCTCTGAGCCGCCGCGGAGGGCTGGGAACCGCAGCAGCAGCTCGTGCTCGGCGGAACGCAGAGGCGTCTTCTCGAGGAGGGCTTCGAGCGTCACGAAATCTCGCGCAGCCAGCGCGACCCGGACCGCGGCCTTTACGTCGTCAGGCAGCTTGACCGCGTCCATGATGCCGTGGAAGAACTCGGCGTGACCGACGTCGACCTGGTAGCGCCGCACGCCACTTGCCTGCAAGCAGCGGGCCGCGAGAGCTATCACTTCGGCGTCCGCCACCGTGCCCGGAGCCCCGATGAGCTCGGCTCCCACCTGGTAGGTCTCCCGACGCTGGTGGAAGCGGCCTTCGTCTGTCGAGAGCACCGGGCCCGCGTAGCAGAGGCGCAGAGGCAGCGGCGATCCCTTGAGCTTGCCTGCGACCAGCCGCGCCACGGGCACGGTGCGCTCGCCGACCAGCCCGATGACCTCGCCGCGCGCATCGGCGAACTTGAAAAGGCGGCGTCGCTGCTCCGGGCCGATTCCACGCTCGAGCACGTCCGTGCTCTCGACCATCGGCGTGATGACGTGGCGATAGCCCCACCGGCGCATCTCGGCAAGGACTGATTCCTGCGCCTCTCGCAGGACTTCCGCCTCGTCCGGCAGCCGGTCGCGAAACCCTGGGACGCCGCCCAGGGGAACTACTTCTGACTCGCGACTACCGCCGGTGAAGAGACCTCCGGGCCGCGGCCA
>DASZGO010000102.1:0-20613 GCA_035938755.1 Solirubrobacteraceae bacterium | reverse complement strand
GCTTGACGACCTTCCCCATCCTCAGCTGGATTGTATGGCGCTGTCCGACGCCAGCGAGCCTTCTGCCGCCGCCCGGTGTTTCATACCAGCGGATGCGCAGACTCCTGCCGGCGCTGGGGGCGCTGATCTGGCTGCTTGCCGCGGCTCCGGCCTGGGCGGCCACCCGGTCGGCTTATTCTGCGCACAGCTCGCTGGCCGCGACCCTCCGCCGGGACATGTCGCAAATCGGCGGGTCCAGCGGAGCCCTGGTGGTCGACCTCAACACCGGCCAGACCTTGTTCTCCGACCATGCGGGCACAGGGCGGCTGCCGGCTTCCACCGAGAAGGTCTACACGACCTCGACCGCCCTGCTCCGCTTCGGCCCCGACGCCACATTGACCACGTCCGTGCTGGGCACGGGCTGGATGGGAAAGCGGGGAACCTGGCACGGCACGCTCTACCTCCGTGGTGGTGGGGATCCCACTTTCGGTTCCGCCGGCTTCATCGGCTCCCACTACGGGGGTGCCGGAGCCAGCATCGAGAGCCTGGCCTCGAACCTGCGCCGGCACGGCATCCGCGGCGTGGTCGGTCGGGTGGTCGGGGACGAGTCCTACTTCGACTCACTGCGCGGGACCTCCGAGAGCGGCTTCCAGTTCGATCACTACATGGAAGGAGCACTCAGCGCGCTCGCCTTCGACCGGGGGGTCACGGGCGATGGGTCGACGTACGTCTACCAGCCGGCACTCTATGCCGCCCAGCGGCTCGTGTCCGCGCTGCAGGGCGCTGGGGTCAGCGTCTCGGCCTCGAGCAGCGTCGGCCAGACGCCACAGAACGCGCAGCCGCTGGCTAGCGTGAACTCGCCCAGCATGGTCCGCCTGGTGGCGATGACCAACGCACCGTCGGACAATTTCTTCGCCGAGACGCTGCTCAAGGGTCTCGGGGCGAGGTTCGGGGCCGGAGGCCACACGGCGGCCGGGGCGGGTGTGGTGATTGCCCTGCTGTCCCGGCGGTTCGGGATCCATCCCAAGCTGGTCGATGGATCCGGGCTGTCCTACGCCGACTCCACCAGCCCCAGCCAGATGGTCACCGCGCTGACCAAGCTGCGGTTCAACCACCCGTTCTGGAACTCGCTCGCTGTCGGGGGTGAGAGCGGAACGCTGGCTGACGAGATGAGAGGCACCCGAGCCCAGGGGCACTGCCGCGGCAAGACCGGGACGCTGTCCAGCGTGGCCAACCTGATCGGCTACTGCCGCGCCCAGAACGGCCACACACTCGCCTTTGCGATTTATGCCAACTCGGTAGGCGATACCACCTACGTCCACTCCGTGGAGGGCAACCAGATGGCGGTCGCCCTGGCTGACTACACCGGCTAACGGACCAGCTCCTGGAGCGCGGCTTCGTCGATCACCGATACGCCCAGCTTCTCGGCCTGGGCCAGCTTCGACCCCGGGCTCTCGCCGGCCACCAGGTAGTCGGTCTTGCGTGACACCGAGCCCGTGACCTTGCCGCCGGCGGCCATGATCCGCTGTGTGGCCTCCTCGCGGGTCAGTGTCGGCAGCGTTCCCGTGAGCACGAACGTCCTTCCGGCCAACGGGCCCTCGCCGGGTGGCGGCCCCTCCTCCTCGAAGCGAAGACCCTGGGCCCTCAGATCCTTGATGAGCGCTTGCATCTGCTCATCCTGGAGCTGGTCGTGAATGGTCTGCGCCATCTTGGGACCGATCCCCGGCGCCTCCTGGATCTGGTCGGGGGACGCGGCCAGCAGCGTGTCGATCGAGCGGAAGTATTGCGCCAGGTTCCGGCCAGTGACGTAGCCCACCTCCTCGATCCCCAGGGCGAACAGGACCCGGCCAAACGGCTGTTCCTTTGACTGCGCGATCGCCCTCACCAGCTTGTCCGCAGAGACCGGGCCGAAGCCCGACTGCTCGGCAATCCGCTCGGCCGCAAGCCGGTAGAAGTCCGCGGCGGTGCGGACCCAGCCCAGGTCCATGAAAAGGCTGACTTGCTTCTCCCCCAGGCCGTCGATATCCATCGCCCCCACGAAATGTTTGAGCAGCTGCCACCGCCGGCCGGGGCAGTCGCGGTTGGGACAGCGGGTGAACACGGAGTCCTCGGGCTTGACTGTGGGGGTGTTGCAGATCGGGCAGTGCTTGGGCGGGTGGGGTGAAGCGGGTCGGTCCGTGCGCTCCGCCACGTGGGGGGCGGGCGAGAGCACCTGGGGGATCACGTCGCCGGCTCGCAGCACGATCACCTCTTCCCCCTCCCGGATGTCCTTGCGCTGGAGGTCCTCCTCGTTGTGCAGGGTGGCCAGCTTCACCGTCACGCCGCCGACGTGGACGGGCTCGAGCATCGCGTACGGGTGCAGATCACCGAACTTCCCCGGGTTCCACCCGATCTGGTTCAGCTTGGTCACCGCGGTGGTGGGGGGAAACTTCCAAGCGATCGCCCACCGGGGCTCGCGCCCCACCGACCCCAGGCGGCGCTGGAGCTCGACCTGGTTGACCTTGACCACCGCCCCGTCGATCTCGAACTCGAGTGATCCCCGGCGCTCCTCCCAGGCCTGGCACTGTTTGACCACCTGGTCCTCGGATTCGAGCTTGACTACGTCCGGGTGCACGGGGAAGCCGTGTTCGCGCAGCCACTGCAGCGCATCCCAGTGGGACCCGAATGCGATGCCCTCGGTCGCGCCGACGGCATAGGTCCACAGTGACAGCGGTCGTTCGGCGGTCAGCTTGGGATCCAGCTGCCGGATCGTGCCCGCCGCGGAGTTCCGGGGATTCATGAACGTCGACAGCCCGGCCTCGGCCCGGCGCTCGTTGAGCTGGGCGAAGTCGGGCAGTGACATGTAGACCTCGCCCCGCACCTCGATCATCGGCGGCGGATCCACTGCCTCCAGTCGCAGCGGTACGTCCCGCATGGTGCGCAGGTTGTGAGTCACGTCCTCGCCGACCTCGCCGTTCCCGCGAGTCGCTCCGCGTTCCAGCACCCCGTCGCGGTAGACCAGCGAGATGGCCAGTCCGTCGATCTTGGGCTCGACCACGAACTCGAAGTCCGGGTCGGAGATGCCCTCGCGGGCCAGGAAGTTGCGCATCCGAGCGAGCCAGGCCGCCATATCCTCGGCCGAGCGCGCGTTGGCCAGCGAGAGCATCGGCAGCGGGTGCCGGACCTTCTCCAGCTCGGACACCGGCTCGCCGCCCACCCGCTGGGTGGGGGAGTCGGGCGTGACCAGCTCGGGGTGCTCGGCCTCCAGCGCCCGGAGCTCGTCCATCAACGCGTCGTACTGGTCATCGCCGATCTCAGGGTCGTCCAGAACGTAGTAGCGGTGGTTGTGGTGCTCGAGCAGCCGCCGCAGCTCGGCCGCACGCTCGTGCGGGTCGTGGCTCAGCGCCTCCGCAGCGCTCAACCCTCCACCTCGCGAGCCGCTGGCTCAATCAGGCGTGCCAGGTTGTAGCGCTCGATCGCGGTCATGCCTTCGCGGTCGGTTAGGTCGAAATGCACCGGGGTCACGGCGATCTTGCCGTTCGCCACCGCGGCCAGATCGGTCCCAGTCTCCTCCCGCTCGTAGCTGGCGTCACCGTAGATCCGATACAGCCGCCGCCGGCTGGTCGGCTCGTCGACCAGAGACAGCTCGTCGCGATAGATCCGCTTGCCCAACCCCGCTACCTCCACCCCTTCCGGAGTCCCTCCGGGGACGTTGATGTTCAGCAGCGTGCCCTGCGGCAGCGGCGTCTCAATCAGGTCGGCCACCAGCCGGGCGGTGAATTCGGCCGCGATCTGAAAGTCGAAGCCCTGGCCGGAGCGGAAGTCGAACTCCAGGGCGGGGGACTGCTGGGACACCGCGATCCCGGGCAGCCCCAGAATCAGCGCTTCCAGGGCGGCGGCCACGGTTCCTGAATAGGTGATGTCGTCGCCCAGGTTCGATCCGTGGTTGATGCCGGAGACCACAAGCTCGGCTTCGAACCCCTTGATCAGGCCGAGCCGAGCCAGGCGCACGCAATCGACCGGCGTCCCGTCGGTGGCGTAGCCCACGGTCCCGTCGGCGAAGTCAACCTCCTCCACCCACAGCGGTCGGCGAGTGGTGATCGACCGGGCCATGGCCGAGCGATTGCCGTCGGGGGCGATCACCTCGAGCTCGACCGACGGCACCTGGAGCAGCGCCTTGCGCAGAGTCTGCAGGCCCGCGGCCTCGATCCCGTCGTCGTTGGTGAGCAGGACACGCATCCCGGCTGATCCTAGCCAGGCGTGAGGTGTCTGCCTGCGTCCGTTCAGGCGGCCCCTCGGGTTGCCCGGTCGAGCGCCCGAGCGATCTGGGCAATGACGGGGAAGGGCTCGTCTCTGATCTGTAGCGCGCTGAGCCTGATCAGATCGAGACCAGCTGCTTGTAGCGCCAGACCCTTCCGCCTGTCTCGCTCGAACGCTCGTCGATGACCGTGGAATTGCCAACTGTCTAGCTCGATCGCCACCCCGTGTTCTGGCCACAGGAAGTCGACTTCGTACGGGCCGACCTTGACATTGGTCTGCGGCTGTGGCAGCCCCGCCTGCCTGAGGACCCTGCGCAGGATTCGCTCGGCCTCGGAGCGGGTGATGCCTGGCTTGCCCTCCACCTCGAGCACCGCGCGGAGCCGGCGCGTTCCCGACCGGCCAACGTTTCGCTGTAACGCCTTTTCGAGCTCTCCATCACGGATCAGGCCCTTGACTCGGGCTTCCGCGATGAGTCGTTCAAGCTGATCGATTGGCGTCGCCGCCGCCAGGTCGATGATCGTTCTGGCTGGCGAGGTGATGGGGAGGTTGTGGCGGTTGCGGAGGTCGTGCGTGTCGAGCGTGGAGTCCAGGTGTAGCCTGACTCCGGGCTTGGGCCGGCGCCTGCCACCGGTGAGGATCACGTCGATCTGGTCCGGAGGGCCCTCGACAAGCCCCCAGACATACGCCGCTGACCAGTAACCGATGACGGCGTGGGGACCACAAGCCAGGACAGCAGCAAGTTCTCGCGCCCACGGGGCCAAGGCCACGTGCCCCACGGCGTACACCCCGCGGTAAAGCCGGATGAGTACGCCATGCTCAATCGCGAACCTAATCTGCTCCGGGCTCAACCCCGCGCGGAGGAGCTGTCCGCGCGTGACGATTCCCTTCTGCTTCGAGGCCACCCGCGACGCCACGTCAGCAACCCAAACGTAACGTCGCCTATCTCGCGGGCCGGCCTCGTCACGTTTGTGTTGTCCCACAACACCTACGTGACGCCGACGCGCGGCCCTGGCGCCAGCGTCACATTCTGGGTCCTTTGGCGTCCGGCGCTCCGCCACACCCCCAGCATGCTCCCGGCGACGCCCGGCGCGGGTCATAACGCCCAAATTCCCACACTCACCGAACAAACCCGCGACGCCCCGTGTCAGTCCTGTGGTAACACCCGCTCGCCCTCGTAGCCCACCCCCACCAGGTAGAGCCCGCAGGCCGCGGCGGTGGGGCCGGCCTCCGAACGTCCCCGCCCGCTAAGCAACTCGACAAACGACGCCGCGCTGCGCCGGCCGCCAGCCACCTCGAGCATCGTCGACACCAGCACCCGGTTCATATGGCGCATGAACGCATCGGCCTCGATCCGGAACTCCAACACGTCGGGCTCCCCCGGGGCGTGCCGCCACCGAGCCCACAGGATCTGCCGCTCAAACCGCACGTGCTTGGTCTCGGTCGGGGTGAACGCGGTGAAGTCGTGGACCCCCACAAGCGCCGCCGCGCACTCCTCCAGCAGCGAGAAATCAACGGCGCGCGGCCACCACAGAGCCCGCCCGTCCAGAAACGCGCTCCGCTCGCGCCGCGTCAGCACGCGGTAGCAGTACGCCCGGGAGGTGGCATCGCGGCGCGCGTCGAAGCCCGGCAGCGCCGGCTGGCAGTCCAGCACCGCTATGTCGGGTGGCAGGACACCGTTCAGGGCCCGGGGATTGACCGCCTCGTGCCCGTACGAGCAGACCTGACCCAGCGCGTGCACGCCGGTGTCGGTGCGCCCGGCCACCGTGACCGGCACCGGCTCGGGCTCGCCCAGGATCACCCCGAGCGCCCGTTCCACCTCCTCCTGAACCGTCCGCCGACCGGGCTGCCTGGCCCAGCCGGCAAAGCCGCTCCCGTCGTACTCCAGGAGCAAGCGGGAAGTCAGACCAGCTCCAGCACCACCATCTCGGTGGAGTCCGAGCGGCGCGGGCCCAGCTTGAGGATTCGCGCGTAGCCGCCCGGGCGCTCGGAGTAGCGCGGCGCGAGCTCCTCGAACAGCTTGTACACGGCGAACTTGTCCTGCCCCAACGCCGACAGCGCCTGCCGGCGGGCGTGTAGGTCACCCCGTTTGGCCAGCGTGATCAGCTTCTCCAGCTCAGGCTTGACCGCCTTGGCCTTGGCCTCCGTGGTCTTGATCCGCTCGTGATCGATGACCTCCTTGACCAGGTTCGCCAACAGCGCCTTGCGGTGGGCAGGGCTACGAGAGAGCTGGTATCGCTGACGCTGGTGCCGCATGGCGCAAAACCCGCAAGCAGCCTACTCGCTACGCAGCGCCAGCCCTCGGCTGTGCAGCGTCTCGACCACTTCGTCGATCGACTTCTTGCCGAAGTTGGGGATGGCGTTGAGCTCGCCCTCGGTCTTGGAGACCAGATCGCCCACGGTCTGAACGCCGGCACGCTTCAAGCAGTTATACGACCGCACGCCCAGCTCGAGCTCTTCGATCAGGATGTCGTCCAGCGCGTTGGGCTGGCGGGCCGGAGCGCCGCCGCCGGGCGCGCCGGCCGGGGCGCCGGCCTCCAGCGGTCCCGGGACGCCGGCCTCCCGCAGCTCGACCACGCGGTCGGCGTCGGTGAAGATGGCGAGCTGGGAGATGAGAATCTCGGCCGCCTCGCGTAGAGCAGCGTGAGGATCGATCGAGCCGTCGGTCTCGATGTCCAGAGTCAACTTGTCGTAGTCGGTGCGCTGGCCGACTCGGGCCTGCTCGACCGAGTAGGCCACCCGGCGCACCGGGGAGAAGATCGAGTCGATGGGGATCACACCGATCGGCTGGTCAGGAGACTTGTTCTCCTCGGCCGGCCGGTAGCCCCGACCCCGCCCGATGGTCAGGTACACCTCGAGCTTGGTCTTCTTCTCCAGGGTGGCGATGTGGGCGTCCGGGTTGAGGATCTCCACACCGGCGGGGAGATCGATGTCCTTGGCGGTGATCTCGCCCGGCCCGGTGACGACCAGCGGGGCCTCAACTTCAGAAGCGTCGGTGTGCATCCGGCATACGATCCCCTTGAGATTCAGGACGATGTCGGTGACGTCCTCTTTGACGCCGCGGATCGTCGAGAACTCATGGGCCACGCCCTCTATGCGCGCGCTAGTCACGGCCGCGCCGGACAGCGAGGAGAGCAGCACGCGCCGGAGCGAGTTGCCGAAGGTGTATCCGAAGCCGCGGTCGAGGGGTTCGATGGTGAACGAGCCTCGGTTATCGTCCGCGGAGTCGCTTGAGATTCGGGGGACTTGGAAGTCGAGCATCAGGGTCCTAACGTCGTGGGGTTCCTGCCGCCGCCGAGGCGGCTTCAGTACGGCGTGACCCGACCAGGGCCCCGCCTAAAAGCTTTCAACTACTTCGAATACAGCTCGACGATGAGCTGCTCTTGCACCGGCGCGGCAATCTCTCGCCGTTCGGGCTTACGCAGCACCTTCGCCGTGAGCGCGTCGTGATCGGCCTGCAGCCACGCCGGTACCTGCCCGGTCAGCTCGGTGGCATCACGGATCACCTGGGAGGCCGACGATCGCTGATGGATCGCGATCACATCCCCATCCCGCAGCTGGTACGAGGGGATGTTCACCCGCCGGCCATTCACCGTCCAATGCCCGTGCAGAATCAGCTGACGGGCCTGGCGGCGGGAGGCAGCAAACCCGAGCCTCACCAGCACGTTGTCAAATCGGCACTCGAGCATCCGCAAGAGGTTCTCGCCGGTCACGCCGGGCTGGTTTGAGGCCTTCTTGTAGTAGTTGCGGAACTGCTTCTCCAGCACGCCGTAGTAGCGTCGGGCCTTCTGCTTCTCCCGCAGCTGGACGCGGTACTCGCTCTGCTTCTGGCGGCCGCGGCCGTGCTCGCCCGGCGGATACGAGCGCCGCTCAACGCCGCATTTGTCAGTCAGGCAGCGCTCACCCTTGAGGAACAGCTTCTGTCCCTCCCGGCGGCACTGCTTGCACTGGGGCGATGTGTCGCGGGCCATTACACGCGCCTCCGCTTGCGAGGACGGCAGCCGTTGTGGGCCTGCGGGGTGACGTCCTTGACCCCCAGGACCTCGAGGCCGGCGGCCTGCAGCGAGCGAATGGCGGTCTCCCGGCCCGAGCCGGGACCCTTGACGAACACCTCGACCTTCTGCAGACCGTGCTCCAGGCCCTTGCGCGCAGCTGCGTCGGCCGTCACCTGGGCCGCGAAGGGAGTCGACTTGCGGGAGCCCTTGAAACCGGCCCCGCCGGCGGACTCCCAAGCGATCACATTGCCCTCGCGATCGGTCAGCGAGACGATGGTGTTGTTGAACGAAGTCTTGATGTGGGCCTGCCCAATCGGAACGTTCTTGCGAACGCGCCGTCGCCCGCGCTGAGGTCTACGAGGTGCCGGCATTTACTTCTTGGCTGCCTTCTTCTTGCCGGCAACCTGCATGCGCTTGGGCCCCTTGCGCGTGCGAGCGTTGGTCTTGGTGTTCTGGCCACGCACCGGGAGCCCGCGCCGGTGGCGCAATCCGCGGTAGGAGCCGATCTCCTGGAGGCGCTTGATGGCCTGGGCGCGCTCGCGCCGCAGGTCGCCTTCCACCGTCAGGTCGCCGTCGATCAGCTCACGAAGCTTGACGATCTCGTCGTCGGTCAGGTCGCGCACCTTGCGGTCGGGCTCGACGCCCACCTCGGCCAGGAGCTTGTTGGAGCTCGCACGGCCGATGCCGTAGATGTACGTCAGCCCAATCTCGACGCGCTTGTTTAGTGGGATGTTGATGCCGGAGATGCGCGCCACGCTCAGCCTTGCCTCTGCTTATGGCGGGGATTTGAGCAGATGACAAGGACCCGCCCGTTCCGGCGGATGATCTTGCATTTTTCGCACATCGGCTTGACCGAGGGTCGTACTTTCACGGGACTCTCTGGGGTCGGGATTTGACTCAGTTCCCTCACGCTGGCTCTGGAGGCCGTTACGGCCGCCGCTACCACCGTGAAGTCGCGACGCGCAGCGCAAACGACGCGCTACGGCGCACACAGTGATGTTAGCAACCCCGGATCGCTAGGGAGCCCCGACCGGGGCCGCGTCTGCGACGGGTAGCAAGATCGTGAACCGGCTGCCCTCCCCGGGCAGGCTGTGAACGGTAGCCGTTCCCCCCATGGCCTCGGTCAGCTCCTTGACGATGGCCAGGCCCAGGCCCGATCCCGACTCCTCGTGGGCCGTCAGCTTCTCGTGGAGGTAGAACCGCTCGAACGCCCGCGGGAGGTCCTCGGCGGCCAGTCCGGGACCGGTATCCAGCACCGACAGCTCCGGGCCCTCGATCCGGATCGTGACCGTGCCCTCGTGGGGGGTGGCCCGTAGGGCGTTCTCCACCAGGTTCGATGCCACCTGGAGCACCCGGTCAGGGTCGGCCAGCACCGGCCGGGGCTCGCCTGAGTGCTCGGTTCCCAGCGCTACCCCCAGCTCGCGCGCCGAAGCCCCGAACCGCTCGGTCAGCTGGTCGGCCACCTGCTCTAGGTCGACCGGCTGCTGTGACACCGTGAACGCGTGCTGATCCAGCCGCGCGAGGTCGATCAGATCGCTGATCAACCGCTCCAGCCGCGCGCTTTCGGCCCCGATCACGTCCCCGGCGACCCCCGGCTCGACCGCCCCGTCCTGGAGGCCTTCGGCGTGGGCCTTGATGGCGGTCAACGGCGTTTTCAGCTCGTGGCTGATCGAGAGCAGGAACCTCCGCTGGGCGTTACGCAGCGCAATCACCTGCCGGGACATCTGGTTGAACGCCCGACCGAGCAGCCTCACCTCCTCAGGCGCGTCGCTGGCCAGCTCCACCTGGACGGGCTCGTCGGCCTCGGCCAGGCGTTCGCTGGCCTGGGCCAGCTGGGCCAGGGGACGAGCCAGCCGGCGGGCCAGGATGGCCGCCAGCACGGCGGCCACTACGGCGCCCCCGATTCCGGCCAGGATCAAGCTGAGCAGGAACGAGGGCGTGTCGCCGGGACCGACGTTGGCCGAGCGGACCAGCACCACCGGACCCGACGGACCCTCCCGTTCCGCGAACAGCAGGTCCTTCCCGGAGACCGTGATCTGACCGCTCTGCGGGGCGCCGGGTCCGATCGCGGCCAGAATGCGTCGGGCTCGGGCTGCGGATACCGCGGTCACGGCGCCCAGCCCCTTGGACGCCAAGGCGAAGACGCGGGGCCCTGACCCCAGAGGCACGCTGGCCAGAGTGGTGGCCTGCCGTCCGAGCGCGCGCTCGGCCTGCGCGGATTGGCGGTTCTGAACCAGGACGTACCCCACCACCACGGTCAGGGTCGTCGAGATCAGCACCCCAATCACGATGTAGGCGAACAGGCGGGCCCGCAGCGTGTTCACGGAGCCACCGCCTTATAGCCCACGCCGCGCAGGGTGCGGATGAGCCCCGGGTCACCCAGCTTCTTGCGCAGCTGAGCTATGTGGACCTCGACCGTGCGGGTATCGCCGGGGGCCAGGAAACCCCACACGGCCTCGAGCAGCTCCTCGCGTGAGACCACCATGCCCGGGCGCTGCAGGAGGTAGTCGAGCAGGTCGAACTCGCGCTGGGTCAGATCGACCGGACGGTCGCCCACCAGCACCTCTCGGCCTGACCGAGACAGCCTCACCGGCCCCAGCGTGAGCGTGTCCCCGGCTAGAGGCGAGCCTTTGGCCCGGCGGAGAACGGCCTTGACTCGGGCGGTCAGCTCGCGCGGGGAGAACGGCTTGGCCACGTAGTCGTCGGCGCCGGACTCCAGCCCGGCCACCCGGTCTGCCTCGTCCTCCCGGGCGGTGAGCATGATGATCGGGATCCGACCTCCGGCCCGGCGGCAGACCTCGAACCCGTCGATCCCCGGCAACCCGATGTCCAGCACCATCAGCGACAGCGGATGGCGCGAGAGCTCGGTCAGCGCGTCCTCCCCCGAGCGCACCCAGAGCACATCGAATCCCTCGCGCTCCAGGTACGTGCGCACGATCGAGGCGATATTCGCCTCGTCCTCCACGACCAAGATCCGTTCGGTCACGAATTCATCGTAAGCCCCGCCAAGGCGGCCAAACCGCGGTTTTTACATTGCCCTGATGTTGGGCTGACCCCCAGCTTTCGCGCCCGGCCAATGCTGTTCTGCGCAGCGACCACATCTATCGAAGGGAGTTCCATGTCCAAGACACTTCTTGTCAAGCTCGGTGCCGTAGGAGGTGCCTGCGCCGCCATCGGCGCCGGGGGCGGCATCCTCGGCACCTCCGCGGCCGCCACCAACAGCGGCAGCACGACGGCCAAGCACCATGCCCGGCATGCCCGCAGCCTCTGGCTGCGCGCGGTCCACGCCGACGCGATCGTGCCGGTAAAGGGCGGTCAGTTCGTGCAGGTGACGCTCGATCGCGGGACGGTGCAGTCGGTGTCCGGGCAACAGCTGACGATCGCTGAGGGCACCAAGAAGCACGCCTACAAGACGGTGACGCTCACCATCCCCGGCGGCGCGATCGTGCGGGACAACAAGCAGACCGCCCAGCTGTCGGACCTGAAGGCCGGCCAGCGCGTGGTCGTGGTCCAGGGACCCAAGAACACCCGGGTCGTCGCGCACACCCCGCGCGCGAAAACCGCGAAGTAGACGCCCAGCGACGAGCGGCGGTCGCTCCGGCCGCCGCTCAGGCCGCGGCGGCCCGAGCGTCCTTGGCCAGGTGCCACGGGGTCAGGATTCGCGGCCCGTCGGCCGTGATGGCCACCGTGAACTCGAAGTGGGCGGCCAGCGACCCATCCTGGGAGTAGATCGCCCAGTGGTCCTCGCCCGTACGCACGCCGTGGCGCCCGGCCGTGACCATCGGCTCGATGGCGAGGACCATGCCCTCCTCCAGCAGGATCCCGGTGCCGGGCTTGCCGTAGTTGGGCACTTGAGGCTCCTCGTGCATGCTGCGCCCAATCCCGTGGCCGACCAGCGAGCGAACGATCGACAGTCCGGCTGCCTCGACGTGCGCCTGGATGGCGTGGGACACATCTCCCAAACGATTCCCGGCTTGGCACTGCTCGACCCCCAGCATCAGCGCCTCCTCGGTGGTGCTCAATAGCTTGCAGGCGATCGGCGTAATGGGGCCCACGGCAAACGTCCGCGCCGCGTCGGCCACCCAGCCGTCCTTCACCACCCCGATGTCCACCGACAGGATGTCCCCGCGCCCCAGCGTGTAGGAGCCCGGGATGCCATGGACGATCATCGAGTTGGGCGAGGCGCAGATCGACCCGGGGAATCCCCGGTAGCCCTTGAACGCCGGCTCTGAGCGTTGCGAGCGGATGAACTTCTCGGCTCCACGGTCCAGTTCCTCGGTCCTCACCCCGGGCCGGATCTTGCCGGCCAGCAGACTCATGGTCCGGACCAGGATGTCGCCCGCGGCGGCCATCCGCTCGATCTCCTCGGGCGTTTTCTTGATGATCATGCTGCCTTAGACGTTAGACGTCTTCCTCGAGCCGGAGGGTGGCAATCACGGCCCGGATGTGGTCGTGGACGTCGGCCTGGTCCCGGGTCCCGTCGATCCGGCGCAGCAGACCCTGCTCGTCGTAGTAGTCGATCACCGGGGTGGTCTTGGAGTGGTAGACCTCGAGCCGGTTGCGGATGACCTCGGGCTTGTCGTCATCCCGCTGAATCAGCCTCGACCCATCCTGGTCGCATACCCCCTCATGCTTGGGCGGGTCGAACTCGATGTGGTAGTTGTGGCCGGCCTTGACACACACCCGGCGGCCCGACAGCCTCCGGACCACCTCCTCATCGGGCACGTCGAGCAGGAGGACCGCGGTGATCCGCCGGCCCATCTCGTTCAGCTGCGTGTCGAGCGCCTCGGCTTGCTCGACGGTGCGGGGGAAGCCGTCCAGGATGAAGCCGTCCTGAGCGTCCGGCTGCGTGAGCCGGTCGCCGACCATGGCCACGATCAGGTCGTCCGGCACCAGGTCGCCGGCGTCCATGTAGTCCTTGGCCTTCCGGCCCAGCTCGGTGCCGTCCTTGACGTTGGCCCGCAGCATTTCGCCGGTGGCGATGTAGGGCAGCCGGAAGTCCCTCTGCAGGCGATCGGCTTGGGTGCCCTTGCCGGCCCCGGGGGGCCCGAACAAGATCAGGTTCAGCTCCGACACGCCGGCATCACTGTATCGAGGGATGTGAACGGCCGACGGGCGTGGTCTGGGCCCGAAGCTCCGGGAGGTCGGGACCCGGAGGCCCTGGCCGACCCCCAGGTCCGGAGCCTCCGCGTTACGAATGCCCTCTGCGCAACGCGGAGGCGTCCGGACCCGTCCGGCCTGCCCGCTGATTACTTGACCGGTGCCCCCAGCACTTCGTGCACCGCCAAGCTGCCAACGTCCTCCAACTTAACCGGAGTTCTGGCCCTTCGCACCAGGGCCCCACCCTAGGCTTTGTCTCGGCTCTGGACCGTTTACTAAAGCCGGTCCGCGCCGGTCGCGGGCCGACTCGATCGCCGCCGTGAGCTCCATCCAGCCGCAGAACGGCTGCGGGGCTCCCGCCTCGACGACCACCGACCCCTGGATGGGATCGGACCCCACGTCGATCGAAAGCTCGAGGCGGGAGGCGCGACCATCCATGTCCGCACTATCCCGGTTTCCCGGCCCCTCCGCCCCAGGCAACCACCCCAGGATTTGGCAATACTTCCACCCATGGCGGTTCAGCAGGTTCGGGACCGACGCGGCAGAGCGGCCCGGGGAAAGGCCGGTCTGCTGGATCGCGACCTCACGCTGCACGCGATCAGCGACGCGCTCGAGTCGGTGGGCGCCGATGCGGGGCAGGCGATCCTGGTGGCTGGACATCCCGGGATGGGAAAGACGCGTCTGTATGAAGCCGCGATCGATGAGGGTCGCGCACGTGGGTTCCGAGTGTTACACGCCGCCGGTTCGGAGCTGGAGCAGACCCTGGCGTTTGGCGTAGCCGGCCAGCTGATGCGGGCCCTGCTCAGCGGAACCTCGAAGGCGCGGCGGACGACGATGCTGGCCGACGCGCCAAGGCGCCTGCGGTTTCTCGACGGCAGCGAGGCCGGGGCTAATCCGGAGGATGCCGGCGATGACCTGGCGGTGGCCCACGGCCTGTTCTCGTTGCTTGCCACGGCCAGCGATAAGCAGCCAGCGCTGATCTGCATCGATGACCTGCACTGGTGCGACCCGGCCTCACTGAAGCTGGTGCTCTACCTGTTGAACCGCCTGAACGAGCTGCCCGCAGCCATGGTCATCACCCGCCGGCGCGGGGTCAGGGACGAGGTGGCGGACGCCCTGGACGAAATCTCGGCCCACCCCCGCGTGAGCATCCAGCCGCTGTCGCCGCTCAGCGCGGAGGCCGTGCGGGAGCTGGTGTCTCGGATGCTGGGCCGCTCCGCCGACGAGGCACTGGCTGAGACCTGCCGCGACGCCACGGCCGGTAACCCGTTCTACTTGCACGAGCTGCTGCTGGGCCTGCGCGAGGAGTCTGAGCTCGCCGGTCCCCAGCTCGAGGAGCGAGTTCGGTCTCTGGCTCCGGACACCGTCACGCGCTCGCTGCGGGTGCGGGTGGGCCGTCTGGGACCCGACGCGGCGGCCCTGGCCCGGGCCGTGGCCAGCTTGGGAGACGATGTTCCCGTCCGCCACGCGGCGGCGCTTTCCGGCCTGACGATCACCGCCGCCAGCGCCGCGGCCGACGCGCTGGCCTCGGTCGAGGTGCTGCTGGGTCGCGAGCCGCTGCGATTCGTCCACCCCATGGTGCGCCAGGCGATCGAGCGAGACATTCCGGCATCGGAGCTGGCCAGCCGCCACGTGGAAGCGGCCCGACTGTTGCACCGCGAAGGCGCCGACGCCGAGCGGGTGGCGGCGCATCTGCTGCGCGGGCGCGCCGAGAACGATCCCTGGGCGGTCGAGCAGTTGCGCGCCGCCGCCTGGGAAGCCAGCAGCCGGGGCGCGCCGCAGTCCGCGGCCCGCTACCTGGGGCGAGCCCTGGCCGAGCCACCGCCGGCCGAGCTGCGCTCAGCGGTGCTCACCGAGCTCGGCCGCGCCGAGGCCACGCTCGGCCTGCCCGAAGCGGTCGAGCACCTGACCACGGCGGCCGATCTTGAGCCCCAACCCGAGCGACGGGCCCACCTGGCGCTGCTGCGGGGCCGGGCCCTGCACGCTCAGGGTCGCCACGAGGAGGCGGCCGCGGCGTTCGATGCCGGGCTCCGTGAGCTCGCCTCAAGCGACGGCCCGGACGGCGCGTTGTACGACGAGCTACAGAGCGGCTTTCTGGCCACGGGCTGGCTGGTGCCGTGGCTGCAGTCGCAGTCGATCAAGCGCTCGGCGGAGCAGCGGGAGCGCGCGCTCAAGGGTCCGCGCACCCCGGGACAGCGGCTGCTCTTGGCCCAGGCAGCGGTCCACGCGGCATTCGACGGAGAACCGGCCGCCGAGGTGAGCGAGCTGGCCGGGCGCGGCTGGGAGAACGGGTTGCTCCTCGATCAGGAGACCTCCGAGGGCGTGGGCTGGAACCTGATCAGCACCGCACTGTGCCTGGCCGGCGAGCTGGAGCAGGCGGTGGCAGTGGCCGACGCGGCGCTGGCCGACGCCCGGCTGCGCGGATCGCCCCTGGCCTTCGCCAGCGCGAGCTTTGTCCGGGCCCTGCCCCAGCTGTGGCGCGGCCAGGTGACCGACGCCCTGGCCGACCTGGAGCTGGCCCGGGACGCACGCCGGTTCGGCTGGCGCCAGTTCACCCGCTCGGCCGCTGCCTACTACTGCCTGTGCCTGATCGAGACGGGCGACGTGCAGCGGGCCGAGACGGTGCTGAGCGAGGAGGCCCCACTCACCCAGCCCTACGACCTCGAGGACGCGGTGCGGCTGTACGCCCTGGCCGAGCTGCGGCTGGCCCAGGGCCAAACCGAGGCGGCGCTGGAGGTGGCGCTGCGGGCCGGAGAGACGGCCGAGCACACCGTGAAGTTCGTGGGCTTCTGCCCGTGGCGCACGTGCGCCGCCCAGGCGGCGCTCGCGCTGGGCGAACGCCAGCGCGCAATCGTGCTGGCCACCGAGGCCTGGGAGCGGGCGCAGCGAACCGGGGTTCTGCACCAGCGGATCCGCACGCAGTACGTGCTCGGCATGTGCCGGGACGGCGGCGCGGGCCTCGATCTGATTCGAGCGGCCGCCGCGTTGGGCGAGAGCTCACCGCCCCGCCTGCACTCCGTCCGGGCGCTGATCGAGCTCGGCGCGGCCCTGCGGCGAGCCAACGAGCGGTCCGCCGCCCGCCAGCCGCTTCAGCAAGCGGCTGACTTGGCCCGCCAGGGCGGTGCGGTGGCGTTGTACGAGCGGGCCCGGCTGGAGCTGTCGGCCAGCGGGGCCCGGCCCCGGCGGGAGGCCTTGCGCAGCGGCCCCGAGTCGCTGACTCCGAGCGAGCGGAGGATCGCCGAACTGGCCGCGGCCGGCCATAGCAACCGCGAGATCGCGGGGGCCCTGTTCATCACGCCCAAGACGGTCGAGTACCACTTGCGCAACGCCTACCGCAAGCTGGGCATTCAGAGCCGGCGCGAGCTGGCCCGGGCGCTGGACGGCTAGCCGCGGACCGCCGGGCCCGCGGTCACGGATACAGCCGCCGCTTGACCGCCGCGGCCACCGGGCGGGGCAGCTTGCCCAATGCACTCAGGGCCAGCGGCATAGCGCGGAGCTGGCGGTCGCTGAACATGGTGGGCACGACGGCCTCGATCAGATGCGGCCCGGGCTCGGCGATCGCCCGCTCCAGAGCCGCGGTGAATCCCTCCGCGCTGTCCGCCCGGGACGCGGGCACGCCGAAACCCTTGGCCAACTCCACGAAGTCCACGTTGGGGCGACTGAGATCGAGCTGAGCCTTGGCCTCGGGACCGGCGTTCTTGGCGCCCACCCGGGCCAGTTCCACGTTGAGGATCGCGTAGGAGCGATTGTTGAACAGAACGACCGTGACGTCGAGCTGCTCCCGGGCCATCGTCCACAGCGACTGGATCGTGTACAGCGCCGAGCCGTCGGCCTCAAGCGCCAGAACGGGCCGATCGGGACAGGCCACCGCGGCTCCCACCGCCACCGGCAGCCCCTGGCCGATGGCGCCGCCGGTCAGGGCCAGCAGGTCATGCCGCGGTGCGCCGGCCGTGCTCGCCGCCAGCGGCACGCCGGAGGTGTTCGACTCATCGGAGATGATCGCCCCCTCGGGCAGCACGGCGCCGATGGCCTGGCACACCGTCTCGGCGGTGAGCTCCCCGGTCGGCCGCTCGGGTACGGCCGGCTCCTGGAGCTCCGCCGCGGCCTGACCGGCACCGAGCGCCTCGGCCAGAGCTTCGATGCTGCCCACCACGTCCTCCGCCGGCCCGGCCAGCTCGTGCACCTCGCATCCGTCGGGCACCAGGTAGCTGTTCTTGCCGGGGTAGGCAAAGAACGAGACCGGCGCCTTGGTGTCCACCAGGACGAGGTGCTTGAGGCCCTGAAGCTGGACCGAGCAGAGCTCAGGCACGTAGGCCAGCCGCTCCACCGCGGGCAGGCCCGCGCCTCGCTCCCAGCGCGTGGGGAACACCTCGGCGAACAGCTTGGTGCCGGCTGCCGCCGCGATCCCCGCCGCGGGAGTGAGGGCATCGGCGCGCAACCCCCGTCCGCCCAGGAGGATCGCGGTTCGCGACCCGCCCCGGATCGCCTGGGCCACGGCCGCTACCGTCTCGCTCGACGCCGGGGCGGGCGGGGCCGGCGGCACCGGCGCGGCGGGCTCGGCGCCTTCGTCCCAGGACACATCAGCCGGCAGGATCAGCGTGGCGACCTGGCCCGGTGGCCCCACGGCGGCGGCTACCGCCTCGGCCGCGTCCCGGGCCACCGCGGCTGTACTGGCGGAAGTCCGGACCCAGGTCGAGACGTTGCGGGCGACGGTCTCGATGTCGGACTGAAGCTGGGCGTCGTACTTGGTGTGGTAGGTGGCGTGATCGCCGACGATGTTCACCACCGGCACCTTGCCCTTGCGCGCGTTGTGCAGGTTGGCCAGCCCGTTCCCCAGTCCCGGCCCCAGGTGCAGGAGCGTGGCGGCCGGCCGGCCGGACATCCGAGCGTAACCGTCGGCGGCGCCCGTGGCCACGCCCTCGAACTGGGCCAGCACCGCCCGCATCTCGGGGACCGAGTCCAGCGCGACCACGAAGTGCATCTCCGAGGTCCCGGGGTTGCTGAAGCAGGTGGTGACACCCGCGTCGGCCAGCGTGCGGATCAGAGCCTGGGCGCCGTTCATGGTGCGGGGGCGATTATCGCTTGCCTGGCTGAAGGCGCACTACTCCCGTCGGCCCGGAGCGAGGCCTATTTCAAGAAGCCCTCGTAGTTACGCATCATCAGCTGCGCCTCGAGCTGCTTCATGGTGTCCAGCGCCACCCCGATCACGATCAGGATTGAGGTCCCGCCGAAGAAGAAGTTGGCGTTGGTCTGATTGATCAGGACCGTGGGCAGCGCGGCGACGGCAGCCAAGAACAACGCCCCGGGGAACGTCAGCCGGGCCAGAATACGGTCGAGGAATTCGGCCGTGGGTCTGCCTGGCCTCACCCCCGGGATGAAGCCGCCGTACTTCTTCAGGTTGTCGGCCTGGTCCACGGGGTTGAACGTCACCGCGGTGTAGAAGTACGTGAACAGGATGATGAAGATGCTCTCCCCGGCTATGTAGTGCCACCCCTGGGGGTTGAAGAAGGTCGCCACGTGGGTGGCGAAGTTGTTGCGGTTCTGGCCCAGCAGCTGGCCCACGGTCGGCGGGATGGCCATGATCGAGGCGGCGAAGATGACCGGGATCACCCCGGCCATGTTCACGCGCAGCGGCAGGTAGGTCTGGCCGCCCTGCGTCATTCGCCGGCCGATCACCCGTTTGGCGTACTGGATGGGGATCCGGCGCTGGCCTTCCTGCACGAACACGATCGCGGCCACGACGCCGAGGACGATGAACGGCATCGTCACCTTGAACACCTGGTCCGGGTTGTTCCACCAGGACTGCACGCCGCTGGGGATCCGAGCCACGATCGAGGCGAAAATCAGCAGCGAGATGCCGTTACCGATACCTCGCTGGGTGATCAGCTCGCCCATCCACATCAGCAGCACCGTGCCCGCGGTCAGCGAGACCACGATCAGCAGCACCTTGGCCAGGTTGAAGTTGTGGATCAGCTGCACCCCGGCCTGCTTCTCGAAGCTGCGGAACAGGAACACGTAGCCGATCGACTGGGCAAAGGCCAGCCCGACGGTGAGGTAGCGCGTGTACTGGGTGATCCGGGCCTGCCCCACCTCGCCTTCCTTCTGGAGCTTCTCCAGCGATGGGACCACCACGGTCAACAGCTGGAGGATGATCGAGGCGGTGATGTAGGGCATGATCCCCAGCGCGAAGATGGCGATCCGGCCCAGGCCGCCGCCCGAGAACAGGTTCAACAGACCGAGGATGCTGTTGCCGCCGAAGTTCTTCTGGATCGCGTTGACCGCGGTGCTGTTGACGCCCGGCGCCGGGATGTGCGTGCCCAGGCGATACAGCGCCAGGATCGCGGCTGTGAACAGGACCTTGTTGCGGATCTCCCCGACCCGGAACGCTCCGAGGATCGTGGTGACCACGGCCGGTTAGCCCTCCAGCACCTGGCAGGTCCCGCCGGCGGCCTCGATCTTCTGGCGAGCGGCCTGACTAAATCCGTGGGCGTGCACGGTCAGCGCCTTGGAGATCTCGCCCTTGGCCAGGACCTTGACCGGAATTTCCTTGCGGGTGGCCAGCCTCTTTGATTTCAGGGCTTCCAGGGTCACCTCGGCGCCAGCCTCGAACCGGGCCTCGAGATCGACCAGGTTCACCGGCTGCGTTTGGGTCCGGAAGGGCTCCAGCGGCATCGACTTCTTCATGTGCGGACCGCGCAGCTTGCGCATCCGCATGTGGATGGGGTTCTGGCCGCCCTCGAACCGGACCCGCCGCTTGGCGCCGGAGCGTGAGCCCCAGCCCTTCTGGCCGCGACCCGCGGTCTTGCCCGTGCCGGAGCCCTCGCCCCGGCCCACGCGCTTGCGCGGCCTGCGCGAACCAGGCGCCGGCGTCAGGTTGTGCAGCCCGATCCGCTGTGGCGCCTCAGCCATCCTCGGACACCTTCACCAGGTGGCGGACCTTGTAGAGCATGCCTCGCACCTGCGGGGAATCCTCCCGCTCGACGCTGTGCCCGATCTTCCGCAAACCGAGCGAGCGGAGCGTGTCGATCTGCTGCTGGTTGCTGCCGTTGCGAGACCGTTGCTGGGTGATCTTGAGCGTGGTCATGAGGCCGGCTCATCAACCTGTGCTTCGTCCGGCTCCGCCACCGCCTGTCCGTTCCCGTTGGTGCGGGCTTCGGGCACTGGGGCGTCAGGAGTCAGCCCCAGGACCTGGTTCACCGACAGCCCGCGCAGCTCGGCCACCTCATCGGGCGTGCGCAGCGACTCCAGCCCGGCCATCGTGGCTTTGACCAGGTTGATCGGGTTCTGCGAGCCGAGACTCTTG
>DASZGO010000101.1:0-8259 GCA_035938755.1 Solirubrobacteraceae bacterium | reverse complement strand
GAGATCTTCGACCTGACCGACGAAGAGTTCACCCTGGGCTCACCCAAGCAGCTGGAGGAGGTCCTGTTCGGCAAGCTCGGGCTGAGCCGCAAGCGCCGGGGCAAGACCGGCTACTCCACCGACGCCCGGGTGCTCCAGGCGATCCGCTCCGAGCACGAGGTGATCCCCAAGATCGAACGCTGGCGCGAACTGACCAAGCTGGCCCAGACGTACCTCGACGCGTTTCCGGAGTACATCGAGGCCGACGGGCGCATCCACACCACGTTCAACCAGACCGCCGCCACCACCGGACGCCTGTCCTCCAACAACCCCAACCTCCAGAACATCCCGATCCGCACCGAGCTGGGACGGGAGATCCGGGCCTGCTTCGTGGCCGAGCCGGGAAACCTGCTGGTTTCAGCCGACTACTCGCAGGTGGAGCTGAGGCTGCTGGCGCACATCGCAGGTGAGGACGCGCTCAAGGGGATCTTCAAAAAAGGCGAGGACGTGCACACCGCCACGGCCTGTCGCGTGTTTGGGGTCACACCGGATCAGATCGACCCGGCAATGCGATCGAAGGCCAAGATGATCAACTACGGAATCGTGTACGGGCTCTCGGCCTGGGGCATGGCCGACCGCCTGGACATCCCGCAGGAGGAGGCGGACGAGTTCATCCAGCGGTATCTGGCCGGATTCCCGGCGGTGGGCCGGTTCATCGAGGAGACGATCGCCCAGGGCACCGAGCATGGCTACGTGTCGACGCTGTTCGGGCGCCGGCGCCAGGTGCCCGAGCTGCGGGCCCGGCGCTGGGAGCTGCGCCGGCAGGGCGAGCGGTTCGCGGTGAACATGGTGATCCAGGGCACCGCGGCCGACATCATGAAGGTCGCCATGGTGCGGTGCACCCACGCCCTGAAGGAGGCCGGGCTGCGGTCGCGCATGATCCTCCAGATCCACGACGAGCTGCTGTTCGAAGGCCCGGCCGAGGAGGCCGAGCAGGTCAAGGCGCTAGCCGATGAGCAGATGAGCGGGGCGTTCGAGATGGATCCGCCGCTGGCGGTGGAGGCCGGGGTCGGACCGGATTGGCTGGCTGCCAAATGAGGCGGCTCTGCCTGGCCGGCCTGCTCGCGCTGGCCCTCGCGCCCGCGGCCCAGGCCAAGCCGGTCGGCGGGCTGGCGGCCGACGTATGGGGGCATCGGGTGAGCGGACACGCGGCGGCGGCCCAGAGCCTCGGCTATGGCGGCGGCCCGGTCCTGCGCTCCAATCGGACTCACGTGATCTTCTGGCAGCCCTCGGGGTCGGGCCTGAGCTTCGAGCCGGGCTATGTGCCCCTGGTCCAGGGGTTCCTGGCCAACGTGGCCGCTGACAGCCACCGCACCACCAACCCCTACGCTCTGACCGGCCAGTACACCGACTCGGGCGGGCCCGCGGTCTACGACTCCAGCTTCGGCGGGTCGGTGCAGGTCAGCGATCCGCTGCCGGCCAGCGGGTGCATCGAGCCCCCGGTCACCGGGCCCGGCTGGACGGTGTGCCTGACCGACGACCAGCTGTCCAGCGAGATCTGGCAGGTGGTGCAGTCACGCCACCTGCCCACGACCTCACGCGACGTGTACTTCCTGGTCACGCCCAAGGGCCTGGGCAACTGCGTCGACGCGAGTTCGACCAGCTGCGCCTTGGGTGGCCCGGTCAACGGCTACTGCGGCTACCACTCGCAGACCGCCGCCGGCGCGATCCTGTACGCGGTCATCCCCTACAACGCGGTGCCCGGACACTGCCAGTCCAACAACCCCCGGCCCAACGGGAACCCGGCCGACCCGGCGCTGTCCACCCTGAGCCACGAGCACAACGAGACCATCACCGACCCGCTCAACGACGCCTGGAGCGACAGCTCGGGCAACGAGGACGGAGACCTGTGCATCACCAACTTTGGCCCCAACATCGGGGGCTCTGGCGCGGGTGCCTACAACGAGCTGATCCACGGAAGTCGCTACTACCTCCAGGAGGAGTGGAGCAACGCCGACGGAAGCTGCCAGCCGCGAGCCCGGCCGGACAGCGCCTCGTTCTCGGTCCGCCGGGCTCACGCGGCGCGATCGGTCACGCTGGCCGGCACGGCGGCGGCCCCTGGTCGGCGCATCGTGGGCTACCAGTGGGTATTCGGGGACGGACGAAGCGGCGCGGGGCGCCGGGTGACGCACCGCTTCCCGCGGACCGGGTTCTACGCGGTGCAGCTGCGGGCGCTGGACAGCTGGGGCAACTGGGGGCTCTACGCCCGGACCATCCGTGTCTGGAGCGCGGGCCGGTAGACCGCGGGACCCTGCCCGACGAAGTCCGGGTGGGCGATGTTCAGGTAGTGCGCGAACGCCCAGTCGAGGAAGCGCCGGCGGCCGATGGCGTTCAACCCCAGGGCCAGCGCCCGGGGGGCGATCCGCGGGATCAGCCGCTGGACGTGCAGCGTCCAGCGGAATGGCCGGGCGTGGGCGGCCGAGAAACCGTGATAGCGGGCCAGGGCCTGCTCCCGACTCTGAGTCCCGGACAGAACGCCGCGCAGCTCACGGCCGCAGGCCAGGCCGAAGTACAGCGCGGTGCGGATGCCCTCGGCGGTCAGCGGCAGGCAGTGGCCGGCCGAGTCGCCGGCGAAGAACACGCCGTCCTCCGTGGCGTCGCGCAGGGCGTGGGGGATCCAGTTGCCCTGGAAGCGCACGGGGTCGGCGTGGACGTCGTCGGCCAACCGAACCGTAGGCTCACGGACGTGGAAGCGGGGATCGAACGACCCGACCCCGATCCGCAGTTCTCCGTCGGCCGGGAAGCTCCAGCCGTAGCCCGCGGGGACGTAGCCCCGGTGGATCCAGACCTCCATATCCGCACCGGACCCGAACGGATGCACCTCGAGCCCCCTTGACAGCAGGGCATCGGGAGGCTGCACGTTCTCACCGGCCCCCAAGACCCGCCGCCAGCCCAGCGCGTCGACCAGCAAACCGGCGCGCACGTCGCCCCGGTCGGTGTGAATCACGGACCCGGAGCGGCCGGACACGGTGGCGGTTTCGAACTCAAAACTTCCCTGCGCGGCCAGGGCGGCGCACAGCGTGCGGTAGTCGAAGGTCGAGAAGGTCCAGGGCAGCGGATAGCGGACCGTGGTGTGAGGCGTATGGATGACCAGTTCGTCAAATGTCTGCTGCAAGGCCTCCTGCAGGCCCATCACCTGGAGCCAGCCGGTGGGGATGCCGCAGGCCGAGGTCTGGCGCTCGCCGATCTCGTAGCGGTCGATGATCAGCACGCTGGCGCCTGAATCCGCCAGCTCCCGGGCCACGGCCAAGCCGGCGAAGCTGGCTCCGCAGATCAGGACATCGCAGTCGCGGTCGAGCGGCGTGCGATCGGCGCCGCGCTTCGTGGCTCGCACCGGCATACGCGGCTGATGATACGTCCGGCTATCCTCAGGCGAATCCAATGTCCACCACTAGCACTTTGACGCCCGAGACAGACCTGCCAAACGCCAAGGTCGTAGAGGGATCTGGCGGGCTGCTCCTCGAGATAGACGGCAAGGTCGTCCCCAACTACGACGCCACCATCCATCCGTTCCAGGAAGGCGATGTGGTCACCGGGCACGTGGTCCGGATTGACAACGACGAGGTGCTGGTGGACATCGGCTACAAGTCCGAAGGCGTCATCCCCTCCAGCGAGCTGTCGATCCGCAAGACGGTCGACCCGCACGAGGAGGTCTCGCTGGGCGACGAGGTGGACGCCCTGGTTCTGACCAAGGAGGACCAGGATGGCCGGCTCATCCTGTCCAAGAAGCGGGCCCGGTTCGAGCGGGCGTGGCGGCGGATCGAGGCGGCGGCCGACTCCGGTGAGCCGGTGATCGGCACGGTGATCGAGGTGGTCAAGGGCGGTCTGATCATCGACCTCGGTGTTCGCGGCTTCCTGCCCGCGTCGCTGGTGGACATCCGGCGCGTGGCCAACCTCGACGAGTACATGGGCCAACAGATCGAGTGCAAGGTGATCGAGCTCAACCGGTCGCGCAACAACGTGGTCCTGTCCCGGCGCGCGGTCCTGGAGGAGCAGCGCAAGGAGGATCGCGAGCGGATCCTCGACCGCCTTCAGCCCGGCCAGGTGGTGGAGGGCACGATCTCCAACATCGTGGACTTCGGGGCGTTCGTGGACCTGGAGGGCATCGACGGTCTGATTCATATCTCCGAGCTATCTTGGTCGCACGTCAACCACCCCTCCGAGATCCTGTCCATCGGCGACACGGTCACGGTCAAGGTCCTGGACATCGATCGCGACCGCCAGCGGATCTCGCTGGGGCTCAAGCAGACCCAGGAAGACCCGTGGCAGCGCGTGGTTGACACCTACAACATCGGCGACGAGCTGGAGGGCACGGTGACCAAGGTCGTCACCTTCGGGGCCTTCGTGGAGATCCTCGACGGGGTGGAGGGCCTGGTTCACATCTCCGAGCTGGCCCAGCACCACGTGGAGAACCCGCGCGAGATCATCCAGCCGGGCGACAACGTACGGGTCAAGATCCTGGAGATCGACTCCGAGCGGCGGCGGCTGTCGCTGTCGATCAAGAGGGTGGAGGGGCAGGAGCTACCCGTCCGCCCGATCCAGCCTCCCACCGAGAGCGAGGCTGGGGACCTGGACAACGTGCCGGAGTTGGGGTTGTCAGAAGACGTCTTTGCGGCGGAGCCCACCCCGCCGTCCGCGGACGCGACGCCTGAAGCCAGTGACGCTGAAGAGGTGCCACCTACGCGAGCGTCCGCGGCCGGCGAGCCGGACTCCCCCGGATCTGCCGAGGACGGCCCTTCGGCGGCCCAGACCGAGGAGGTCCCTCCCTCCCAGGAAGAACCGGCCGCACCCGCAGCCCCTGCGGAGGGTGAGCAGCCTTAAGGACCGGGTTCCGTTCGTCGGGCTGACGGGCGGGATCGGGACGGGGAAGTCGACGGCGCTCGAGGCGCTGGAGCGGCTCGGGGCGGCAGTGCTGTCAACCGACTCAGTTGTGCACGAGCTGTACGAGACTCCGGACGTGCGGGACGCGGTGCTGGAGCGGTTTGGGTCAGTTGACCGGGGCGAGATTGCGCAACGCGCGTTCGCCACGCCTGAGGACCGGGAGTGGCTGGAGGGACTGCTCTGGCCGCGGGTGGGGGAGCGGATGGCCACGTGGCGCCAGGAACTGGAGGGCCGCCCGTCGCCGCCCCGGGCCGCCGTGGTGGAGGTCCCGCTGCTGTTCGAGTCGGGCATGGAGAGCGTGTTCGATGCCACGGTCGCGGTGATCGCCGACGAGGCGCTGCGGGCCGAGCGGGCGGCAGCCCGGGGTCATCAAGCCCTGGCCGAGCGCTCTGCGCGTCAGCTCACACAGCAGGAAAAGGCGCAACGTGCGACGTACACGGTGGTTAATGATGGAACGGTCGGGCAGCTGGAGAAGAAGCTGTCGGACGTTCTTGAGATGCTTGAGCGCTGAGAATCCGAATGCCACCTCCCGCCATCACGATCTACGGAGATCGGCCCGTGGGCAGTCGCCGCCGGCGGGCGGCCGTCCGGCGGCGACGGATCACCATGCTCGTGGGCGCGGCTTTGGTCGTCGTGCTGGTGATCGTGGCCATGCCGTTGTTCAAGCAGGCCTACCAGCGGGCCACGCTGCCGCTGGCCTACGCCCCGGTGATCCGTCAGCAGGCTGCCGAGAAGCACCTCGACCCGGCGCTGATTGCGGCGGTCATCTACGCCGAGACGAAGTTCGACGCCCGCACCTCGCCGGCCGGCGCGGAAGGCCTGATGCAGATCCTGCCCCAAACGGCAGAGTTCCTGGCTCACCGCTCAGGCGCCACCACGTTCAGCGTTTCCGATCTCGGCACGCCAGAGGTGAACATTGCGTACGGCAGCTACTACCTGCGCTACCTGCTCGACGCGTACGGCGGCAGCCAGACCCTAGCCCTGGCCGCGTACAACGGGGGCGAGGCGAACGTGAACCGGTGGGTGGCCCACTACGGCCGGGACATGAGTGTCGATGAGATCCCGTTTCCGGAGACCCGGGCCTACGTGCTCAAGGTGGCCCAGGCCCAGCACGACTACCGCCAGCAGTACGCCCAGCAGCTGGGCTACTAGCCGGTCAGCGGGCCTGCCACGACAGCCCGGTGGTCACCGTGCGCGGATCGAGGCTGTCGGACAGGACGCGGGGCTGGCCGCCAGACGCCGGAATGAGATAGATCGCCGCACCGGAGTCGTGTTTGCGCCCAAATTCCGAGAACACGATCTGCTTGCCGTTGGGAGAGAAGCGCACGGCGGGGCTCGGGAGGTCGGAAACCGGCTCGTGGGCCAGCCGGCGAGTGTGGGTACCGTCTGATCGGGCTACGTAAAGACCCCCGCGACTGGTCAGGTAGGCGATCGAGCGCCCGTTGGGCGCGATGTCAAAGGCCGCGGCGCGCGCGATCAGCCGGTGCGGGCGCTGGCCCCGCAGTCCCATCGACCAGATCCCGCCACTCGAGCGCAAGAACAGCAGCCGCTTGCCGTTGGGAGTGAACTCAGGAGCTGAGCCGCGAACTGTTGCGCTCACGACCGTGACGCCGGTCCCGCCCAGGTCGCTGGTCACGATCGCGCCGTTGGCACCTCCGCTGCCCGTGAGCTGGCGGACGTAGACGATGCGGTGGCCGTCGGGCGAGAAGCTGGCCTGGGAGTCGTCGGCCGAGTCGTGATCGACCAGCATCGGGGAGCCGGCGGCGGCGCCGGCCAGCATGATCACCCGCTGGCCCGAGCTGTCCGGCTGGTCCCACAGCAGATTCGCACCGTCGGGGGAGTAGGTCACGTCGTACCAGTTCTGACAAACGGTTCCATTGTTGTCTTCCGCGCAGTGGCCCAGCTGCCGGTGGGCACCGCCGCCGCTGCTGTATGTGGTGAGCGAGGCGTAGCCGCCACCGCCTCCGCCGCCGGCATTCCACACCGCCCAGGCGATGCGGCCGTTGTGGCCCGTGAACGTGGCGGCGGCCGGGTCGGTCAGGGTTGTCGCGGCCACCAGCGCCAGCCCGGCCACCCAGAAGAGTCGCAGCTTCATGTCTGCTGGGTTAAACGCCCGGCGGGGTCGAAGGTAGCGGTTAGGTCTGCTTGATCCGGACGGCCACGCCGTGGAGCGGGCGACACCGTAGCCTCAATACGCCTGGCGCGGGCGCGCCGTCTGCTCCACTTCCGCGATCACGCGGGCGATCTCGGAGGCCTCGCCCTCACGCAGCGTGGCCACGGTGATCCGCACCCCGGGCGGCGTGGCGATACGAAAGCGCTCGCCGGACATGACGATCCAGCCGGCCTCGTACAAGGCACGCGCCACCGGGGCCTCCTCGCGCACCGGAACCCACACGTTGAGCCCAGATCGGCCGTGGGCTTCGATCCCCTGCTCGGCCAGGGCTGACATCAGGTAGGCCCGGCGCGAGGCATAAAGCTCCTGCGCCCGGGTCGCGCTGGTCTCAAAACCAGGATCTCGGAGGAGCTCGACCACGAGCGCCTGGAGCACGTGGCTGACCCAGCGGGGCCCCAGCGCCTGGCGGCCCTCGACACGAGAGACCGTCGTCACGTCGCCGGTCATCATGGCCAGCCGAAGGTCGGGATGCAGGACCTTGGAAGTCGAGCGGATCACCGCCCAGCGAGGCCGGTCGGGTGTGACGAGGGTGGCGAACGGCGCTCCGGCGACCCGGCTGGCGTGATCGTCCTCGACCAGCAGCGGGTCCGGGTGCGCCTGGAGGATCTCCTGGAGCTTCTGCGCCCGGTTGCGATCGAGCGCGGCGCCCAGCGGGTTCTGAGCCCGGGGTACGAGCGTGATCGCCTCGACGCCGCGGGCCAGCGCGGCGGCAAACGGCTCAGCCTGGAAGCCGTGCTCATCGACCGGGACCGGCATCTCGACCAGGCCGAGAGCACGCAGCAGATCGCGGATCGGCGGGTACGTGGGATCCTCCACGATCACGCGGTCGCCGGGCCGGAGGTGGGCTTGGAGCACGCGCTCGATCGCGTCGAACGCGCCCGAGGTCACGGCCACCGCCTCCGCGGGCAGTCCGTCGGCTGCGAATGCGGCGCGGGCCAGCTCCAGCAACTCGGGATCGGGAGTATCGAGTCCGAGCTTGCGTTCAGCGTCGATGCGAGCCAGGGCGGGGCCGACAGGCAGCAACCGCGCAGGATCGGGCAGACCCACGGCCAGGTCGCGCCGACCGCCATCCGCGTCGCCCGGGGCGGGGCGCGTCGCTGTCGGCACCCACAGGGCCGGCCGAGGGGCGACTCTGGTCCCCCGGCGCCCGTCCGCGATCACCAGTC
>DASZGO010000100.1:0-1581 GCA_035938755.1 Solirubrobacteraceae bacterium | reverse complement strand
TGGTCCACGATCACCTGGGCGGCGTTGACGAAGTCGCCGAACTGGGCCTCCCACAGCACCAGCGTCTCCGGCGCCTCCTGGGAGTAGCCGTACTCGAACCCCACGCAGGCCACCTCGGACAGCGGGCTGTTGTGCAGCTCCATCGGGGCCAGCGCCCCCGGCAGATGCTGGATCGGGGAGTACTCCTGGCCGGTCTTGGCGTCGTGGAGCACCAGGTGACGCTGGCTGAAGGTCCCCCGCTCGGTGTCTTGTCCGGTGAGCCGGATGGGAAGTCCCTCGGTCAGCAGCGAGGCGAAAGCCAGGCTCTCGGCGTGGGCCCAGATGATCCCCGGGTGGGCGGGGTCCGACTCCAACGCCTCGCGCCGCTGTTCCAGCTGGCGCAGCAGCTTGGGATGCACGATGAACCCGTCGGGCACCGACAACAGCTCCTCGCCCAGAACGTGCAGCCGCTCCGCGGCCACTGCGGTCTTGACTTCCGGCGAGGGCGTGCGATCCAGCTGGTACTCGCCGGTCGCGTGCTCAAGGTCCTTGGCCGCCTTGATCCGGTCCTTGAGCATCTGATGGGCGTCCGACAGCTCCGCCCACACCTCGTCGGTCATCTCGGTCGATTCCTGCTCTGAGACCACGTCCTGCTCGATCAGCTGGTGGGCGAACAACTCGCGCACCGGTGGGTGCTGCTTGATCGCCCGGTACATGTTGGGCTGGGTGTAGGCGGGCTCGTCGGCCTCGTTGTGTCCGAAGCGGCGATAGCCGATCAGGTCGATCAGGACGTCGTGGCCGAACTCCTGGCGGAAGGCGAAGGCCAGCCGGACCGCCGCGACGCAGGCCGCCACGTCGTCCGAATTGACGTGGATGATCGGGACGTCGAAGCCCTTGGCCAGGTCCGACGCCCAGGTGGTGGAGCGAGCATCGTCGGGATCGGTGGTGAAGCCCACCTGGTTGTTCTGGATGAGGTGGACCGTGCCGCCCACGGTGTAGCCGTCCAGCGCCTGCAGGTTGAGCGTCTCGGCCACCACGCCCTGGCCGGGGAAGGAGGCGTCACCGTGAAGAATCACCGGCACGGCGGCGTTGGTGTCCCGATGCACGTGCGGCCCCTGGCGGGTGGTCTGCGCGGCCCGGGTCGCACCGGCCACGACCGGGGCCACGTACTCCAGGTGGCTCGGGTTCGACTCCAGCCGGACGATCACGGACTCGCCGCCCCGCAGCTGGTAGGAGCCCTGGGCCCCGTGGTGGTACTTCACGTCGCCAGTGCCACCTTGCGGGATGGTGGTTACGGCCTGGAGGGTCGAAGTCCCCTCGAACTCGGCGAAGATGGTGTCGTAGGGGCGGCCCAGGTTGTGGGCCAGGACATTGAGCCGGCCCCGGTGGGCCATGCCCAGTACGACCTCCCGCGCCCCCTGGCCCGCAGACAGCTGGATCAGCTCATCCAACATCGGCACGGTCATGTCCAGCCCCTCGACCGAGAACTGCTTCTGGCCCAGGTAGGCCTTGTGCATGAAGCGCTCCAGGGCGTCCACCTCGGTCAGCCGCTTGAGCAGCGCCTTCTGCTCCTCGGTGCTCAGCGGATTACGGAACCGGCCT
>DASZGO010000099.1:0-3687 GCA_035938755.1 Solirubrobacteraceae bacterium | reverse complement strand
GTCACACCGCCGGGCTCGGGAAGCCGCCTCTGGAAGGGGCTCATATGTCCGGTCACGCGTACTGGATCACGCGGATCACGAAGCGGTCCGCGACGGGTGTCCACAAAATCGTCGTGCGAGCCGTCTCACCGGACGGAGCTTTAGCCAGCGACGCAGCTGCTGTCCGGATCACGTAGCCGATGACGACGAAGGACTCATTGGCGACGCGGCAGCCCAGTGAGCCCCGCGGGGTTCGACTGGTGGATCGAACACAAGCCGGACAGGACCGCTACGACGGGGGCTGGTTGTGTCCGACGCAGGCGGATCGCGCCCGCTTGACCGACATGAGTCCGGCCGTCCGCCGCGCGCGGTTGCTTGTGGCCCTGCTCCTCGGCGTCGGCGTGCTCGTCTTGGTGCCGTGGGTCGGCTGGTGGCCAGTCGTCGTGGTGGCAGTCGCCGCCGGGCCGTTGGTGGCGACCGATCGGTTGCTGGCCCGCGCGCAGCGGCCCGAGCGTCTCGTCGCCGGATCACTGGCGCTCCACGTGACGCTGATCGTCGTCGGCGTTGGTCTCAGCGGCGGTGTGGGCAGTCCGGCCCTGCCCTGGGTGGCGATCCCGATCGTGGTCGCCGCGGCTCGCTTCCGGCTGCCGGTGTTCGTCGCCATTGCAGCGCTTTCCACCGGCGGACTCGTCCTCGCGACCGTGCTGGCCTCAGCGAGCGCGTTGATACGCGACCCGGCGGACTTGATCGGGGTGGTCGTGCTAATCGGAGCGCTCGCCGCCTCACAGCGCCCGCTGCTGGACGCCGAGATACGCTCGCGCCGTGAGGCGGTGCTCGACCCGCTGACCGGGCTACTCAACCGCAAAGGTCTGGAGCGACGTTTTCTCGAGGTAGCCGAGCAGGCGCGGCTGGGCGGACAGCCGGTGGCGCTCGTCGTGTTCGACCTCGATAAGTTCAAGCAGGTAAACGACGCACACGGCCACGCGCGGGGCGACGCGGTGCTCAGGGACGTGGCGTCCGCGCTGCGTGAGGCGCTGCGCTCGTTCGAGCTGCTTTACCGGATTGGCGGCGAGGAGCTGCTGCTGGTCCTCCCGGGCGCCGGGCTGACCGTCGGCTGCGAGATTGCCGAACGTGCGCGACGCGCGATCGAGCGATCTGAGCCGGCCGGCCTACACGTGACCGCCTCGTTCGGAGTAGGCGCCGCCTCTGGCGAGGGGCTTGAGTTCGCGCCTATGTTTGAGGCCGCCGATCGCTCGCTCTACGAGGCCAAGCTCGCCGGGCGCAACCGGGTCTCTTTCGAACCACCTGTCGACGACGAGCCTGCCGTGCTGGGCGATCGGCTCGTCGCAGCAGCGCTTTAGAAGTACCCGATTTCCAGGCACTTCTAAAGCGGGAGCGACGGGACTCGAACCCGCGACCTCCGGCGTGACAGGCCGGCGCTCTAACCAACTGAGCTACGCCCCCGGAGGGGAACTGCGAAGTAAAGCAGCCGCAAAGCTGAGCCTCGGCCGCAACTTTCCGCCTTCCGGCCGGTTCCAGCACCTGTAACAACGTCCCGCCGACGTGTCCAACCCGGCCGTGGGCGCGTCAATGGGATACACGACGGGGACCTAGGAAGCGGGTCCCCGTCGTCACTTAAGCGCTGACCTTATCCGTCGGCGCGGCGGAGCAGGGCCAGAACGCTGCGTGCGAACGCCGCGTGGCGGGCAGCGGTGTAGCGCGCCGGATCGGTCAACACCATGCGCCCGGCGGAAGCGTAGCTTCGGTATAGGATCGCGGCTATGGTCGTCTCACGCGACGTGGCTCCGGGAATCCATCGTCTCGGCCACCCCAAGGTGAACTGGTACGTCCTGGAGGACGAGGGTCGATACACGGCGATCGATGCCGGACTGCCCGGCTTCCGCAACAGCTTGGAAGCGGACCTCGCCGAGCTCGGGGTGTCCCCGGACGCGGTTGAAGCCCTGATCCTCACCCACTCCGACGCCGATCACACCGGCCTGGCCGGCGCTCTACACCAGGCGGGCGCCCGCGTGCTGATCCACTCGACTGACGAGCCGAAGTTGCGCCGCCCGGGGGCGAAGTCCGGCGATGCCGCCCCGGTGCACATCCTGCCCCAGCTCTGGCGGCCCACGCTGTGGGGGATGATGGTGGTGATGACGAGCAACGGAGGGGGACGCCCGCCGTCGTTCAACGGCGCCGAGAAGTTCTCCAGCGGAGAGGTGCTCGACGTGCCAGGGCAACCGCAGGTCATCCCCACCCCTGGTCACACCCTCGGCCACTGCGCATTCCACTTCGAAGCCCACCGCGCCCTGTTCGTCGGCGACGCCATGTGCGCCTGGAGCCCGATGACGGGTCGGCGCGGGCCGCAGCTGATGCCGCGCCCGTTCAACGAGTCCAATCAGACGGCTCTCCAGTCCCTGGACGCGCTCGAGCCGATCGACGCCGACATCATGTTGTTCGGCCACGGCGATCCCTGGACGTTAGGCGTGGGAGCTGCTGTCAGCGAGGCTCGGGCCCAAGCCGGCTGACCCGGCACACAGCGCGCACCGCGCCCAGTCGAACGGGGGCAGGGCCTGCAGCCGGCGATTGTTCTCGTCCCAATGGCGGTTGACGTGACGGCCGAGCACCACCGCTCCGATCGCCCCCGCTCCCGCCACTTTGAGTGCGGCCGCCGCGCTTTGCGCGTTTGCGCCGGTCGTCCAGGTGTCGTCGACCAGCAGCACCGCCTCTCCGCTGAGCTTGCGAACGGGCTCGTACCGAGTTGCGTCGAAGGCCCTGGCCTCGACCCGCGCACCGGATCGCCTGAGCAGGCGCTCGTAACGCTCGCGAGTTGGCGCGACCAGGTGACCGGCGATCCAGCGCAGCGGGTGTGGCTCGTCGCGCTCCCGGTCTCCCGACGGAACCGTGGTCGCAACCTGGAAGGACCGGACTCCGGAGGCGTGGGCCAGGCACCTCTCGTGGTCGGCCAGGAACCGCCACAGCACGGCCGCCAGCTCGACGCCCAGTCGCCGCGCAACGTCCCCGGTCAGCCGCTTGTAGCAGGCCAAGGCGTGGTGAAGCTGCTCGCCGGCGACGCTGTAGGAGACCGGCACGACCGCATCGAGCGCCCGGTGGCCGTGCGCGCAGGCGTAACAGCGCTGGTAGCCGGCGGTGAGGTTGAAGCAGACGTCGCAGACCTCGGGTCCGGGCAGCGGCGTGAGCATGAAATTCTCATACAGCGCGGTCAGCTCACGGACCGACGGCACGGCTAGCTCAGGCCACGAGAGCGCCCGGCGCCATGATCCGTCCGACGACCTCCGTCACCTCGTTCGGCGAGCCGACTACGTGCGTCCCGGGCCGTCGGGACAGCTCGCGCGCCCAGTCCTGGCGCAGGAGTGAGTCAGCCAGCAGCACCGGCCGGCCGTGAGCCAGGGCCAGCCGGGCCTGGGTCCGGGCGCCGCTGGTGGGTGACGCCTCGACGACCACGGTGGCCAGCGAGATCCCAGACATCACCGCGTTGCGCAGCGGGAAGCTCTTACGCGTGGCCGGTGCCTCAGGCCAGAACTGGGAGATCACCGCGCATTGACTCGCGATTCGCGCTTGCAGAGCCGCGTTCTGCGGGGGGTAACACTTGAGGAGTCCGGTGCCAATGACCGCGATCGTTCGCCCGCCGCTGTCCAGCGCCGCCAGATGAGCGGCTGAATCGATTCCGGCGGCCAAGCCCGACGC
>DASZGO010000098.1:0-2369 GCA_035938755.1 Solirubrobacteraceae bacterium | reverse complement strand
GCCCTCCGCTCGTGGCCGCGACGGCCAGCGTCGAGCCCAGGGCGATCACCGCGCACACTCCCAGCAGTACGCCCAGCAGCTGCCGCATCGGCGCCGTGCGAAGAAACCGGTTCACGGCCCCAAACTTTGGCACACCTGCTTCGGCTTCTCTAAAGCCAACTTGTGAACCGGCTTAGGCTGTGAGCGACCCAAATTTGGCGAATCGGTTCGCCATGGGTTAACCAAATCGCCATTGTTCGGGTCGGCGGCTCACAGCGCGGCGGCCCCCCCCTCTTAGGCGGCGGCCTGGGACTGGCGCAGCTCACGCTTGAGCACCTTGCCCGTGGGGTTCCGGGGCAGCGCGTCCAGGAAGTGGACGTCCCGCGGAACCTTGTACCGGGCCAGGTTGGCCTTGACGAACTCCTTGACCTCCTCCTCGCCCAGCTCCCGGCCCGTGCGCAGGACTACGTAGGCGGCCAGCCGCTGGCCGAACTCGGGATCGTCCACGCCGATAACCGCAGCCTCCTCGATCGCCTCGTGGGTGATCAGCAGCTCCTCCACCTCGCCGGGGAATAGGTTCTCCCCGCCCGACACGATCATGTCGTCGTCCCGCCCATCGACGAATAGGCGGCCGTCGGCGTCGAAGTGGCCCACGTCGCCCGTGCTCATCAGCCCGTCGATGATCTCCTTGTTGCCCCCGCCCGTGTAGCCGTCGAACTGGAACCCGTTGCCCACAAAGATCCGGCCCACCACACCATCGCCCTGAACCGGCCGCCCGTCGGCGTCGTACAGCCGCACGATCGTCCCGAACGGCGGGCGGCCGGCGGTGCCCGGCGCGGCCCGTAGGTCCTCCGGGGTGGCGAACGTGGCCCAGGCCACCTCGGTCGAGCCGTAGAAGTTGTAGAGGACGTCGCCCAGCACCCGCTGAGCCCGGCGCACCAGCTCGGCCTCCAGCTGCGAGCCCGAGGAGAACACGATGCGCAGCGAGCTGGTGTCCCAGCGGCCGGGGTGCTCCTCCACGAGCGTGACCATGCGCTGGAGCATCACCGGGACCACGGCGAGGTTGGTGGGTCGCCGCCGCATGATCGTGTCCAGCACCCGCTGAGGCTTGAACCGCCTGTGCACGATCGTGGTGCAGCCCAGGGTGACCGACAGCACCATCTGGGTGAACCCCAGCCCGTGGAACATGGGGGCTGCGACATAGGTGGACTCGCGGGCGCGGTAGGGGACCTTGGACAGCAGCGCGCCGATCGGGTGCAACGAGGTTTCCTGCTGGTGGCGCGGGGCCCCCTTCGGCGTCCCGGTGGTCCCGCTGGTCAGCAGCACCACCGCCCCCGGCTCCACGGGCGTCGGTGGCTCCTGGCCCCGATGGGCCTCGATCTGCCCCTCCACGGTGTCCTGGCCACCCGGGTCCTCGGACCAACCCACCAGACGGCCCAGGGGGGGTTGCACGGGAGCGATCAGCTCGTCGTACTCCTGGTCGGCGATCAGCAGGCGTACGTCCTCACGCCGGGACACGTCGAGCAGCTGCGGGCCGGCGAAGTCGGTGTTCAGGTACAGGGCGCGGGCTCCCAGCTTGCCGGCGGCGAAGCTGGCGTCCATGAACCCGCGGTGGTTGCGGCACAGGATCCCCACGGTCTCCCCCTCCCGCAGGCCGCGCTCTCGCAGGGCGCAGGCCAGCGCGTCGGAGCGCGTGTCGAGCTCGGCGAACGACAGCGCCCCGAGCTCGTCGATCAGCCCGATCCGGTCGCCGTGACGGATGCCCGCGATGGCGATCGCGGCACCCAGCTGGCCCAGGGTCTGCATGGCCTGCAGAATCCGCCGCGCCCGGTCGGGTCGATCGAGGGCAATCATCCCGGCCCGCCACGCATGGACCGCCGAGCGGGACTCGAGCGCGACCCGTGTGGCCAGGCCCATGCCGTCTTCTGCATTGCGCGTCATAGCGGGCAATCTAATACCGTCGGGGCCAGATGTGCCGACTGTTCGGGATGAGCGGCGGGCCCGAGCGCGTGCGAGCCACGTTCTGGCTGCTCGAGGCGCCGGACTCGCTGGCCGAACAGAGCCGGCGCGAGCCGGACGGGACCGGGCTGGGGTTCTACGAGGACACCGGCGCCCCGGTGGTGCAGAAGCAGCCGATGGCCGCCTACGAGGATCAGCTGTTCGCGCGGGCGGCCCGCGAGGCCAGCTCGCGCACGTTCGTGGCCCACGTTCGCTACGCCTCAACCGGCGCCGTGTCCCCGGAGAACACCCATCCGTTCGAGCAGCAGGGCCGGCTGTTCGCCCACAACGGGGTGATCGAGGACCTGCCGGCGCTGGAGCAGGAGCTGGGCCCCGCCATGGCCGGCGTACAGGGAGAGACCGACTCCGAGCGGTTCTTCGCGCTGATCACC
>DASZGO010000097.1:0-5476 GCA_035938755.1 Solirubrobacteraceae bacterium | reverse complement strand
GGTGAACAGCCACGGCCGGGTGGTGGGGATCAACACCGCCGTGGCCGGCGTCGGGCTGGGACTGGCCGTCCCGATCAACACCGCCACGCGCCAGATCATCGGCGCTCTGATGCGCGACGGCCGCGTCCGCCGGGCCTACATCGGCATTGCCGGAGGCCCCAGGCCGTTGCCGCCCCACGCGCGGACTCGTCTGGGCCGGACGGCCGGTCTCGAGGTGGTCGAGGTGGCGCCGGACAGCCCGGCCCAGCGGGCCGGCCTGCGGCCTGAGGACCTGTTGGTGGAGATCGGGGGCCGACCGGTGGAGCGAGCCGATGACGTCCAGAAGCTGATGAACGACGCCTCCATAGGCCGTCCGCTGCCGGTCCGCCTGCTACGCGGCGATCGGTTCGTGGACACCGAGCTGCTGCCCGCTGAGCTGGTGGAATAGCTGTTTATCGCGTCTCTGGCAGATCCCCACGACCCTGATTGCGGGTAAGGGCTGGTCGGGGATCACCATCGGGGAGACGATCAGCGACGTCCAGCCGGACCAGGACGATCCCGATGCGATGTCTGTGCTCGCGCCTGACCTCGCTCTGGAGGTGATCGTCCACTACAAGGGGAGCCCCACCGTCGAGCAGACCTACGCCTACACGCTGGCCGCGGACACCACCGCGGACTTCACGATCTCGGTTGGGTTCCAGGACGGCTCGCTGGTCGTCTACCACTACGACCGAACCAACTAGTACGCGCGCGGGACCCCCAGGACGGCTCACAGGCCCCAGCGGGTCGGACATTCCGGGCGACGGGGAATGGCTACACTGAAAGCTGGCGCCAGGCGGCGTAATTGGCCGCGCCCGCATTCGGGTCGCCCGAGTTCTGACCACGCCGAACGGGAAGATCGAGATGGCCCGCGGAGATGTCCGGATCGCTGTCACCCTCGCCTGCGAGGAGTGCAAGCGCCGGAACTACCAGACCAACAAGAGCAAGCGCAACAACCCTGAGCGGATCCAGCTGCGCAAATACTGCCGCTGGTGTCGCTGCCACAGGGCTCATCGCGAGACGCGCTGAGCTGATCAGAGGCTGGCGTGGCGCGCAACCGCAAACGCGCAAAGGAGCGACGGGCTCGTCGGCAGCCGGCCCCCAGTGGGAGCCGGGCGCGACTGGCTGCGGCCGACCTCGAGGACGCCACGCCGGATCCGATCGAGCACGCAGCGCCCGACGTGGAGCTGGCCGAGGCGCAGCTGGCGGTCGGCCGGCCCGAGCCCGAGCCCGACGAGGAGCCCATAACCGAGGAGGAGCTCGAGGCCGAGGAAGAGCGCGAGGCTGAGGAGGACCTGGAGGCCAAGGCCGAGCAGGAGGAACAGTTCGGCGAGGAGGTCGTGCCCGCCCGGCACGGGGCTGTGGAGCACCGGACCCGGACCCACGGGCGCCTGATCGGCTTTCTCCAGGGAAGCTGGCGCGAGCTCCAACGAGTACAGTGGCCGGATCGCCGCCAGGTGGTGCAGGCCACCGGCGTCGTCATTGGCTTCGTCATCGTCGCCGGCCTGTATCTGGCAGCAGCGGACGGGCTCGCGTCGAAGCTGATGGACTTCATCCTCAAGTAGCCGGCTCCTACAGTCAGCATTCACATGTTTCGCTGGTACGTCGTCAATACCTATTCAGGGCACGAAAACAAGGTCAAGCAGAACCTTGAGCACCGCGTGGTCTCGCTGAACCAGCAGCGCGCGGTGCGGCAGATCGTCGTACCCACCGAGTCGGTGTCCGAGATGAAGGACAACCAGAAGGTCACGGTCGAGAAGCGCACGATGCCGGGCTACGTGCTGGTCAACATGGATCTCAACGAGGACTCCTGGAGCCTGGTCAAGGGGACGCCGGGCGTTACCGGGTTCGTCGGCGCGTCCAACGAGCCGGTGCCGCTGACCCAGGACGAGGTCAACCGCCTGCTCCACCGGGAGCAGGAGGCGCGTCCGCGCAGCCGGGCCCAGTTCTCGATCGGCGAGTCGGTCAAGGTCATCTCCGGGCCGCTGTCGGACTTCTCCGGCGAGATCTCCGAAGTCAACGAGGACGCCCAGCGCCTCAAGGTGCTGGTGTCGATCTTCGGTCGGGAGACCCCGGTCGAGGTGGGCTTCGATCAGGTCAAGAAGATCTAATCTCTACACGCGTGTAATGGCCAAGAAAGTCCTCACTCAGATCAAGCTGCAGGCGCCGGCCGGCTCGGCCTCGCCGGCGCCGCCCGTGGGCCCCGCCCTGGGTCAGCACGGCGTGAACATCATGGAGTTCGTCAAGGCGTTCAACGCGCAGACGCAGTCCGACGCGGGGACCGTGATCCCCGTCGTCATCACCGTCTTCGAGGACCGGTCGTTCACCTTCGAGACCAAGAGCCCTCCCGCCGCGGTGCTGATCAAGCAGGCCCTGTCCTTGGAGAAGGGATCCGGCGAGCCCCACCGGGAGAAGGTGGGGCAGATCACCCAGAATCAGCTCCGCCAGATCGCCGAGCGCAAGATGAACGACCTCAATGCCAACGACGTCGACGCCGCGGCCAAGATCATCGCCGGCACCGCGCGTTCGATGGGAGTGGACGTGATCTAGCCATGAGCCAGCACGGAAAAGCCCACGAGGACGCGCTGAAGCAGATCGACCGGGAGCGGGAGTACGAGCCGGCCGAGGCCATCTCCCTGACCAAGGAGCTCTCGCACGCCAAGTTCAACGAGTCCGTCGAGATCCATGTCCGCACCGGCCTGAACGTCCGGCACGCCGACGAGCAGCTGCGCGGGACGATCGCCTTGCCCAACGGGTTGGGCAAGGACGTCAAGATAGCCGTGTTCGCCCAGGGCGACAAGGCGCGGGAGGCCGAGGAGGCTGGCGCCGACGTGGTGGGCGCCGAGGACCTGGCCCAGAAGATCCAGGATGGCTTCGACGACTTTGACGTGGCCATCGCCACGCCTGACCTGATGCCGGTGGTGGGCCGGCTGGGCCGCATCCTCGGCCCGGCGGGCAAGATGCCCAACCCCAAGGTCGGCACGGTCACCATGGACTTGGCCAAGGCCGTCGGGGAGTCCAAGTCGGGCAAGGTGGAGTACCGCACCGACCGCAACGCCATCGTCCATCTGGTGATTGGCAAGCGGGACTTCGAAGCGCGGGCGCTGCTGGAGAACTACGCGGCGGTAATTGACGAGCTGGTCCGGGCCAAGCCCTCGGCGGCCAAGGGGCGCTACCTCCGCTCCGTGACGCTGACCACCACGATGGGGCCGGGAATCAAGGTCGACCCCTCGCGGACCCGCGACATCGTCGACGAGCCCGCGGCCGCGTAGACTCAGACCCGAAGCTTCTCTACCGGAGACCTCCGGCGGCGCGATGAGCGCGGAAGTCCGGAACAGGTGGAACGATGAACCGAGACCAGAAAGCAGCCCTAGTCGAAGAACTCGCCGAGCAGATGCGCTCGGCCGACGCCATCTTCGCCGTCGACTATCGCGGGATCTCGGTGTCCGAGGTGGCGGACCTGCGGGCCAAGCTGCGTGATGCGGACACCCGCTTTCGGATCGTCAAGAACTCTCTGACCGAGCGGGCCTCCGACGCCGCCGGCGTCGAGGCACTGAAGTCGCTGCTGGAGGGTCCCACCGCGCTGGCCTTCGTGGCCGGCGACGCCGCCCTCGCCGCTAAGGCGCTGAACGACACCGCCCGGGCCCTGGACACGCTCCAGTTCAAGGGCGGCCTGCTGGACGGGGCGACGCTGAGCGCCGACGAACTCAAGTCCCTGGCGCGCCTGCCCGCCCGCGAGGTGCTCCACGCCCAGCTCGTGGGCACGATCGCCGCGCCGCTGAGCGGGTTGGTCCGGACGCTGAACGCACTGATCTCGGGTCTGGCTGTCCAGCTGGGGCAGATCGCGGAGCAGGGTTTGGTTTCTGGCGAGGCGCCAGCTGCGGACGCATCCCCGTCCGAGGCAACAACGCCTTCCGAGACCGATGGGGAGGCCGCGGCTCCGGACGCGATCGCCTCGGACGCGGACACGTCCTCCGCCGCTGAGCCGGAAGCCGACGCAGAGCCTGCTGCTGAGCCGGAGGCCGCGGCCGAACCGGCTGCCGACGCGGAGCCCGCGGCCGAGCCCGAGGCGGCTGCCGAGCCTGCTGCCGACTCGGAGGACACGGCCGCAGAACCACAAGCTGAAAAAGAAACAGACGCCTCCGTTGGTGAGGCGGAGGCATCTAAGGAGGACTAATGGCCACGACAGAACAATGGATCGACGAACTCAAGAGCATCTCGGTGCTCGAGCTCTCTGAGCGCATTAAGGCACTCGAGGAGGCGTTCGGCGTCTCGGCCGCGGCGGTTGCCGCAGCAGCGCCGGCGGCAGCCCCGGGCGCCGCTGACGGAGCGGCTGAAGAGGAGTCGAGCACCGTCGACGTGATCCTGACCGGACCCGGCGACAAGAAGATCCAGGTGATCAAGGTCGTCCGTGCGGCGACCGGCCTGGGCCTCAAGGAGGCCAAGGCGCTGGTCGACGAGGCGCCCAAGCCGGTCAAGGAAGGGCTCGAGCGCGAGGAGGCCGACAAGCTCAAGGCCGAGCTCGAGGAGGCCGGCGCCGGCGTCGAACTGAAGTAGTTGCGCGGGGTGCGGCCCGCCAAGGCGCGCCGTGCCCTGCGAACTTTGGCGATCCAAGTAGCCCATGCCGAAGTTTGGCGCCCAAGTTCGCGCTCCTCATCGGTTCCTCGGCGGGTGAGCGCGGTTGACCGGACGGGCCCGGCGCTGGAGCATTCAGGTCACCGGATCTCGTGACCTACTTACTCTCACAGAGCAGTGCGCCGGAGCTCGAGCGGTCGCGCTTGCAGCTAATCCAGGAATTCCACGACCCGCTGAGCCTTCGCCAACTCGACCTGATGGGCGTGGGGGAGGGCTGGCGCTGTCTTGATGCCGGGGCAGGCGGGGGCTCATTGACCCGGCTCCTGGCCGAGCGGGTGGGCAGCACCGGGACGGTGCTGGCGGTCGACATCGACACGAGTCTGCTCGATGACCTGGCGGACGAGCGGATCGAGGTGCGCCGGGCGGACGTGCTCGGGGACCCGCTGCCGCAAGACGCGTTCGATCTGGCCTACGCGCGCCTTCTGCTCATGCACCTACCCTCGCGGGTGCGCGCGCTGACGCGCCTCTCGCGGTCAGTGCGTCCCGGCGGCTGGGTCGCGGCGATGGATCCCGACTTCAGCACGGTCGCCGTATCGCCCAGCAGTCCCACTTGGGAGCGCACGCGGTCGGTGTTCCTGGACGCGCTCATCAGCGGTGGCTGGGATCCCCGCTCTGGCGCCCGCCTGGCCGGCGACCTGCAGGCAGCCGGTCTGGTTGACGAGCACTCCGAACAGGTGGCGAGCGAAGGACCGGGCGGCTCGCTGATCGCGCGAATCCTGTCTTTGACGGTGGAACGGCTGCGGGACCGGATGCTCGCTCTGGGAGCCAGCGATGAGGAGATCGACGAGGCCCGGCGACTGCTGGAGGACCCCGCCAACACATT
>DASZGO010000096.1:0-1892 GCA_035938755.1 Solirubrobacteraceae bacterium | reverse complement strand
AGCGGGATTGCGGGGAGGTCGAGGTCGGCCGGTTGGAAGAGCTGCCCTGGGAGGACGACACCTTCGACCTGATCACGTCCCTGGACGTGATCGAGCACACCCCGGACGACCGCCGGGCGCTGGCCGAGCTGCGCCGGGTGTCCAAGCCCGGGGGCTGGCTGCTCCTCACCGTGCCGGCCTACCAGACCCTGTGGTCGCTGCACGACGTGGCCAACCACCACTTCCGCCGCTACAACCGGGCCACGCTGGCCGGGCCGGCCCGGGACGCCGGCTGGCAGGTGGACCGGATGACCTTCTTCAACAGCCTGCCTCTGGCCCCGGCCGCCGTCGTCCGCCTGGCCCAGCGCCGCAAGCGCCTGGAGGACGGCTACACACCCAACGTCGAACTCGGGCCGCCGTGGCTGAACTCCGTGTTCGACATGCCCATGCGCGCCGAGGCCCGCTTGCTGCGACGGGGTCGCAGTCTGCCCGCCGGCCTCTCCCTGCTGGCCCGCCTGCGCAACCCTGGGCCGTGATCGCCGCGCTGGCGGCGGTCTTTGGCATCTCGAGCAGTCTCGGCTATCTGCTGCCGGCGATCATCGGGCTGGAGTCGATGGGCATCCCGTCGCCGGGGGAGACTGCGCTGGTGCTGGCGGCGGTCCTGGCCAGCCAGGGCAAGCTCCAGATCTGGTTGGTACTCGTGATCGGGATCGCCTCGGCCATCATCGGGGACAACCTCGGCTACTTCCTGGGCCGCCGCTTCGGCCGGGACGTGGTGGTGGCCAAGGGGCCCCTGCACGCCTACCGGTTGCGCGCCGTGACCTACGGCGACGAGTTCTTCGAGCGACACGGCCCCAAGGCGGTGTTCTTCGCTCGGTGGATCGCGCTGGTGCGGTTCGCCGCGGCGTGGCTGGCCGGAATCAACCGCATGCCAGCCCGCGTGTTCTTCTTCTGGAACGCCCTGGGCGGGATCAGCTGGGGCCTGACCTTCGGGCTGGTCGGCTACTTCCTGGGCAAGGCGGCGACCGGAGTGCTCCAGGACCTCGGGATCGCCGGCGCCATCGTCCTGGTACTGATGCTGATTGGCACGATCGGATTCGTGTGGTGGCGTGAACGTCGTAGACCCCGCTGAGGCCCGTTCAAGGGGGCGGCCCGGCCGCCCGTCCGCGGCGGCACCGCCCTAGTCCTTCTGCGGCTCGAGCTCCAGCGCGCTGGAATTGATGCAGAAGCGCTGCCCGGTGGGGGCCGGTCCGTCGTCGAACACGTGACCCAGATGGCCACCGCAACGGCGGCAGACCACCTCGGTGCGAGCCATGAACAGGCTGCGGTCGGGCCGCAGCTCGACGCTCTCGGCCACCGCCGGTTCGTAGAAGCTCGGCCATCCGGTCCCCGAGTCGAACTTGGTCTTGGAATCGAACAGCTCGGCGCCGCAGCCGGCGCAGCGGTAGACGCCGTCCTCCTTGACGTTCCAGTACTCGCCGGTGAACGCTCGCTCAGTGCCCTGGCGGCGCAGGGTCTGGTACTGCTCTGGGGTGAGACGCTCGCGCCACTGCTCGTCTGTGAGCTCCACCTGGCGCGTCACTTCGATCTTGTCTGTAGCCATATCTCTAAGGTAGCGCGCGGCGGATCGGATACCTTGCGCTGAGATGAAATTCGGCCTCGGCATCTTTCCCACCACGGAGGCCCAGGATCCCGCGACTCTGGGCCGGATGGCAGAGGAGCGCGGGTTTGAGTGTTTGTTGTTCCCCGAGCACTCGCACATCCCCGCCTCTCGCCAGACTCCGTATCCGGCCGGCGGCGAGCTGCCACCCGAATACAGCCGCACCTTCGACCCGTTCGTGGCGCTCACCGCGGCGGCTACGGCGACCGAGAAGCTCAAGGTGGGCACCGCCATCTGCCTGGTCATCCAGCGC
>DASZGO010000095.1:0-20227 GCA_035938755.1 Solirubrobacteraceae bacterium | reverse complement strand
TCTTCCAGCGCCGCGACCGGCCCGAGGTGTAGCCCCGCCGCTTGGGCTTGGAGTCCACCCACGCCGTGCGCACCCCGACCACGCCGACGTCGAACAACTGCTCGACGGCCTGCCGGACCTCGGTCTTGTGGGCCCGATCGTGGATCCGGAACGTGTACTTGCCGGCCTCGGCCAGGGCGAAGCTCTTCTCCGAGATGACCGGGCGGATGATCACCTGAGTGGGCTCCATCAGGCATCCTCCTCTGGCCTGGCCGCGGAGGGCGCGTCCGCGTCGGAGGCACTCGCGTCCGGAGCAGGGGTCTCGTGATCGGCGTCCGAGGCGCGCGGTGCCTCCGAGCGGGGCGCGGCCGGTGCGGAGCCGGCCCGCGCGCTCAGTGTGCTCAGCGCGGCCTCGGAGACCAGCACCGACGCCGCACCGATCAGATCGGCCACGCCCACGTCCTCGACCGGCACCGCCTCGGTCCGCTTGATGTTCCGGAATGACTTCCCGGCGTCCGCCTCTTCGGCAGCCAAGACCACCAGCACGGGCTCCGCGGGATCCCAGTCATTGAGCAGCTTCACGGCCTGCGCAGTGGAGGGTGCGGTGAAGGCTCCGGCGTCGAACACGGCCAGCGACTCGCGCCCGGCTTGCAGCGACAGGGCGCTACGCAGCGCCGCCCGCCGCTCCTTGCGGTTGACCTTGAACGTGTAGTGGCGCGGGGTGGGTCCGAAGGTGATTCCGCCCCCGGCCCACAGCGGCGAGCGGTTGGATCCCGCCCGCGCGCGGCCGGTGCCCTTCTGGCGCCACGGCTTGGCCCCGCCGCCGGATACCTCGCCCCGCGTCTTGGTGGAAGCCGTGCCCCGCCGCCGCGCGTTGAGCTCCGCGCGCACGGTCTGGTGGACCAGCGGCATGTTGAACCGCGCCTGGAACGCGGTGGCGTCGAGCGTCACGGTTCCTCCGCCCAACTTGGGGGCCTTCAGACCGGAACGGCTTCGGGCGCTAGGCATCGGTGCGCACCTCCACGGTGCCGCCCCGCGGCCCGGGTACGGCGCCCCGGAGCAGCAACAGGTTCTGATCCGGGATCACCTCGACCACGGTCAGCCCGCGCTGGGTCACCCGGCCACCGCCCATCCGTCCGGGGCCGCGCAGACCCTTCATCACCCGCGAGGGGGTGGCCGAGGCGCCGATCGATCCCGGAGCCCGGACGTTGTGCGAGCCGTGCGACTTGGGTCCGCTCTTGAAGTTGTGGCGCTTGATCGTGCCCTGGAAGCCCTTGCCCTTAGACAGGCCGGAAACCTTGACCACGTCGCCGGCTTCGAATGCGTCGACGGTCACCGTCTGGCCCATCAGCAGCTCGCCCACCTCGTTGCGGAACTCGCGCACCACGCGGTGGGCGGAGGCGTCCGCCTTCTTGAGATGCCCCAGCTCGGCCCGGGTCAGTGCCTTCTCCTTGCACGGAGCAAACGCCAGCTGCAGCGCCTCGTAGCCATCGCGCTCGAGCGTCCGAATCCCGGTCACCGGGCAGGGGCCGGCTTCCAGCACGGTCACCCGCTCCACGTGGCCGTCCTCGCCGAACCGCTGGGTCATGCCGAGCTTCTTGGCCAGGATCGCCGTCATCGCCGCCTCACAAAGCCAGACGGATCTCGATGTCCACCCCGGCCGGGAGGTGGTCGAGCCGCTGCAGCGAATCGACCGTCTTCGGCGTCGGCTGGTGGATGTCGATCATCCGCTTGTGGGTGCGGATCTCAAAGTGCTCCCGGCTGTCCTTGTCCTTGAACGGCGAGCGGATCACGCAGTACACGTTCTTCTCGGTGGGCAAGGGCACAGGGCCGGACACAGTGGCACCGGTACGCGTCGCGGTCTCCACGATCTCCTTGGCCGCGGTTTCGATCGCCGTGGTGTCGTAGGACTTCAGGCGGATTCGGATTTTGTTCTGTGCAATCGTTGCCATGTCAGCGAAATGGGGCGAATCCCTAACTTCGGGACCCGCCCCGAAACGGTCGTATCTCTACAAAAACGGGGCGCCGCTCCAGGCGGCGCCCACTAACTACTGACTGATCTCGGTCACGATCCCCGAGCCGACCGTGCGGCCGCCCTCCCGGATCGCGAACCGCAGACCAGCGTCCATGGCGATCGGCTGGATCAGCTCGATCTCCATCTGGACGTTGTCACCCGGCATGACCATCTCGGTGCCCTCGGGCAGATTGGCCACGCCGGTGACGTCGGTGGTGCGGAAGTAGAACTGAGGCCGGTAGCCCGAGAAGAACGGCGTGTGGCGGCCGCCCTCCTCCTTCTTGAGCACGTAGACCTCGGACTTGAACTTGGTGTGCGGGGTGATCGAGCCTGGCTTAGACAAGACCTGGCCACGCTCGATGTCCTCACGCTTGACGCCTCGGAGCAGGCAGCCGACGTTGTCGCCAGCCCGACCCTCGTCGAGGATCTTGCGGAACATCTCAACGCCGGTGACCACAGTGTTGCCGGTGTCCTTGATGCCCACGATCTCGACGGTCTCGCCTGTCTTGACGATCCCCTGCTCGATCCGGCCAGTGGCCACCGTGCCGCGGCCGGTGATCGAGAACACGTCCTCGACCGGCATCAGGAACGGCTTGTCCAGCTCGCGCTCGGGCTCGGGGATGTAGCTGTCCAGCGTCTCGGCCAGCTCGACGATCTTGGCCTCCTGCTCGGCGTCGCCCTCCAGTGCCTTAAGCGCTGAACCGCTGATCACGGGGATGTCGTCGCCGGGGAACTCGTACGCGGACAGCAGTTCGCGGACCTCGACCTCAACCAGCTCGAGCAGCTCGTCGTCATCGACCATGTCGACCTTGTTGAGGAACACCACGATGTAGGGGACGCCCACCTGGCGGGCCAGCAGGATGTGCTCGCGGGTCTGGGGCATCGGCCCGTCGGCCGCGGACACGACCAGGATCGCCCCGTCCATCTGCGCCGCGCCGGTGATCATGTTCTTGACGTAGTCGGCGTGGCCCGGGCAGTCCACGTGCGCGTAGTGACGGTTGGGGGTCTGGTACTCCACGTGGGAGGTGGCGATAGTGATGCCGCGCGCCTTCTCCTCAGGAGCGTTGTCGATCTGCTCGAAGGACCGCACCTCGGTGCCGCCGTACTTGTCTGCGAGGACCTTGGTGATCGCGGCCGTCAGCGTCGTCTTGCCATGGTCGATGTGACCGATGGTCCCGACGTTGACGTGCGGCTTGTCGCGCTCGAACTTGGCCTTAGCCACTTTGGTGTCGCTCCTTAGTTCTCAGTGTTTCTCCGCCGGGCACCACGGGCAACGCCCGTTGGTCGGCGAACTTTTCAAATATAAGGGTTTCCGTCTGATGCAGTTGTTAGGGCTTGCCTCAGGCCGGCTGTAGCTCGCCGACCACCTTCTCGGCGATATTGCCGGGCACTTCGTCATACCTCTCGAACTGCATCGTGTAGGTGGCACGGCCCTGGGTGGTCGACCGCAGGTCGGTCGCGTAGCCGAACATCTCAGCCAGCGGCACGTACGCGCTGACCACCTGTGCGTTACCTCGCTGCTCCATCCCCTGGACGTGGCCCCGACGCCGGTTCAGGTCGCCGATCACATCGCCCATGAACTCCTCCGGCGTGGTCACCTCGACCGCGAAGATCGGCTCGAGCAGGACCGGCTTGGCCCGTCGCACCGCCTCCTTGAGCGCCAGCGAACCGGCCACCCGGAAGGCGATCTCCGATGAGTCGGTGTCGTGGTACTTGCCGTCGGTCAGGGTGACGCGGACATCGACCATCGGATAGCCGGCCCGGGGGCCGTTCTCCAGGGCTTCCTCGATCCCCTTCTCCACCGCGGGAATGAACTCCGTGGGAATGTTGCCGCCCTTGACCTTGTTGACGAAGTCAAAGCCCTCGCCCGGCGCGGGTTCCACGTTTATGTAGACGATGCCGTACTGGCCGGAGCCGCCGGTCTGGCGCACCAGCCGGCCTTCGACTTTCTCGGCCGTGCCGCGGATGGTCTCGCGGTAGGAGACCTGCGGTCGTCCCACGTTCGCATCCACATTGAATTCGCGCATCATGCGGTCGACCAGCACCTCCAGGTGCAGCTCGCCCATGCCGGAGATCTCGGTCTGACCGGTTTCCTCGTTGGTCCGGACCTGGAAGGTCGGGTCCTCCTCGGCCAGCCGGCCCAGAGCGATCGACATCTTCTCCTGGTCAGCCTTGGTCTTGGGCTCAATCGCCACCTTGATCACCGGCTCGGGGAACTCGATCATCTCGAGCTTGATCGGCTTGTCGGGAGCGGCCAGGGTGTCGCCGGTGGAGACCTGCTTGATCCCCACCGCGGCCCCGATGTCGCCGGCGTAGATCTCCTTGACCTCCTCGCGCTCGTTGGCGTGCATCATCAGGATGCGGCCAATCCGCTCAGTGCGCCCGGTGGTGACGTTGAGGATCCGCGAGCCGGCGTCGAGCTTGCCCGAGTACACGCGGAAGTAGGTCAGCTTGCCCACGTAGGGGTCAGCCATGATCTTGAACGCCAGCGCGGCGAACGGGGCGTTGTCAGCCGCTTCGCGCGCAGCCGGCTGCTCGCCGCCGTTGTCTGAGCCCTTGGCCGGCTCAAGACCCTCGACTGGCGGGACGTCCAGCGGGCTGGGCAGGTAGTCCAGCACCGCGTCGAGCAGCGGCTGCACCCCCTTGTTCTTGAACGAGCTGCCGCACAGCACCGGGGTCAGCTTGATATCCAGCGTGGCCTGGCGGATGGCCTGCTTGAGCCGCTCGACCGGGATCTCCTTCTCCTCCAGGATCAGCTCGAGCAGCTCGTCGTCGTAGTGCGAGACCTCCTCGAGCAAGTACTCACGGGCGGCCGCCGCGGCGTCGGCCAGCTCGGCCGGAATGTCAATGACATCCTGCTCCAGGCCCAACTCGTCGGTGTAGACGATGGCCTGGTTGGCCACCAGGTCGACAACCCCGCGGAAGTTGACCTCGGAGCCGATCGGGAGCTGGATCGGCACCGGATGGGCACCGAGGCGCTCGACCATCGTCTGCACGCCGCGCTCGAAGTCCGCCCCGATCCGGTCCATCTTGTTGATGTAGGCGATCCGGGGCACGCGGTACTTGTCAGCCTGGCGCCACACCGTCTCGGACTGGGGCTCGACGCCGGCCACCGAGTCGAACAGGGCGATCGCCCCGTCCAGGACGCGCAGCGACCGCTCCACCTCGACCGTGAAGTCGACGTGGCCGGGGGTGTCGATGATGTTGATCCGGTGGCCCTTCCACTCAGCGGTCGTGGCCGCGGAGGTGATCGTGATGCCCCGCTCCTGCTCCTGGGCCATCCAGTCCATGACAGCAGCGCCCTCGTGAACCTCCCCCATCTTGTAGGTCCGCCCGGTGTAATAGAGGATGCGCTCGGTCGTCGTCGTCTTGCCGGCGTCGATGTGCGCCATGATTCCGATGTTCCGAGTGTTTTCGAGGGAGAACTTGCGAGGCATGGAAGTGTGTTGTAGTGGGGCAATCCCCGGTTCCGGCTGCGGACGTGAAAAAGGGCCCAGTGGGCCCGTTCACGACGCGGCTGTCGGGACGGGACGGTTTCTTATGGAGCGAGTTTCTCCATTGCTTGTTTACACCGCGCCTGGGAGCAAGCACAGGTGAGCGCTCCGCCCAGGCCGATGGACGAATATAGCAGAGGATCCGAGGGGTCTGGGGGAGGTTCCGAGGGCCGGGATCGCCCGTCCTCACACGGTTCTGGGGTGCTTCGGGCGGCGCCGTTTGGCCGGCTCGGCGCCGGGCTGTTCCTCGGCTCCCTGCTGGGGGCGCTCCTGCTCGTGGTGGCCGAGTTCACCACCCTGTACACGCAGCAGATCGCGACCGCCTCGAGTCCCCCGGTGGCCGTGAACACCGGCCCGCATAACTCCTACGCGTTGATTCCGATCGCGGTCCTGGCCCTGCTGCTCGGACTGTCCGTCCTGCGGGTGGGCAGCCGCCCTGCGCTGCTGGCCATCGGGATCGCCGGCCTGGTGGCGCTCCTGATCGCGCTGCTGGGCGACCTGCCGGACTCACACGCCTCAGGCCTGATCGGGGGCCCCAGCGGCCAGTTCGTCAGTGCGCGCACCACCCCCTCGACCGGGATGTACCTGGAGACCGCCGGCGCGATCGTTCTGATCGCCACCTGCGGCCTGGGCTTCATGCTGCTCGGACCTCCGCGTCGGCGGACGCGGCCCACCCCAGCTCCTCCCGCGGCTCCCCCGGACGCCCGGCCGAAGTCGACCTAACTCCCGCCTCAAACCGCGCCGGCGTGACACCGTGTCCCCCGCCCATCATGTGATTTAAGGATTCTCGTCCGGATCCTGACAACCGCCTCCAGGTTCGAGCTCCCGGCGATACATTTCCCACGGCGAGGGTTGTCCACTGCAGCCCCCGGTCCCGTGTGGTGGGCGGCCCTCGCGGCCTTCTTGGGAAGGCGGGTGCTGGTCTTGCGCGCTCCGCGCTGCCAGCCCCCGCCGCCCCGCTCTCTAGCCCCCGCCGCCCCGCTCTCTAACGCGCCCGGCCGAGAGCGTGCTGGGCGGACTCGCCCAGCGTATGCGCGCAGTTCTTCCCAAGAGCTCACCAGGTCGAGCGGGGTGGGAGATTTTGCTCGCCAGGCGATCAATATCTCCCACGGCCGTCGGGAGAGCCAGCGCGTGGGAAGTTGTTCGCAGACCTCGCAGCCTGGCGCACGGGCTCGCAGACCGCAGGGGCACGCCTACGAACCGCGGCGCGAAGTCCCGACCCCTGGGGCGCGACCTCCCCGAGAAGCCGCTACCAGCGATAGTGCGCGAAGGCCTTGTTGGCCTGCGCCATGCGGTAAATGTCGTCCTTGCGCTTGTAAGCCGAGCCCTGCTGCTGCTGCGCGTCCAGCAGCTCGTGGGCCAGGCGCTGGGACATCAACTTCTCACGTCGCTGCCGGGCGAACTGGACCAGCCAGCGGACGGCCAGGGTGCGGGCGCGGCGCTGGGGCACCTCGACCGGCACCTGATAGGTGGCGCCACCGACCCGGCGGGAGCGGACCTCCAGTACGGGCGTCAGCGCCTTGACCCCGGCTTCGAGCTGCTCGACCGGGTCTTGACCGCTGCGCTCGGCCAGGATGGCCAGGGCGTCGTAGACGATCTTTTCGGCCACCGCCTTCTTGCCGTCCAGCATCACCTTGTTGATGACCTGCTGGACCAGACGGTTGTAGTGGACCTGGTCGGGCGGAATTGGCCTCAGCTGGGCGGCGGCACGGCGGGGCATTGGCTAGCGCCTCACTTCGCCTTGACGCCGTACTGCGAGCGGGCCTTCTTGCGGTCGCCCACCCCGGCCGCATCGAGCGTGCCGCGGATCACCTTGTAACGGAAGCCCGGCAGGTCCTTGACCCGGCCGCCGCGGACCAGCACGACGGAGTGCTCCTGGAGGTTGTGGCCCTCGCCCGGGATGTACGCGCCAACTTCCATGCCGTTGGTCAACCTCACGCGGGCCACCTTGCGCAGCGCCGAGTTGGGCTTCTTGGGCGTGGTCGTGTAGACGCGGGTGCACACGCCACGGCGCTGCGGCGCCGCCACCTTCTTCTTGCGCCCCTTGCCTGACTTCAAGCCGGGGGTAGCCAGCTTCTTCTTGGGCGCGACGCGCCCTTTGCGGATGAGTTGGCTGGTGGTTGGCATGCGGGGCGCAAGGCTAGCAGGAGCGCTGCGAGGCCCGGCCGCCGCGCCAAGCGCCGCCGCCCTAGCTCCGCTCCGCCACCCGGGCGGCCGGCAGGTGCAGCAGCCAGGTGCGGCCCAGCGGTTCAAATCCGATCCGCCGGTAGAGCTGCTTGGGCCAGTTGTTGTCGTCGGCCACGATGAAGCTGAGCTCGTGCTCTGCCTTCCAGGCCTCCGCCGCGGCGTGGCTGACCAGAGCCCGGGCGTAGCCCCGGCCTCGGGCCTGGGGAATCGTGTACACGTGCTCCACCTGACCCACCCTGCCGTCCGAGAACAGCTGGGTGATCGCTGCAACAGCGCCGTCGGGGCCACGAATCCCAAATCGGCGCGCGTTCCGCGCGCGCCACACCGCCCTGTCCTTCACGATCGTCTGCCGGACCCCCTCCGCGCCGGACAGGTGAAGCGTGTCGTCCGTCCGCATCCACAGGGCCATCAGCTCGAGCGACTCATCCTCGCCAGGCTCGATGATCAGGGGCGGATCGGGAACCGGGTCGGGGGGCCGGATCAACTCCAGATGGACTTCCACGTCGAACTCCCAGCCATCCGCACGCAGCGGCTGGAGCAGCCGCTGAGCGGTCGCCTCGTCCTCCAAGTACAGCTGCCAGAACAGGGCTTCGCCGAGGTGGCGCTGGCACAGCTCGATCGCGGCCGGGTGCGCAATCGGCCCCGTGAGCCACAGCATGTTGTGGCTCCAGACCTGAGACAGAGATGGGCTACGGAATACCCAACCGTCGTCAATCGCGAGCACGTGCTCGGCGGTGAGCTCGATCGACTGGCGCTGGAACTCCAGCGCCCGAGCCAGTGCCTCGCCACCCGGGCTCAACCCAGCGCGTCCTCCACGGGCACCGCTTCCACCCCGACAGCCTCGGCGACCGGGCCGTATGTGACCCGCCCTCCGGTTACGTTGACCCCTAGCTTGAGGCCGGGATTCTCGGCCACCGCAGCCCGTACGCCGGCCGAGGCCAGGTGGACCACGTAGGGCATGGTCGCGTTGGTCAGGGCGTAGGTCGAGGTGATGGGCACCGCGCCGGGCATGTTGGTCACGCAGTAGTGGGTGATGTCGTCGACCTGGTAGGTGGGGTCCGAGTGTGTGGTGGGTCGCGAGGTCTCGAAGCACCCGCCCTGGTCTATAGACACGTCGACCAGGACGGCCCGCTGCTTCATCAACCCCAGCTGGGCCCGGCTAATCACCCGAGGAGCCCGTGAGCCGTGCTCCAGCACGGCGCCGATGACCAGGTCGACCTCCGGCAGGCGCTCCTCGATCGACAGGGTCGAGGAGAAGCAGGTGTCGGCCCGCCCACCGAACACCACGTCGAGTTCGCGCAGCCGGTCGATGTTGCTGTCGTACACGTACACGTCGGCCTCCATGCCAATGGCGATGAACGCCGCGTTCATCCCTACCACACCGCCCCCGATGATCATCACGTGGGCCGAGGCCACGCCCGGCACCCCGCCCAGCAGGATGCCCCGGCCTCCCAGCGGCTTCTCCAGCATGAACGCCCCAGCCTGCGTGGCGATCTTGCCCGCCACCTCGGACATCGGCGCCAGCAGGGGCAGCCGGCCCCGATCATCCTCCACTGTCTCATAGGCCACGCAGGTGGCCCCGGAGGCCATCAGCGCTCGGGTCAGCTCCGGCTCAGCGGCCAGGTGGAGGTAGGTGAACAGAACATGGCGGGGCTCCAGCCAGGCCACCTCTTCCGGCATCGGCTCCTTGACCTTGACGATCAGCTCCGCCGCGGCGAACACGTCCCCCGCAGACGGGACGATGCGCGCCCCCTGAGCTTCGTAAGCCTCGTCACGGATGGCGGAGCCCTCCCCGGCCCCGCGCTGCACGACAACCTCGTGGCCGGCCTCGGTGAGCTCCCGCGTCCCGGCCGGAGTCAGCGCCACCCGGTACTCGTCCGCCTTGACCTCGGTTGGAACCCCAACTCTCAAGCGGCCACGCGCATCCTGTCCGCGGCCTCGGTGAGCACGGGGCGAAGTATCGCCTCGATCTCGGCGAACTGCTCGGGGCCGGCGATCAGCGGCGGCGACAGCTGGACCACCGGGTCGCCTCGGTCATCGGCCCGGCATATGAGGCCCCGACGGAACAGCTCCGCAGACAGGAAGCCTCGCAACAGTTCCTCTGACTCCTGATCGTCGAATGACTGCTTGGTCTGGCGATCCTTGACCAGCTCGATCGCCTGGAAGTACCCGGCGCCGCGGACATCGCCCACGATCGGCAGGTCTCGCAGAGACTCCAGCATCGCCCGGAACTCCGACTCGTGGGCGCGCACGTGCTCCAGCACGCCTTCGCGCTCAAGAGCGTCGAGGTTGGCCGTGGCCACGGCGGCGCAAACCGGATGGCCGCCGAACGTGAACCCGTGGGTGAAGCTGGTCTGGCCCGACATGAATGGTTCGGCCACGCGGTCGGACACGATCACTGCGCCCATGGGGGCGTAAGCGCTGGTCAGTCCCTTGGCGGTGGTGATGACGTCCGGCTGGTAGCCGTAGCGCTGGGCCCCGAACCATTGGCCTAGCCGTCCCCAGGCGCAGATCACCTCGTCGGAGATCAGCAGCACCTCGTGGGCGTCGCAGATCTCGCGGACCCGCTCGAAGTAGCCCTCGGGCGGCGTGAAGCACCCGCCGGCGTTCTGCACCGGCTCCAGGATCACCGCGGCCACCGTGTCCGGACCCTCGAAGCGGATCCGCTCCTCGATCGCCTCGGCGAACCACTCCGGGCTCAATCCGGGCGGCAGCCGGTAGGCGTTGGTGTTGGCCACGTGGCACCCGCCCGGCGTAAGCGGCTCGAACGGCTCGCGGAGCGCCGTGATCCCGGTGGCGGCGAGAGCACCCAGGGAGGTCCCGTGGTAGGCGATCTCCCGGGCGATGATCTTGTGCTTGTTCGGCTTGCCGTGCAGGTGGAAGTACTGCCGGGCCAGCTTGATCGCCGACTCCACCGCCTCCGAGCCGCCGCTGGTGAAGAACACGCGGTTCAGATCCCCCGGCGCCAGGCCGGCGATCCGGACCGCCAGCTCGATGGCCGGTGGGTGGGCGTAGGACCAGTTGGTGAAGAACCCCAGCTCCCGCGCCTGGTCGGCTCCCGCCTGGGCGATGTCAGCCCGGCCGTGGCCGATGTTCACGCAGAACAGCGCCGAAAGCCCGTCCAGATACCGCCGGCCGTGCTCGTCGTACACGTAGCAGCCCTCGCCCCGCGTGATCACCGGGACCTCGGCACCGTTCTCGTACGCGCCCATGCGCGTGAAGTGCATCCACAGGTGCCGGCGAGCTAGATCCTGGAGACCGCTTGTCAGGCGTGTGAGCTTACGCCGCAGGGGAGCGGGCTCCCAGTCCCACTCTTGATTGATATATCTGAATAGATATACTACCGATATGACGAGACCGAATGGGCTTCTCAGGTACGCGCGCGAGCAGGCAGGACTGAGCCAGTCAGCTCTTGCCAAGCGCGCTGGCACATCTCAGGCGACGATTTCCGCCTACGAGAGTGGCGCTAAGCAGCCGACCCTCGACACGTTTGCCCGACTGATCGCAGTCACAGGTTCGACCCTCGAAGTGAAGTCGGCATCAAGGCCGCCCGTGGTCGTGCCCACTCGCACTCAGCTCGGCCGGGTGGCCAAGACGCTGCCTGAGGTCATCGCGCTGGCCGAAGCGCTGCCGCATCGACACGAGCGAGCGCTCGCCTATCCACCGCTGAGCTCAAGGCCCGGGGCACGGTGAATCTTCCTGAGCGTTTGCTGGAACTGCAGGCGGCGCTCGCACGGCGCCGGGTTCCGCACGCGTTTGGAGGGGCGATTGCGCTCGCGTACTGGACGCTTGATCCGCGCGGAACCAACGACATCGACCTCAACGTGTTCCTTCATCCGGACGTCAGCGACCGTGCGCTTCGCGCGCTGCCCGCCGCAGTTCAGCAACCCGATGACGTGGGATCGGCCATCGCACGCGACCGACAGGTCAGGCTGTGGTGGGAGGACGTCCCGATCGATCTGTTCTTCAGCTACCTCCCGATCCACGACGCTGCGGCTCGGCACCGGACCGTTGTCCGGTTTGCCGGCGGCCGGATTCCAATCCTGGGGCCGATCGAGCTGGCGGCGTTCAAGGTGATGTTCGACCGCACGCGTGACTGGGCGGACATCGAGGCGATGATCACCGCGGGGACGCTCGACCTCGATGGACTCCGGAGCGCCCTGGCGTCTCTCCTGCCGGGCGATGACTCTAGGTTCGTCCGGCTCGCGGAAGCCGAGCGACGCGCCGTTAGTGACCCGGTCTAAGCGGCGACCGCAGCAGCGGCGCGCGGCGTAGCCCTGACCGGAGCCGGCATCAGCCAGGCTGCCAGTAGCACCAGGACGAAGGCCAGGCACTGGACGATCAGGAACAACGGGTTGCCCGACAGCGGGTCGCCGAACACGATGATCCCGCCGACGATCCCGGCCACGTTGGCGGCTGTGCCGGTGACCGCGATGACCGGGACGGCCTCCCCGTCCTGAAGCCCCTTGGCCGAGGCGTAGAAGGCCACGACCGAGGCGATCACGGTGATCAGCATCCACGGGCTGAGCAGCGCCAGGACGCCGTGCGCGCCGATCATGCCGGAGAGCGCCTTAATGGCGATGTCGGAGACACCGAACAGGATCCCCGCCGCGGCGCCCAACATGAAGCCGTGGTGCTCCCGGGGAGCGCCGATCCGCGGGCCCATGATCAGCAGCGTTCCGCCGACGATCAGACCGGCCTCGAACGAGATCATGCCGGGCACCGAGAAATGCGAGTGCGCGCCGTGCTCAACCGGCAGGGTCAGTCCCAGCAGTACCAGACCGACCGCGGTCAACCCCAGCCCCAGCCACTGGCGGCGGCCGATCTTCAGACCGAACAGGCGCTCGGCCATGACGGCCAGGAGCACAACGCCTCCGGCCAACACGGCCTGAACCAGCGACAGCGGGGCGAGCGACATGGCGGCCACGTGGAACAGCCAGGCTCCCGTGGCGATGACCATCCCGATCGCGAACAGCTTGGAGCGGAACAGCGACTTCGCCGTGATCCACGGGTGCCGGACGTCCACCGCCGGGGCGGCACAGGCTCCACGATGCTTGAACAGGAAGCCGACGTTGGTCGCCAGGGCGCAAAAGAGCGCCAGCGATATGCCGAGAAACAGGGTCATAGGACAGACTGAGCGGAGGCGCACCGAGGGTGGCGTGGCCTTGGCCTTACCTTGATCCTCGACAGCGCAGACATGCGCCTTGAGCCCGCAAGCAGAAGTACAGCAGATTTCGCATTGGGTGACACTAAGAAGTCCATGAGAGAGCCCCCTACCCAGAAACACAACGTTCCATGAGCCGTCCGCTTTTGCTGATCGACGTCGACGGGGTGATTTCCCTGTTCGGCTTCGATCCGACGCAACCTCCCCCCGGCAAGTTCCAGATGGTGGACGGGATCGCCCACCTGCTCTCGGCCACCACGGGCGAGCACCTCGGCCGGCTGAGCCAGGCGTTTGAGCCGGTCTGGTGCACGGGCTGGGAAGAGAAGGCCAACGATTACCTGCCTCACGCCCTGGGCCTGCCCGGGCCGTACCCCTATCTGAGCTTTGACGGCGCCGTACCCGAGGTGGCCGGCCATTGGAAGCTGGCCGCGATCGACCAGTACGCGGGGCCCCGGCGGCCGGTGGCGTGGATCGACGACGCCCACGACGAGCGCTGCCAGCAATGGGCCGTGGACCGGCCGGGGCCCGCTCTGCTGATCTCGACCGAGCCAGCCACCGGCCTCACGGCGCGCCACGTGGAAGAGCTGCTGGATTGGGCGGCCGAGATCGACGCGACTGCCAGTCAGAACGCCCCGTGCCGGCCCGCCCCGCCGCGAAACCGCTCGAGCCCAGCCTGAACCTCGCCCAGCGAGATCAGGCCGTGCTCCAGCTCGTTGGTCAGCGCAGCCGCTTCGTCCAGGCCCCACTGCTCGAGCATCGATAGCCGGTCCTGGCGCAGACAGGTCTGAGGGAAGGCGGCCAGCTCGCGAGCCAGCTCCTCGGCGGCCGGACGGCTCTCCCCGTCGGCCACCACGCGGTTGGCCAGGCCGAACGCCTGGGCTTCCTCTGCCCCGACCGCCCGGCCGGTGAGCACCATGTCCATGGCCCGGCTCTGCCCGATCAACCGGGCCAGGCGGATCGTGCCGCCGTCGATCAGGGGCACACCCCAGCGCCGGCAGAACACGCCAAACACCGCCGACTGCTCGGCCACCCGCAGGTCGCACCACAGCGCCAGCTCCAGCCCGCCGGCCACGGCATGGCCGGCTACGGCGGCGATCACCGGCTTGGAGAGCTTCATCCGGCTGGGTCCCATCGGCCCGTCGCCGTCGGGGGCCACCCGGTTGCCGTCAGCCGTCCCGGCCGACTTGAGGTCGGCTCCGGCGCAGAACACGCCGCCCTCGCCGTGGAGCACGGCCACCGCGGCCTGCGGATCGGCGTCGAACTCGCGGAACGCGTCGGCCAGTGCCTGGGCGGTGGTGCCGTCGACCGCATTGCGCCGGTCCGGCCGGTGCAGCAGGACCGTGAACACGGGGCCATCGCGCTCGATGCGAACCACGTCGCTCACGCGGTAGCCCCCACGGCGCGGCGCACGAACATCCTCACTGCGGCCACGAGCTCCTCGGTATCCGGGCGGGCGCCGGCAGCCGGAGACAGCGGCCCGACCAGCACCTCGCCGCAGCCACCCACCAGCGCGGCGGCGGTGAGCTTGGCGCTCTGCGCGGGCACCTCGCCGGCCGCGATCGCCGCCTCCAGGGTCTCGGCCACCAGCGAGGAGTAGCGCTCGCGGTAGGCCAGCCGCTCGGCATCGACCAGCGGATCGACGGGCTCGGCCAGCAGCGCCCAGGCCAGGCGCCGGTTGCGCAGGGCCCGCTCGGCGAACGTGGCCAGCACCACCTCCAGCCGCTCCACGGCGCTCACCGAGCTCATGTCCTCGGCGGCGACCCGCATGGCCCGCTCTTCACGCCCACACACCGCGCGGAACACCTCAACAAACAGCTCCTGCTTGGACTCGAAGTGCCGGTACAGGGTGCCGGCGGCGACCCCGGCCCGCTCGGCAATGGCAGCCACGGGCGCGGCGCCGTAGCCCCCCTCCTCGATCAGCTCCTGGGCGGCTCGCAGCAGCCGCTCGCGCGTGGGGGTCAGGACCTCCTCAGTCATCCCTTGTACGTCGAGCTGCCGAGGTCCCCGAAAGGTTCGTCGCGCTCCCGCACGGCCTCCCGCCAGCCGGCCTCGGCCGCCCGGGCGGCGAAGGAGTAGCCCTCCTTGGTATGGCGGGTGATCCCGTCGAACACAGTTCCGATCACCTGGGTGGCGTGCAGGCCCTGCGCGTATTGCGACTGATTGACCAGGAGCTTCATCATCTGGAGCTGGTTGACCGGGACCTGGGCGATTCGCTCGACCAGTGTCTCGACCCGCGCATCGAGCTGTTCCTGCTGCGGGGCTTCGATGGCCAGACCCCACTCCAGCGCCTCGGCGCCCGACAGCGAGTCGCCTGTGAACAGCAGCCGCTTGGCCCGCTGGGGCCCCAGCCGGTAGGCCCACATCGACGTGGTGGGTGAGCCCCACACCCGGGCCGGCGGGTACCCGATCTTCGCGTTGGCAGCGATCACCAGCAGGTCCGAGCACAGGGCCAGGTCGGTGCCCCCGGCCACGCAGAAGCCCTGCACCTTGCACACCACCGGCTTGGTGCAGTGGAACAGCGACATGAACGTGCGGACGTTGCGGCTCATCATCGTGTAGTCGAGCATCGGGTCCCAGGGCTCGGAGGGGTCGTGGTTGGGTAGCTGGCCCTCGGCTGACCAGACCAGGTCATAACCGCCGCAGAACCCCTTGCCGTTCCCGGCCAGCATCAGAACGTGCACCTCCGGGTCGAGGTCCGCGCGCTCCACCCCGGCGGCGAGCTCGGACAGCAGGTTGGGCGTGAGGGCATTGCCGCGCTCGGGACGGTTGAGGGTCAGGCGGGCGACGCGCTCGCCCGCCTCGTACTCGACGTCGGCCATCTAGACCGGGTAGGCGCGCTCGATGACCGCCTTGGCGTCGACGCCGGGCGGCAGCGTGCCGTACACCCGGCCGCCCTGGCCGCCCAGGCGGCTGGCGCAGAACGCGTCGGCCACGGCCGGCGGCGAGTGGCGGACCAGCATCGAGGCCTGGAGGCCCACGGCCAGATTCTCGACCACGCGCCGGGCTTCGAACTGCGGCTCGGCGCGCGAGAAGACGTCCGCGGCCTGCTCGCGCAGCCCGGCCAGGTGCGAATCAAGCCGCGAATCGGCCCCGGCGGCCCGCTCGCACTCCTCCAGAAACGCTGGCAGCCCCTCGGGCTCCTTGACCATCGCGCGCAGCACATCGAGCGCGGCCACGTTGCCCGAGCCCTCCCAGATCGACCCCAGCGGAGCGTCCCGGTAGAGCAGCGGCAGGCCCGAGTCCTCGACGAACCCATTGCCCCCCAGGCACTCCAGCGCCTCGCCGGCGTGGGCCGGGGCGCGCTTGCAGCACCAGTACTTCATGACCGCGGTCCCGAACCGCCGGAAGGCCGGCTCGTCCTGGTCGTAGCTCCGGGCGATGCGCATCGCCGCCGCGGTGGTGGCCTCGGACTCGATCGCCAGATCGGCCAGCACGTTCTGCATCGCCGGCTGGTCGACCAGCGTCGCTCCAAACGCCGCGCGGTGGCGGGTGTGGTGGATCGCCTCGAGCGTTCCCCGGCGCAGCCCGGTGGCCGCGCCCAGCAGGCAGTCCAGGCGGGTGTGGTTGACCATCTTGATGATCGCCGGCACCCCGCGGCCCTCCTCGCCGATCAGCCGGCCGCGGATCCCGCGGAACTCGACCTCGGAGGACGGGAGCGAGCGCGTGCCCAGCTTGTCCTTGAGCCGCTGGAACTCCATGCCCGGGCCCCGTTCGATCAGGAAGCAGGACAGGCCAGCCGGAGCCTGGGCCAGGACCAGGAACACGTCGCACGGCGGGTAGGAGCAGAACCACTTGTGGCCGTGGATCTCGTAGCTTCCATCGCCCACCGGCTCCGCTCGGCTGATGTTGGCCCTGACGTCCGAGCCTCCCTGGCGCTCGGTCATCGCCATCCCGGCCAGGGCGCCGGTCTCATAGTCGGGTCTGGTCAGCCGCGGCTCCCACTCGGCCGCCAGCTCAGGCGCCGCGTCGCGCAGCGCCTTGACGGCGGCGTAGGTCATCGAGACGGGGCACAGCACTCCGCCGTTGGCGTTCCCCCACAGCATCATCAGCGCCGCGCGCACCGTGTGACCGCCCGACTTCTCAGAGCGCCAGGGCAGGCTGTGGATCTCCCGCTCGATCGCGCCGCGCAGCAGCCAGTGCCAGGAGGGGTCGAGCTCGACCTGGTCGATGCGGTTGCCGTACCGGTCGTGGGTGCGGAGGATCGGCAGGTTGCGCTCGGCCCGTCGCCCGTGCTCGCGGGCCTCGGGGCTCCCGGCGACACCCCCGGCCTCGCGGGCCCGGTCGACACCCCACTCTCCTCCCTCGCGCGCCAGCGCTTCCTGCAAGGCCAAGTCGACCTCGAAGTAGTTGACCGGCTCGAGCGGCGGAGCCTGATTGAGGACCTCGCGCTCGGGATCGTGGACGTCGATCGTGGCCATGCTGTTCCTTTCTGGTGGCGGTCTGCGACGCTACCGCGTCGTGCCGAGCACCCGGTCGCGCGGGCGTTCGCGCGCGTGTGAATCTTGATTCACAAGCCTAGTGAACGGAGATTCACGAATCAAGCGGACGGCAGGTCCCGAGTGAACCGTTACGCCTCGACCAGCGACCCGCACTCGATGGCGGGCGCCTTCGACCGGCGCAGCGTGATCCGCAGCTGGACGAACGCGATCGTGCCCAGGATCGCCGGGACGCCCAGCTGGAAGACCCTGTACAGAAGCACCGCGGCCGTGGCCTGGCTCAGCGGGCTGCCGTACAGCACCGTGGCTCCTATGAGGCCGCCATCGGTGCCGCCGATTCCGCCCGGGATCGGGATGATCCCGCCGAGCTGCCCGATTGTGTAGGCGAAGATAAGCGGGCCGAGCTTCGGAACGCCGCCGGTGGCGGCGAACGCCGTGACCATCGCGGCGATGTCGAAGGCCAGGTAGCCGAAGGCGCCGAGGATTGCCTGCCAGCGTCGGTCCCGCAGCAGCTGCCCGGTGTCGCTCAACCCGCGCCCCAGCACCACAGCGCCTCGCCGCAGGCGCGCACGGATCGAGCGCTTGTGCGGGTCGGTGTGAATCCGCCCCAGAAAGCGGGGCAGCAGGAACAGCATCACGGCGGCGGTCCAGACCAGCCCACAGAAGACGGCCGTCGGCACCACCGGTGCCCGATCAGAGAAGGCGTTGGCCAGCAGCAGGGGGCCGAGCAGCGCTATACAGGCGAAGTTAGGGATGCTGGTGAGGACGAAGAACGTGACGCTCCGCCTGGCGATGTGCTCAGTCGGCATACCTCCCTGTCTCAGGGCCCAGGCCCCCAGCGCCAGGCCGCCCGCTCCGCCGGTGGGAATTAGGACGTTGGTGGCCTGCTCGGCCATCCCGAGCTGGTAGCTGAAGCGCCAGCCTGTGCGCCGGCAGAACACGTCGCGAAATGCGACGATGTTCGACAGACAGGAGCCGAGCTTCAACAGCGGGATGAGCGCGACCAGGAGCGGGTCGGCTTGCGAGATGCGGTGCCTGACCTCGCCCAGACCGGGGAGCGAGCTGATGGCGATCACCACAATCGCGACGAGCAGCGCCAGGCCGACCAGCCGCCGAAGCAGATGGCGCGAGTCGAGGTGGCCGGGCATGTCGGGCGTCGCGCCCGGGCGATCAGCCGCAGCTTCGGCCTGAGCCATAGACCGAAAATACCCGGGCCGTCGAGTCGGAGCGGCCCGGCTCCCGCCGCTCAGCTGTGACAGGCCTTGTGCGAGCGGCGCCAGGCCGCACGGACGCCGGGAGCCAGCCGGTAGCCAGCGGGCAGCACCGGGAGCGCCAAAGGCTTCACCGTGCGGCAGTTGGGCGCGTTCAGGACGGGCAGGCGCAGCCGGAGATCGATCACGGCGATTGAGAAACCTCCGTTGGACGGCCGGGCGTAAGGCGGATCCTCGCCCAGAAGCTCGAGCTTGGGCACGTGGCCGGCGGCGAAGTGCCAGCCGTTGGCGTTCAGTTGCCAGACGTAGGTGCCGTCGCCCACCGGCCGCATCAGCCCGCGCGCCACCAGAGTCTGCTGCCCGGCGCCGGGAGCCACGTCCCATAGGCGCCCGGCTATCTGCGGCGCGCCCGGGGTGCCGCTGATGGCCAACGAGGCGCTGATCGTGGGCGCGCCGAGCAGCGTGTAGCCCGTCCCGCGGGCGGCCGGCAGCATGTAGGTGGCAGTTCCCGACTCCGGGGCAGCGGAGGTAGCCGCACAGTCATTTCCACCGCCGGTGATCGGATCGATCGCCGCCCCCACCGAGGGGTCGCCAGGCACCGAGAGGATCGTCTGCCGGCCGCCGAAGCTCCGGCGCACCTCGCCTTGGGCCAGCTGGGCGAACGTGGCGGCCCGGAACGGGCCCGCCGAGCGAGCCGTGGTCGGGCAGGTCTGCGTCATGGCCGTCACGCCCTGGCGCGGGGGCTGCCCGCGATGCCGCAAGTAATAGTCAAACCAGGCGAAGATGGCGGCCAGCAGCCGCGCCCGATCGGCGGGCTTGTTGGCGCCGCGCTGATGGCCGAAGTCGAAGTACCACAGTGATAGCGGCGCGCGCGGATAGCGGCTGCGCAGGCGGTTGGCGTAGCGCAGCGACTCCGAGATCGGGAACAGGTCGTCGGCAAATCCGCTGCCCACCATCAGCGGAGCCGGTGGCTCGCTGTCGTCGACGTAGTAAGCGGAGCGGTATCGGCCGAGCTGCGTGACCACGTCGCTGACCGTGGGGTCGATGTAGGGCTCCCCGACCGTGGCGCGCCCCAGCCAAGTGGTCACGTCCGCATCGGGGTCAAGCAGCGGGGGCGCGAACCAGCCGATCGGCTGTCCGGTCTGCGGTGGCTGGCCCACCGGCTGGCCCGGCCCGGTGCTCACCACGCCAGAGGCATAGACCCCCGCCGTGAACGTCGCCTTTTGGACCCCGATCGGCGAGGAGTCCACATTGGACGGCGTGATCGCGTAGCTCAGCGTGCGCCCGTTCGGCGCAGCCGCGTAGACCAGATCGGTCCAGGGGATGATCGGCACTGCGGCCGCCACGTGCAGCGGAACGCCGCGCGGGCTTCGCCACCGCGTGAGCGTGCCGTCCGGCAGCATCACGCGGTCGCGCAGCGCGGCCAGATCAAACGTCTGGCCGCCGCCGTAGGAGTCGCCGGTGACCCCTATCCGCGCCGGGTCAGCGATGCCCTCGTCGACCAGCTGTCCGATCAGATACTGGGCATCACGGGCCTCGTAGCGGATGTCGGCCAGACGGATGTAGCCACGGGCGCAGCCGGCTGGACTGGCCAGCCGAGCCGCGGGAGTGCCGCACGATCCCCAGAATCCCCGGGCGGTGTACGTCAGGACCACGTACCCCCGGCGCGCCCATTCGTATGCGTTGCCGGTGTACGCGTGCGAGCTGGGATCGAGGTACTCGTACTTGCTGTTGCCGAACCC
>DASZGO010000094.1:0-7814 GCA_035938755.1 Solirubrobacteraceae bacterium | reverse complement strand
AACCGAGCAACCCTCCACACCTGCTGCAGCAGCGAGCCGGACTGTCTCGGCTACGCCTTCGGCGTCGTCGGCGAAGCAGTTCTCGAAGTCGCCGTTCACCGCCAGCCCGGTCGCGGCACCAACAGCGGCGGCATGAGCGATCGCCTCGTCGCGAGTGACGTTGCCGTCCAGCCGGCCCAGGGACGCTGCCAAGCCCCCGCTTGTCGTGGCCAGCGCCTTGAACCCGAGCGCCGCGAGCAACTTCGCCGATCCGAGATCCCACGGGTTGGGAAGCAGCAGCGGCCGCTCTGAGAAATGCAAGTCGAGGAAACGGGTGCGTGTCCCTGGCTGGTTGCTCATCTGCACGTCCTTCCATCGCGGTGTCGGTCAGACATTTAACGCCCAGTGCCCTGGAGCCGTGAGGTGGAACGCGGCGTCTGGCTCCGAGGTCGGCGGCGGCCGGGGTGACCCGTGTGTGGGGCTAGACTCAGACGTGCAGCTCCACCGCCGAGTGTCTCGCTCCCGCATTCTCCCGTGGCTGATCTTCCAGGGAGCACACGACGGAGGAGAGCTCGCATGGTTGAGCCAGACGGCCCGGGTCCCGGGCGATCGACGTCCGAGGCGGCGGTTAACGCAGTCAAGAAGCAGATCGCGGAGCGCAACGCCGAGGCACAGAAGGCGGGCCTCAAGCGGCGCACCGCACGCGAGAAGGAGCACCTGGCAAACCTCCGGAAGTGGAAACGGTTCTGAGCCCGCCCGGGAGGGGGCGGGCAGGCTCCGCCGGGTGCCGGTTCTCTACTCCGTGGTGCTGAACTCCCAGATGGCGATCCCCATCAGCACCAGCCCGATGATCAGCACCACGCCGATTTCGAGGCCGGCTGGAACATGCCAGCCCCCCCAGGTAACTCCTGGGTCAAGAGCCCGCTGGGCGGCCGGTGAAATCGACAGGTGGCTGAACACCAGCCGGCGCAGCGGGTCCACCGCATAGGTCATGGGGTCCAGGCGGTTGAGTACCGCGAGCCAAGTCGGTAGACCGGACACCGGGAACAGCGCGCCCGAGAGGAAGAACAGGGGCAGCACTATCAGCTGCATCACGCCAAAGAACGACTGCATCTGCTTGATCCGGACTGCGATCATCGTGCCGAACGCCGTGATGGTGAACGCGAGCAGCAGCTGAATCCCGAAGATGCCCAGGATCAGCAGTGGGGTGAACGGAACGTGCACCAGCGGCGCCAGCAGGATCATGATGACCCCCTGGGTGCAGGCCACGGTCGCCCCGCCCAGGCACTTGCCGATCACGATCGAGCTGCGCCGCACCGGGGCCACCATCATCTCGCGCAGGAAGCCGAACTCCCGGTCCCACACGATCGAGGCCGCGGAGAACATCGCGGTGAACATCACCGACACGGCGAGGATGCCCGGGTAGAGGAACGTCTTTAGGTCGACCCCGTGCGTGCTGGCGCGGGAGAGCTGCTGTAGGCCCGAGCCCAACACAAACAGGAACAGCAGTGGCTGGGCCAGCGCCGCGAACATCCTGATGCGGTCGCTGGCGAACCGGATCAGGTCCCGCCGCCAGACGATGCGAATGGCGCGCAGCTCGGAGAACAGGCTGTGGGGCGGGACGTAGACGCGGACGGGCTCGGCGCGGGGCGGCTGCGGCGAAGTCTCGGGAGTACGGGTAGCGGTGCTCATCGCCGCCCCATCACCTGCATCATCACCCGGTTCTGGTGCTTGGACCGGTCCTCCTCGGCGTCACGGATCGTGGTGCCGGTATAGGACATGAACACGTCGTCCAGGGTAGGCCGGGAGACGCTCACCGACCGGATCGGCGGATGGGCGGGATCCCATTCGGCGAACAGCCGGGGCACGAACTCCTCACCCGCGGGAACGCCGATGCTCACCGCGCCCTCGACGATCCGGGCCTCGATCCCGAACCGCTCCTGGAGCGCCGCGATCGCCGCATCGTCGTCCTCGGTGTGGATCGTAACCCGATCGGTTCCCACCTGCGCCTTCAGCTGCTCCGGGGCGTCCAGGGCCACGATCTCGCCGTTGTCCATGATCGCGATCCGGTCGCACCACTCGGCCTCGTCCATGTAGTGGGTGGTCATGAAGATGGTGATCTCCTCTGACTCCTTCAACTCCCGGATGTAGGCCCAGATCGAGCGCCGCGTCTGGGGGTCGAGGCCGATCGTCGGCTCGTCGAGGAATAGGACCCGGGGCGAATGCATCAGCCCGCGCGCGATCTCGAGCCGGCGCCGCATGCCGCCGGAGAACGTGCCCACCGGGGAGTCCTTGCGGTCCCACAGGCCGACCATCTCGAGCACCTGCTGCATGCGCGGAGCCACCAGTTTGGACTGGATCCCATACAGCTCGGCGTGCAGCTTCAGGTTCTGCTCGGCGGTGAGGTAGTTGTCCAGCGTCGGATCCTGGAACACCAGCCCGATGTGCCGCCGCACGTCGTCGCGGGCCGTGACGACGTCGTAGCCGGCCACCCGAGCCGAACCGGATGACGGCTTCATCAGCGTGCACAGCATGTTGATCGTGGTGGTCTTGCCGGCGCCGTTGGGACCGAGGAAGCCGAACACCTCGCCGGGGGCAACCTCGAAGTTCACCCCGCGTACGGCCTCGAGCTCGCCGAAGCTCTTGGCCAGGCCTCTGACCTCGATCGCTGCCTCAGTCATCCCCATCCTCGGCAAGTATGCGGTAGAGGGCTCGCCGGGTATTGGCGAGCGTCTCGGTGGCCCGCTCGACCTGCTCCTCGGTGCCCGCCTGCAGCACCTGGATGGTGGCGTGATGGAGCTGCTTGAGCTGGGTCTTCAGGTCACCGACCTTGGCCGGCTCGTCCTCGCCCTCCCACGGAGGTTCGGCGTCCCCGCGCGCGCCGAGGTGCTCGCGGCCGGCGTCGGTGAGCTCGAACAGCTTGGTCCCGTCGCGCTCGACGGCGCGGATAAAGGCTTCGTCCTCCAGCTGGGCCAGCGCCGGATACACCGAACCGGGGCTGGGCCGCCAGCGGCCATCGCTGCGCTCCTCGATCTCCTGCATCAGCTGGTAGCCGTTCCGCGGCTCTTCGGCCAGCAGGAGCAGCAAAGCCAGGCGGACATCGCCCCGCCGGGCCCGGCCGCGGCCGCCGCCGAATATGGGGCCGCCGCCGAAGTTCGGGCCGCCGCCGAAGTGCCGCAGAACGGCCAGCCGCTCCAGCTCGTCACGACCGGGCCGGCGCTTGGCGAACGTGAAGGCCGACCGCCACGGGGGACCCTCGGCGAATGCATGAGAACTCACGGCTCCTCCTCGATTAGGCATATCACGATACGTGTACGATATATCGTGATATGCCGGCTTGTCAAGGGGTGGGGTGGGCGCGAGATAATCGCGCCCATGGCCACCGTCCGCGCCACCGCGGAGTACCCGGGACCGGTCCACGAGGCCGAGGCGTGTTGGTATGACACCAAGCGTTGGCCGGTGTGGGTCGACCAGCTGGACCGGGTGATCAGCGTCGAAGGTGGCTGGCCCAAGGCCGGGGCCCGCGTGATCTGGGAGTCGGGTCCGGCCGGCCGGGGCCGGGTGAGCGAGCACGTAGTGGCCTACGAGCCGTTGCGTGGTCAGACGCTCGAGGTGGAGGATGACTCCATCAGAGGGAGCCAGACGGTCAGCTTCAGCCCCGAGGAGCACGGCGTGGCCGTCGAGCTGGCCCTCGACTACGAGCTCAAGAAGCACTCGCCCGTGACCTTCCTGGTCGATCTGCTGTTCATCCGCCGCCTGATGGCTGGCTCGTTGCGCAGCACTCTGGGCCGCTTCGGCACCGCGCTCGAGACCTCGCGCGGCTCCGAGGTCGGCTAGCTTTCTGCCGATGTTCGTGTTCAAGGCCGCCGTGGTGGGGGCGGGCACCATGGGCGGCGAGATCGCCCACGCGATCGCCGGCGCCGACGTCCCGGTCGTGCTCAAGGACATAGACCAGGAGCTGGTCGACAAGGGCATCGCGCACGCCCGGTCGCTGTGGCAGGGCCGGGTGGACCAGGACAAGCTGGCCCCGGACGAGCTCGAGCGCCGGCTAGGACTGATCACCGGCACCACCGACTACGCCGGCTTCGGCGAGGTCGACTTCGTGATCGAGGCGGTCCCGGAGCGGATCGACGTCAAACAGGCGGTGTTCGCCGAGCTCGATCAGGTGACTCCGGGCCGGGCCATCCTGGCCTCCAACACGTCGTCGCTGTCGATCACCGAGATGGCGGAGGCGACGGGTAGGCCGGACCTGGTCGTGGGCTTTCACTTCTTCTACCCGGCCTCGGTAATGCGCCTGATCGAAGTGGTCGAGGGTGACTACACCTCGCCGGAGACGGTTCAGGCCGCGGTCAACTTCGCCCAGCGGATTCGCAAAACACCCGTCCGGTGTGCCGAGGGCCCGGGGTTCGTGGTCAATCGCGTGCTCACCTCAGCGGTGTCCGAGCTGTGGCGCATCCAGGAGCACGAGGCGGGCGATGTCGCCGAGCTAGATCGCCTCGTCGCCGAATCCAAGGCGGCTCCGATGGGGCCGTTTGCCCTGGCTGATCTGCTGGGGCTGGACAGCGTGCTGCACGTGGCCGAGCACCTCCAGGAGTGCCTCGGCGATCGCTTCTACGTGCACGAAGGGATGCGGGCGCACGTGGCGGCCGGCGAGCTCGGCGTCAAGACGGGGAAGGGCTTCTATGAGCACGGCTGAGCCGCAGACCAGGGCGGCTGAGCTGGTCGATCGCTTCTCGCTGAAGGCACTGGTGGAGAGCTGCTTGATCGTGGAGGAGGGCCTGGCCCAGATCCGTGACGTGGACCTGGGGATGATGCTCGGCGCCGGCCTCATCCCGCCCCCGTTTGCGCGGGCCGACCAGCTGGGGCTCGACGCGGCGTTGGATAGGCTGGGGCGCGCAGCGCAGGAGTGGGGAGAGGACTTTGAGCCACCGGCCATCCTGCGCCGGCTGGTGGGCCAGGGCCGGCTGGGCGTTCGGTCCGGGCAGGGCTTCTTTTGCTATCCGCAGCCGGACCCGGGCCACGACGAGGGCCCCGTCAAGCTCCAGACCCGTGGCCCGGTGGCCATCGCCTGGCTGGATCGCCCCCCCGCCAACTCGATCTCGCCCGAAGTCGTGCGCGCGCTCCAGGGGACCTGGGAAGCGGTCAGGAGCCGCGCCGAGGTGCGGGTGCTGATCTTCGCCTCGGCCAGCCCGATGCTGTTCTGCGCCGGGGCCGACATCAAGGCCTTTACGCGCATGGACGAGGCCGGCGGGAAGGAGCTGCTCGACGCGATGCACGGCCTGCTGCTGGAGTTCGAGCGCTCTTCGATCGTCACGATTGCCGCGGTTAACGCTGCGGCGTATGGCGGGGGCAATGAGCTGGCCATGGCTTGCGACTTCCGGATCGCCGCTCAGTCGGCCGTGTTCGGGCAGCCCGAGATCAACCTGGGAATCATCCCCGGCTTCGGGGGGACCCAGCGCCTGCCCCGGCTGATCGGGGAGGCGCGGGCGCGGGAGCTCAACCTGGTGGGCGATCCCATCGACGCCGGGCAGGCCTACGAGCTGGGGCTGGTCAACCAGGTGGTGGACGACCACGAGCTGTTCGACACCGCGCTGGCGTGGGCGCGGAAGCTGGCCGGCCAGGCGCCGCTGGCGGTCGAGCAGATCAAGCGGGTATCCGCCGCGGCGGATCTCCAGGCCGGCATCGAATCCGAGAAGCAGGGCTTTGCCGCCGTGTTCGGCTCTGAGGATGCCCGCGAGGGGATCGCGGCCTTTCTCGAGAAGCGGACCCCGAGGTTCCAGGGCAAATGAGTGTCTCGACCGGCCAGGCTGGACCGCTGGCCGAGCTGATCTGTGAGGCCGGCACGGTGGTGGCCCTGACCGGGGCGGGGATCTCCGTGCCCTCCGGCATCCCCGACTTTCGCTCGCCCGGCACCGGCCTGTGGCGCGACGTCGATCCGATGGAGGTGGCCCACATCGACGCCTTCCATCGCGACCCTCAGCGTTTCTGGAGCTTCTACGGCCAGCGGTTCCAGACCCTGGAGGACAAGCGTCCCAACCCGGCCCACGCCACGCTGGCCGCGCTGGAGGCCGCGGGGCGGCTCCAGGCCGTGATCACACAGAACGTCGACTGCCTGCACTCCAAGGCGGGATCCCGCGACGTGGTCGAGGTCCACGGCTCGATCCGCAGCTCGTCCTGCCTCACCTGCCGCGCCCGCTACGAGCTGGCCGAGGTCCGCCAGCGCCAGCGGCAAGACGTGAGCGGGATCCCCCGGTGCGGTTGCGGAGACCCGCTCAAGCCCGACGTGGTCCTGTTCGGCGAGTACCTGCCCGCAGAGGCGCTGGAGCGCGCGCAGCAGCTGGCCGCCGCGGCCGATCTACTGCTGTGTGTGGGGTCCTCGCTGGAGGTCTATCCGGTGGCCGCGCTGCCGGACGTGACGCTGTCCAGCGGGGGCCAGCTGGCCATCGTCACCCAGGGCACGACGCCCCTCGACCACCGGGCCGCCGTGCGTCTGCACGGCGACGTGGTCGATGAGCTTGGCGCGGTGGCCGCGGTCCTGGGGCTCAGGGTCTAGCGCGCTCCGGGGCTGGGCCGGGCCACGGCCCGGGCCCGAAGCGCGGCCTCGATCCGCCCCACGACGTAGGACACGGCCTCCTGCTGCTCAGCAGACAGCGGACCCTGCAGCGCGGCTTGGGCGGCGTGGGCGATCGGGTCACGCTGGTCGCGCAGCTCCTGGAGCCGCTCGCCCAACGCGTCCGCGGCTGGATCCACGGCCAGCTCGGCGATCGCCGCGTCGAGGGCGACCATAACCTGGAGCGCGGCTTCGCGCCAGCGCTCGGCGTCCACATCCAGGCGCGCCCGGAGCGCCAACTCCTCGCAGGCTAGTCCCCGGTCGTGGCCGCCGAGCAGGGCGGCCAGCCGGGCCTGGGGCTGGAGGACCTTGGAGCGCCGTTGCCAACCCTTGGCCAGGATCAGCTCGCGCGCCTCGGTCCACAGGCCGTCGGCCACCTCCTCGCCCAAGCCGTAGCCGATGCGGGCGACCAGAAGCTGGTCCCGGCCGATCGGTCCCGCGTATGGGTCCGCGGTGGCCAGCCGGTGGCTGTGCATCGCCCGGTTGAGCACCGCCATGTCCCCGGCTAGGTAGTCCTCGCCCGCTCCCCGAAGCCAGCTGCCGGCCTCGCCGCCTGAGGTCAGGGGCTGACCGGCGTCGATCACCGTGGCCCGGCCGGTGGCGACCTGGGGTAGCTCAGGCTCAACTTGAGGGTTAGCCTTACGTTTGCGTCGGCCCACTCGCCGGCGCTCGACCGCGCCCAGCGTGGCCAGCACCATCACATGCTGGGGCGCGGCATCTGGAGGATCGCCGGGCGCGCGCAGCAGGTAGCGTCCATCCGCCGGGCCGAGACCCCACGGCACCTCGATCTGGCTGAAGCGAAAGTAGTTGGCGATCAGTGGCCGCCCGCGACGCGGATCGCGTACTTGCTGGGCGCGATCGGCACGACGGGCTCGGGGATCTGGCTGATGCGGTTGATCAGCTGGATCCACTGACTGGGCTGCAGGGCGCTCTTGATGGCCGCCGAGAGAGCCTTGTTGGCGCCGAACAGCGGCGTGTAGGCGATCTGGATGCGGTCGGAATGATCGGGCAGCGCCAGCGTGTTGGACTGACCCTTGTAGCTCATCAGCGACACGATCTCGTCGGGCTTCATGGCGCCCTGGAGCGTGAGCAGCCGGCGGATCGTCAGGTCGGTGATCGAGCCCGAGCCCTGGTGGCCGGCGACCGCGATGCCGTTGATCTTGGAGATGTCGACCGAGGCGCCCGTGGCTCCGGCGGCGTCGACGCCCGTCGAGCCCGTCACGCT
>DASZGO010000093.1:0-4128 GCA_035938755.1 Solirubrobacteraceae bacterium | reverse complement strand
GTACGGGTTCGGCTCGGCCGCCCACATGATCTGCCAGGCCGCCGCCTACCAGTGCCGGGACGTGTTCGCGTTCACGCGCCCTGGGGACACCCGCGGGCAGGAGTTCGCGCGCGGCCTGGGGGCGTCCTGGGCGGGAGGGAGCGACGAACGTCCGCCCGAGCCGCTGGACGCCGCGATCATCTTCGCGCCGGCCGGGCCGCTCGTCCCCCAGGCCCTGAGCGTGCTGGCCCCGGGCGGCACGGTGGTCTGTGCCGGGATCCATATGAGCGACATCCCGTCCTTCCCCTACGAGACCCTGTACCACGAGCGCTCGGTTCAGTCGGTGGCCAACCTGACCCGCAAGGACGGAAGGGAATTCCTTGGCTTGGCGGCGGAAGCCAAGATCAAGCCCGCGGTAACGGTCTACCCGCTGGACCAGGCCGAGCAGGCGCTGTCGGACCTGCGAGCTGGGGCCTTCGAAGGCACCGCGGTCCTGATTCCGTAGTCTGGGCTTATGCCCCTCATCCCCATGGTCATCGAGCGGACCGCGCGCGGAGAGCGCGAGTTCGACATCTTCAGCCGCCTGCTCAACGAGCGGATCGTGTTCCTCGGCACCCCCATCGACGACACGATCGCGAACCTGATCGTGGCCCAGCTTCTGCACCTGGAGTCGTCGGACCCGGACAAGGACATCTCGATCTACATCAACTGCCCCGGCGGCTCGATCTACTCCGGCCTGGCGATCTACGACACGATGCAGTTCATCAAGCCGGACATCCAGACCATCTGCGTGGGGATCGCCATGTCGATGGGCTCGCTGCTGCTGACCGGAGGGGCCAAGGGCAAGCGCTTCTCCCTACCCAACAGCCGCATCCTGATCCACCAACCGTCGGCCGGCTTCGAGGGCCAGGCCAGCGACATCCAGATCCACGCCCAGGAGATCCTCAACGTGCGTGAGCGGATCGACCAGATCTACGCCGAGCACACCGGCCAGCCGCTGGAGCAAGTGCACCGCGACATGGAGCGAGACCGCTTCTTCAATCCCGAGCAAGCGCTCGAGTACGGGCTGATCGACCGGGTCATCGACTCCCACTGAGGGCCGCCCCAGGTCCGACCCTAGCGGACCGGGTGCTCGATCAGGCCCAGCTTTTCGATCTCGATCCGCACCACGTCGCCGGACTCCAGGAACTGCGGCGGGTCCATGCCCATGCCCACGCCGCTGGGGGTGCCGGTGAGGATCAGATCCCCGGGCGCGAGCGTGCAGGTCTCGGAGATGAACTCGATCAGCTTCTGGCAGCCGAACAGCAGATCGGACGTGCTCGAGTCCTGGCGTAGGTCCTCGTTGACCCAGGTGCGCAGCCGCAGATTCTCGGGATCCGGGACCTCGTCGGCTGTGGTGATCCAGGGCCCGATCGGGCAGAACGTGTCGGCGCCCTTGCCCCGGATCCAGTGGGGCTCGCGGCCCTGGAGGTCACGGGCGGTGACGTCATCGGCGATGCAGTAGCCAGCGATCTGCCGGTCAGGGCCCATCACGATCGTCATCTCGCCCTCGTAGTCCAGGCGTCGGACCACGTCGGGGCAGACGATCGGACCATTTGGCCTCGTCACCGACCCGCGGACTTTGACGAACACGACCGGCACCTCGGGAGTCGGAGCGCCGGTCTCCTGGATGTGCTTGGCGTAGTTCAGGCCGATCGCGAAGACGGTGCCGGGGTCCACCGGGGCCAGCAGGGTGACGTCGTCGAGATTCCACGCCGCCTCCCCCGGCCTGGCTGGCTGGCCAGCCAGCACGTCGACCACGGTTTGCCCGTCGACCAGTGCCCGCACCTGCTCGCCGTCCACCAAGCCCGCGCGAGGGCCAGCACCGGCAGGCTGGAAGGTGGCCAGCTTCAATGCGGCGGGAGCACGTGGGTGACTGGCAGGCCTTCGCCCCGGAGCTTGCTGACCAGGTCGAGCTTCAGCCAGCGCGATATCCCCGGTGGCAAGGTCGAGATGATGATCTCGTCGTAGGGCCCGGTCTGGTTCAGCGCATCCTCGACGGCCATCAGCGGCTCGTGGTCGCCGATGCTCCCCTGGACCTCGGCGCCGGCGGCTTCGGACAGCTTGGGCAGTGCGTCGTCCAGCACCTCCTCGGCCGCTTCCTTGCCGTGCTCGTGCGGGTTCGCGACTTTGTCGATGCCGTGGGGCTGGCGCGGGACCACCAGGTGAAACTGGGCCGGCGAGCGTTGGGCACGCTCACGCACCGCGTCGAGCAGCGGCTGCGTGGCGGCGGTCTGGTGGGCCACTACGAGCACGCGAGCTGGATCTGCCACGCCGTGATCCTATGCCTATGCCAGCCGCGAGGCCAGCTCCCGGGAGTTCATGTGCGCGATGGCCTGGATCGAGATCTGCGGGTTCACGCCGGAGGCAGTGGGGAAGCTCGATCCGTCCATCACATAGAGCGAGCGCACGTCCCAGGTCTGGCCGGTGGGATCGCAGGCTGAGCTGGCCGGCGAGCCGCCGACGCGGGCTGAGCCCATGATGTGGAAGGAGCCCAGTGTGACCTGGCCGGGGCCGTAGCCGGCCGCGTCGGCCTCGGCCATGAACCGCTCCCGGGAACCGGACACGCCCGGGTCGTACGACACCCACTTGGTCTGCGAGGAGATGATCCGCTGGGCGCCGGCGGCCTCGAGGATCTGCGCCGCCCCTTCGATCCCGGTCCGCAGGTGCGAGGTGTCAAACGGCGACAGTGCATAGCGGACCACCGGCTCTCCATCGCGGCCCACCCTCACTTCGCCGCCGTCGCGGTCACGCAGCAGCACGCCGATGGGCACCGAGCCGCCCAGCCCCTGCATGAGCGAGAAGTGCTGACGCTGGCTGCGCCAGGGGACGAAGGGGATGAACAGGTGGGGATGGTTGGCCGCCGTCTCGTACTTGACGCCGTAGCCGTCGTGGAGGTCGCGGTGCTGGTCGGAGTACAGCGCCTGCATGACCCCCTCCCAGGTCTTCAGCTCCTCGTCGAAGATGCCCCACACCGCGTTGGCCGGATGGAGCTTCAGGTGCCGGCCGATGTTGGGGTTCTGAAGCCCGGACCGCCGGAGCAGGGCCGGGGTGTGGATGGCCCCAGAGGCCACGATCACCGCCCGGGCCCGCACGGTCACGGCGTGGCCCTCGACCGTCCGCCCCTGGACCCCGCGTGCGGCGCCGGCCTCGATCAGCACCCTGTCCACCTTGGTGCGCACCACCACGCGCGTGCTGCCGGCCTGCGTGGCGTCGGCCAGCCACGTCTTGACCACCGACTGCTTGGCCCCAACCCGGCAGCCCAGGCCGCAGTAGCCGCACTCCTTGCCCTGGGCGCAGTTGCGCACTCCGCGGGGCATCGCGTCCACGTGCCAGCCCAGCTCCACGCATCCCGCCTGGAGCTTCCGCTCACGTGTGGACGGGGTGTTGTATTCCTGGCTGACCCCCAGGCGCTCGCACACCGCGTCGAGGCTCTCGGTGTACTGCTCGGAGGTGAACGCCGGGACGCCGTAGCCGGCCCATTCGTCCCGGACATCGTCCGGGGTGCGGAACGAGGTCGTGTAGTTGACCACGGTGCCCCCGCCCAGGCAGGCTCCGGCCAACAGTCCCACGCTCTGATCATGCGTGGCGTTGGGAGCGCCCATGTAGTACCGGGTCAGCGCTCCCAGCTCCGAGCCGTCGAAGTCCTCGTCGTCGTAGTAATCGCCGGCTTCGATCACCACCACATCCAGCCCGGCCTGCCCCAGCACCCCGGCCGCAGCTCCACCACCGGCTCCCGAGCCGACGATCACCGCGTCGCAGTCCAGCGTGGTGTCGCGGCCGATCGCCTCCGGCTGGAGCGCCTTGGGCGGAGCGTCGGGTAGCTGGCCGAGCGGGCCGTCGTAGCCGATGGCATCCCAGGCCGGGTTGCGGCCCTCGGCTCCCGGAAGCATGTAGTAGAAGAGCAACGCCGCTTTGCGGAGGGCGTGGAACACCGCGCGGCGCTGCGGCGAGGTCGCGTCCCCCCAGGCCAGCAGCACCCGCTCGCGCTCCTCGGACGGCAGCGAGCCAAACCGCTTGAGACCGGCTCCGCCCAGGGCGCCCATGACCGGGGTGTCCCACAGCGACAGGAGCATGGCCAGCTGGCGTCGCTCCGAGGCCCGCGGATTC
>DASZGO010000092.1:0-8046 GCA_035938755.1 Solirubrobacteraceae bacterium | reverse complement strand
AGTGGCCCGCGCCCACCGGCCCGCAGTGCAGATAGCCGCGTTCGGCCTGGGACGGCTCCCCGTCGCGACCCACCGTACGGGGCGCCGCGTCAACGCCTGGGGCGATCGACGCGAACAGCGGCTCCAGCCGCTCCACGACCTGGGTCTCCCCTCCGATCATCAGGCAGAAGCCCCGCTCCAGCCCGTATACCCCGCCGCTGGTGCCGACGTCGACGTAGTGGATCCCGCGGGTCAACAGCTCCTTGCCGCGACGAATGTCGTCGCGGTAGTAGGTGTTGCCGCCGTCGATGATCACGTCATCCTGTTGCAGGTGCCCGGCCAGTCCCTTGACCGTGTTCTCCGTGATATCGCCCGCCGGCACCATCACCCAGGCCGCCCGCGGCGGCGTCAGCGCCTGAACGAACTCCTCGATCGAGCCGGAGCCCGTGGCTCCCTCACCGGCCAGCCCGGACACGGTGTCCGGGTTAACGTCGTACACCACGCATTCGTGGCCGGCACGCATCAGCCGCCTCACGATGTTCGAGCCCATTCGGCCCAGACCCACCATTCCCAGTTGCATGTTCAGGGTTCCTTTCTCACACGGAGTTCCAGTCCCGCAGGACCTCGGTCTCACGTTCGAAGCCCAGCCGGCTGACCGATCCCGCTGACAGGGCGAGCCGCGAGCCGAAGCTAACCGGTTGCTCGATCCAGCGCGCCCCGGTCACGCGCAGGATGTGCCCGTGGGCGAACGCCACGCAGTCCCCGCCCGCCTCGCGCAACCGCCTCAGCACGCGATCAGCCCGGACGCTCACCTGGTCAGGCATCTCTCCGCCGGGACAGCCGTCGCGCCATAGAACCCAGTCAGGTCGCTGCTCTCGGATCTGGGGGGTGGTCAGGCCCTCGTACTCGCCGTAGTCCCACTCGCGCAGATCCTCGTCGATCACCGCGTGCTCGCCCAGTCCCGCAAGTTCGCAGGTCTCGCGGGCTCGGCGCAGGGGGCTGCAAAGGACCAGCGCCCACTCCCGGCCGCTCAGCGCAGGAGCCAGCGCGGCCGCCCGGGCTCGGCCCGGTTCGGTCAGTGGCAGATCAGTGCGGCTGGTGTGCTGACCGCTGAGGCTCCACTCGGTCTCGCCGTGGCGAACCAGGAAGAACGTCGGCCGCGCCTTGCCGGAAGCGTTCACGCGCCGTCCGCGTGTTGCGCGCCCGCCCCGGCGGCCGGCGCTCGTTGGGCGTCCTCAATCTCGTGCGCCGCCAGCAACGCCGCGCCCAGCACCCCAGCCCGGACGCCATGTCGAGCCAGGCGGATCGACGTCCGCGCCCCGAGACCGGGATTCACATAGCCTCGGGCGACCTCGGTGGCCGGACCCAGCAGGAGCTCGCCGGCCAGAATGCCGCCGCCTCCGATCACGACCTCGTCGGGATCGAACGTGTTGATGGCATTGGCGATGCCGATGCCGAGCCGCCGCGCCCACAGGTCAACCGCCGACGCCGCGACTGGGTCCCCATCCCGTGCCGCCGCCACCACGTCCGGCCCAGGGCAGCGGCCGTCCGGACCGGCCCGGCGGGCCAGCTCTGACTCAGGATGGGCGGCCGCCAGCTGAGTGCCCAGCACGTCCAGCGCGTGGCCGGCGGCCAGCTGCTCCAGCGACCCGGGCTGGGGAAACTGCGACGGCGGCGGCACCGAGTCGGTCAGATCGCCCCCGATGATCGTCTGCCCCAGTTCGCCCGCGCCGCCGGTGGAGCCCCGGTAGATCCTCCCGTCCAGCACAATCCCGCCGCCCACCCCGGTCCCCACCGTGAGCATCACCAGGTTCCGTGCCACCGGGCGCAGCTCCCCGTCATGCGCCTCAGCCAGCGCCGCAACCGTGGCGTCGTTGTCCACATAGACGGGGACGCCGATCCGATCGCCCAGCACGTGGCGCAGCGGGACGTCGGCCAGGGGGATGTTGACCGACGACACGACGCGGCCGGTGGCGAACTCGACCACCGAGGGGACCCCAATCCCGACCGCATCCAGCTCGCTCTGGCGGACCTGCTCCACCAGCCCCACCAGCTGCTCGATCAGCGCCTGGTTGCTCGACAGCTGAGTCGGCTCGATCACCGAGTCCGACAGCACCGCGTCGTGCAGGCGGGCGGCCGCCACCTTGGTCCCACCGAGATCGACCCCGATGACCGCGGGACTCACAACCGTGCGGCCGCCGCGGGGTCCAGTATCACCGTGACCTCATCAGCCAGCGGCACTAGCATCGATGCTGGCACCGCCGGATCGGGCTGGGCTTGGGGCCCGAATGCCCGGGCCACCGCCTCGGCCTTGTCCTCCCCGGTGACCAGGAACACAACCCGGTCGGAGTTGGCCAGTGCCGGAAGGGTCAGGCTGACCCGGGGGACGTACGGCTCGTGGCCGGCCTCGGGCACCCCCACGACCAGGCGCGAGCGCTCGTTTAGCGACTCCTGGCCGGGGAACAGCGAGGCGATATGCGTGTCCGGGCCCATCCCCAGCAGCACGATCTCGAACCGCGGCTCGCCCGCCTCCACAAGCTCGCGTTCGTAGGCCTCAGCCGCCTCGGCCGGCCCGAGCTCGCCCCGGATCCGGCGCACGTCGGGTTGGGGCCGGCCGTCCAGCCCGGCCAGCAGCGTGTCGTTAACCAGCTTGAAGTTCGACTCCTGATCGTCTGGTGGCACGCACCGCTCGTCGCTGAACCACACCCGGGCCTCGGATGAGTCGAGCTCCATGTCGCGCAGCGCGGAGGCCAGGTGGCGGTAGACCTGGCGCGGGGTGGAACCGCCGGTGAGGACCACGTCGGCCCCACCTACCAGCGCGCCCACCAGCATCGCCGAGCTGGCCCGAGCGGGATCCTCGACCGTCTCGATCTCGAGACTCACGCCGCGATCTCGCGCGCCGCCGACAGCGCCGGGCCGTACGTCGAGTCGCGCAGCAACGCCTGCCGGACCCCCTCACCCAGGATCCCTCCCTCGCCGCGCGAGGCTCCGAGGATCCGCCACTCCCGCTCTTCCCCTCGGCCTCGCTGCAGCGCGCGCAAGCCGCCCGGGGAACGGTCGAGCGACAGGGAGGAGTCCCGCCCCCAGGCCACTGTCACCCCGGCCAGGCCCGGGGCCTCCTGATCGTGGGGCTCGAAGTGGATGCGTATCTCGTTCTGCTCTCCGGCGATCCGCGCCGTCCCATGGCGTCCAGACTCGGCCGCGCCGTCGAAAGCTCCGAGCTGCGCGTTCAGCCGCGACGCGAGCCACCCGGCCAGCAGCGCCGCGCTCGCCTTCGAGGTGCGGTTGTGGCGGATCGAGAGGTCGTGGACGTGGCGCAGGACCGCCCGTCGCTCCGGCGGGTCAAAGCTCGAGGCCAGCCGCTCCCGCCAGGGGGTGGTGCGCAGCCAGGCCAGATCCACCACGTACGCCGCCTCGAGTAATTCGGACGACTGAGCCAGCCCGTCGCTTGGCTCGTCGTCGTCGTCCGAATCCCGGAGGACGACGTCGCACATGTGCAGGATCGAGGCGACCGCATCGTCGTGCCCGTGGGGGGCCCACAGCAAGGTGGTCAGGTCTGTCACCTTGATCGGGTCGATGATCGTGTCCAGGCGTTTGAGATGCACGGGCCCGATATCGATCTGCACCTGCTCATGGACGACGCACAGGGTTCCGCCCGGGGATGACTCGAAGCGCATCACGGCGACCGCGTCGAGCGTCTTGCGACCCTCCTCGACGACGCACAGGATGGTGCGGGACGCGTGGTAGCGGCCCACCCGCTCCAACCGATTGGCGACCTCGCCCTTCAGATCGCGATCGACCACCACGATCAGGTTGAGGACCCGGGCGGGCGCCAGGCTTGGTTGTGCCGCGTGACGCTCGCGCAGCAGGCGCCGCAGCGCCGACTCGATCGCCTCAGGCGTGGTGTCCTGGGCCGACCAGACGTCGTCGCTCAAAGCTTTCTCCAGTGGTGGCCGGCCTGGAGCAGAGCGTCGGCCTCAGGCGGCCCGGCCGAGCCGGCGGGATACTGCGGGATGGGCGAGGAGGTGTCTTCCTTCCAGGCGGTGAGGATCGGATCGATGATGCCCCACAGCGCTTCGATCTCGTCGTTACGGGTGAACAGCGTGGCCTCGCCCCGCATGGCGTCGAGGATCAGGCGCTCGTAGGCCTCCGGGGACTCGGACACGAACGAGGTCCCGTAGTGGAACTCCATCTGTACCGGCCGGATCCGCACCGTCGGTCCGGGGATCTTGGCTCCCAGCGAGACCGACACCCCCTCGTCGGGCTGGATGGTGAGGATGATCTGGTTCGGCTGGACCCCGACCGAGCCTTTGCTCTGGAACGCCAGATGCGGCACCGGCTTGAGCGTCACCGCTATCTCGGTCACCTTGCGGGCCAGGCGCTTGCCGGTGCGCAGATAGAACGGCACGCCAGCCCAGCGCCAGTTGGCCAGGTGCAGACGCAGAGCGGCAAACGTCTCGGTGCGGGAGTCCGGCGGCACGCCCTCCTCCTCGCGGTAGCCCGGAACTTCCTTGCCCTGCGACACGCCCGGCCCGTACTGGGCCCGCACCGCCATCGACGCGACCTGGTCGATCGTCGGCGGTGGAATCGCCGACTGGACCTTGAACTTCTCGTCGCGCACCCGGTTGGCCTCGAATGAAGCGGGCGGCTCCATAGTCAGCAGAGACAGCAGCTGGAGCATGTGGTTCTGGACCAGGTCACGCAGGGCGCCCGCACCGTCGTAGTACCCAGCCCGCCCCTCGATCCCGATGTCCTCGGCCGCGGTGATCTGGACGTAGTCGATGTAGTTGCGGTTCCACACCGGCTCGAACAGCGAGTTGGCGAACCGCAGCGCCAGCAGGTTCTGGACCGTCTCCTTGCCCAGGTAGTGGTCGATGCGGAAGATCTGGGGCTCATCGAACACCCTGAGCACCTGCTGGTTTAGCGACCGGGCCGACTCCAGGTCGTACCCAAATGGCTTCTCGATCACGATCCGGGTCTCGGCCTCCTCGGCCCGAGCCAGCCCGGCCGCGCCCAGCTTGGAGGAGATCACGGGGAAGTACTCGGGAGCGGTCGCCACGTAGAACAGGCGGTTCAGCGTGTACCCGGCTTGCTGGTCGAAATCGCTGAGCACCTGGCCGATCTGGGAGTACACGCGATCCTCGTCGAAGGTGCCGGCCACGTACCGCAGGTTCGCCAACAGCCCGTCCAGCACCGCGGGATCAGGCTGGCGTCGGGAGAAGCGCTCGATCGACTCGCGCGCCAGCTGGCGGAAGTAGTCGTCGGACTCGTCGCGACGGGCCACCCCCACCACATCAAAGCGCTCGGGCAGGAACCCCTCGTGGGCCAGGTTGTAGAGCGCCGGCAGGAGCTTGCGGTGGGCTAGGTCACCGGTGGCGCCGAAGATCACCATCGCGGTGGGACGTACCGGCAGCCGCTCGAGCCCCTCGACCAGCGGGTTCTGCGCAGACTGCTGTTCCACCACGGCGCCCACGGCCAGGCCGTCTACTCCAACAGACCGCGGATCCGCTCGGTCAGCTTCCGCACCGCCTGGGCGGGATCGCCGTCGAGCTCGACGCGCTCGGCGCTCAAGCCGTGGTTGTGCAGAGTCTGAAGCTCGCCGGCGGCCTGGGCGGCGATCAGCGTGGCGAACGAGTAGCCGGCACCGGGGATCTCGGCGTCCCGCTGCGGGCGGTTGACCAGCTGGAGGAACCTTCCGATCGGCGGGCCGCCCTTGTGCAGCTGGCCCGTGGAGTGTTGGAATCGCGGCCCGTAGCCGAACGTGGTGGCGGCACCGGTGGCCTGGCGGATGGCGACCCGGAGCTCGGCCACCGCCGCCTCGAGCTCGCCCGAGTACGGCAGGTACCCTTCGATGGCCACGTAGTGGGGTGGTTGCGCATCGCCCAGCAGCGACCGTAGAGCGTCGTCGCCGGCGGAGGCAAACTGGGGGATCGACCCCGAGTCGAGCACCCGTTGTGTGTTGTCCTTGGCCTCCTGGACGTTGGGCTGATCGAACGGGTTGATCTCGAGCGCCCAGCCGGCCACGGCCACCGCGAACTCGGCCAGGAAGAAGATCCGGCCCAGGTCGGCCGCTCCGTGGGTGGCCACGGTGAGCGTGGGGTGGCCGGCCAGCGCCAGCGCTTCGATCCCCTTCTCCAGCTCTTCGCTGGGGCCGTCCTCGTCACGCAGATACACGAACACGCGGTCCTCGCCGTAGACCTCGGGATCGCCCAGCGGCTCCTCGGCTACCGGCAGGATCCCCCGGGGGGGCGGGCCCGGTTTCCCGGTGGACTCGGCGATCAGTTGCTCGACCCACAGCCCAAAGCTCTCGATCGGGGGTCGGACGAAGAAGGTCAGCTTGTCCCGCCCCTGGCGAGCCATCTCGCCCAGAGCGGCCCCTAGCCACAAACCTGAGTTGGACGAGCTGGAGTCGTAGTGGGCGCAGTTCTGCTCGGCCACCTGGGCGCCGCGCAACAGGGCTTCGATGTTCACGCCCATAAGCGCGGCCGGCACCAGCCCGAAGTACGAGAGCACCGAGTAGCGCCCGCCGATCTCCGGCGGATTGAGGAACGCGCGGCGCAGACCGTCGTCGCGGGCCAGCTGCTCCAGGGGACTTCCCGGGTCGGTGATGACCACGAACTGGCGCGGCTCCGCCAGCGGCTTGAAGTGCCGGTAGTGGGACAGCGTCTCCACCGTCCCTCCGGACTTGGACGAGACGATGAACAGCGTCTTGTCCAGGTCGAGCGACTCCTGGAGGTCGAGGATCACGTCCGGGTGGGTCGAATCGAGCACGTGCAGTCGCAGCGCGTCGGGCACCTCGCCGAACGAGCGCCGGATGACCTCCGGGCCCAGCGAGGAGCCGCCCATGCCCAGCAGGACCGCGTCGGTCAGTCCTTCGGCGCGGCACTCAGCCGCGAACTCGTGCAGCTCCGGCGCCTGCTCCAGCATCTGGTCTGCCACGTTCAGCCAGCCCAATCGGTTCTCGATCTCGGGCACCCCGGGGCCGCCCCACAGCGAGGGGTCGTGGCGCCATAGGCGCTGGGCCACGCTCTCCCCCATCGCTTGGTTGATCCGGTCGGCGATCGGTCCCTGGAGGCGCTCGGGAATCTTTCCCTCGATCGTCTTGGGCCGTCCGGTGAGCACCGCCGCCCGGCGCTCGTCGATTCCGGCCAGCAGCCGGTTCATCGCGTCTTCGAACTGCTTTACCCCGTCCTCCAGGAGCTCGTCGGTGACCTGATCCATGTCGATACCGGCCTGGCGGAGGGCGTCTAGGTCCGGAGTCGGGTCGTGCTCGGCGGTCGGTCCGTGGACCCGGCCGTGGTCGGCGAACGCGTGCAGGGTGGCCATCGGCATCGTGTTCACGGTGTGCGCCGCGACCAGTTCCTCGACGTACTTCACGTCGGAGTAGCTGGGGTTCTTGGTCCCGGTGGAGGCCCACAGCGGTCGCTGGACCGCCGCCCCGCCGTGGTGCAGAGCCTCCCAGCGGGGGCCGGAGAATATCTCCTTGAACCGGCGGTAGGCGTGCCGGGCGTTGGCCACAGCGGCCGTGCCCTGGAGCTCGGTGTGTCCCAGCTGCTCGAGCTTCTTGTCCACGTTGGTGTCCACCCGGGAGACGAAGAAGCTGGCCACCGAGTTGACGTCCAGCGAAAGCCCCTGCTGCTGGCGGCGCTCCAGCCCCTTCAGGTAGGCGTCGGCCACTCGTTCATAGGCCTGTACGGAGAACAGCAGCGTGACGTTGACGTTGATGCCCTCGGATATCGCCTTCTCGATCGCCGGGACGCCTTCGCTGGTGCCGGGGATCTTGATCATCACATTGGGACGGTCGACCGCCTTCCAGTACGTGTGCACGGCCTCGATCGTCCGCTCGGTGTCGAAGGCCAGATCGGGCGCCACCTCGAGCGAGACGAATCCGTCCCGGCCGTTCGACTCCTGATGGACCCCGGCGAGCACATCGCAGGCCAGCTGCACGTCGTGCACGGCCAGGCGGTCGTAGATCTCCCGGGCCGACAGCTCCTGCCGCGCCAGCTCCTCCAGCTCCTCGTCGTAGTCCTCGGAGCCGAGAATCGCCTTCTCGAAGATCGAGGGGTT
>DASZGO010000091.1:0-12602 GCA_035938755.1 Solirubrobacteraceae bacterium | reverse complement strand
CGGTTCGGCGGCGTCCAGTGGCGGGCCTGGATCAAGGAAGGCGGCGGCCTGCTGGCCGCGGACTCGCCGCGGCTCTGCTTCAGCATGTTCGAGCTGTTCCGGGAGGCCGGCCTGCCGGCTCTGGTCGCGGGCTATCTGGGTGAGCCGCCGCTGATCTCGGTGCACAAGACCACCCTGCGCCGGGCCGAGCCCTCGGTGCCCGGAGCCTGGCACCAGGACGGGAAGTTCATGGGCCCGGTCCGGTCGCTCAACCTGTGGCTGTCGCTGTCGCGCTGCGGTGACGTGGCCCCGGGCCTCGACGTGGTGCCGTGCCGGCTGGAGCAGTACCTGGATACCGGCACCGAAGGCGCTCAGCTCGACTGGACGATCTCCGACTCGGTGGTGTCCCAGGCGGCGGGGGAGGCCGGGGTGGTGCGGCCCGTGTTCGAGCCGGGCGACGCGCTGCTGTTCGACGAGCTGTTCCTGCACAAGACGGGGTCTGATCCGCAGATGCCCAACCCCCGGTTCGCAGTCGAGAACTGGTTCTTTGGCGGCTCGGCGTTCCCGCCGGACTACGCGCCGCTGGCCGTCTGAGCGCCACCTGCGCCGACCCGGGTGTCCTCGGCCTGAGCCAGCACCGCGCCGGCGAGGGCAATGGCAATCAGCGTCACCGCAGGCATCTGCCAGTCCCAGTCCAGGGGGGCGTGGGCCGCGTAGGCGACCAGCCCGGCGATCGGGCCCGCCGCCAGGGCCCAACCGCGGCGATGGGCGGCGCGCGCCGCCAGGGCCACCCCGGTTACCACGACGACCAGCAGCGCCAGGCCCACCAGGCCCAGCTCGGCCGCCGTCTGCAGGGGCAGCGAATGGGCGTCGGTGGCGAACTCGTTGACCGTGCGGTAGCGCAGCCACCACACCGACCAGTTGCCGGCCCCGATCCCGTGTAGCGGCTCCTGGCTGAACGCGCGCAGGGCCACGTCCCAGTAGGCGTAGCGGTTGCTGGTGAACGTGACCAGCCGCCCGGCGCCGCCGCCCAGCGGACGGTTGTGGCCCTCCTTGGCTCCGGCCACGATGGCGACGGCCAGCCCGACGCAGATCAGAGCCAGCGCCAGCCTCGGCGCGCGGCGAGGCAGCGGCAGCGCCCCAGGGCGCTCGGTGCGGATCAGCTGCCAGGCCACGATCACCGCGCTGAGCACGATCCCCGCCAGTAGGACCAGCACCGCCACTCCCTGGCGCTCGCGGGTGGCCAGTGTCCCGGTCAGCGCGGTCAGACCCTTGAATGGGGCCGCAGCGGCGGCGGCCAGCACCGCCGCGCCGGCGCCCACCAGGAGTCCCCGGAGCTGCTCGCGCCGGGGGGCGGCCACCAGCAGGGCCACCAGGCCGGCCACCCAGGCGAACAGGGCACCGCGGGAGAAGCTCAGATACAGGCCCATGCCCAGCGGTGCGCTGGCCGCGGCCGCCAGCAGCCGCAGCGGCCGGGGCCGCCGGGCGTCGCCGAGCAGCCTCGCGCACAGGACCAGCCCCAGCGCCGCCAGCTCGCCCATGGCGTTCCAGTAGGTCAGCGGCTGCTCCAGCCGGCCGAACGCCGCGGCGGTCTGCGAGAAATGCAGCACCCCGGGCAGCAGCCGCTCCGAGATCCCGTAGCCGATGACGATCGTCGCACCCATGGCCAGGCCCGGCTCGACCAGCCTCTGAGCCGCGGGAGCCCTCAGTAGCAGCGCGGCGGCCAGCAGCCCCCCGGCGTACAGAAACACCAGCTGCGCGGCGTGATACGCGCCGCCGCCCAGCGGGGCCCAGACCATCGAGAGCAGCGACCAGCCGCCCCACAGCAGAAGCCCGCCCACGGCCAGCCAGGCGCTGCGCGAGCGCGGGAAGGACCGCGGCTCCAGTAGCGCCGCCACCACGACCAACCCCCACGCCACCAGGCCGGCCCAGGCCCGGGCCTCGTCGAAGTAGCCGCCGGAGAAGAACGCCAGGACGGTCGCCCCGGCCAGCAGGCCGAGCCGCGCGACGGCGAGGACACCGACACGCATTCCGGACCGGTCGCGGCTCAGCGGCTGGCGTCCCTTGCGGCCCGGCGCATCAGGCGCGCCGAGGCCAGCGGCTGGCGATCGGTGGCCGCAGCGCGGGTGCCCTCCGCGCACGCCGCGTCGACCTCCGCCAGCATCCTGCGGCGGAACACACCCGAGTCGAATCGGGCGGCGTTGCCGGCACAGGCCTGGGGGTCGACGGCGGCGTCGTCGAACTCCCGCACCGCCTGCGCCAAGTCCATCGGGCCACCTGACCAGAAGCACCCGGTGACCCCGTCGATGACCGTCTCCAGAGCTCCGCCGCCGCGGCGGGCGATCACGGGTCTTCCGGCCGCCTGGCTCTCAACCGCGGCGATGCCGAACTCCTCCACCGCGGTCATGATCAGCGCTCGCGCCCCCTGCACGGCCTCGGCTACCGCCCGGTCGGACAGGCGGCCGGTGAAGCTCACGGTCGGTCCGGCTGATCGGCGCAACCGGCGGGCATCCGGACCGTCCCCAATCACCAGCAGCGGCAGCCGGAGGTAGTTGAAAGCCTCGATCGCGATGTCGATCTCCTTGTGCGACATGAGCTCAGACACCACCGCGTAGTGATTCCCCACCTGGCCCGGCGAGAAGCGCTTGGTGTCCACGGGCGGGTGCACGATGGCCGCGTCGCGGCCGAAGTAGGCCCGGATCCGGGCCTGGGTGGTCCGGGAGTTGGCCACATAGCGATCGGTGCGCTGGGCGGCGATCCAGTCCCACTGCCGCCAGCGGCTGAACGCGGCCCGTAGGAAGGCGCGGGTGAATGGATCCCCGCGCCGGGACAGCGTCCGCTCCCGGTCGTTCCAGGCGTAGCGGAACGGGTTGTGGCAGTAGCTCACGTGAACCGTGTGCTCGTCGCACAGGACGGCGTGGGCCCAGGCCGATGAGCTCGACACCACGACGTCGTATTCGCTGAAGTCAAACGATTCTATGGCCACGGGATACAGCGGCAGCAGGGCCCTGAACGTCCGCGCGGTGGGCCGGGTCCACTGGAGGAAGGAACTGTGGATCTGGCGTCCGGCAAACCGCTCCTCGGTCCCGTGCTCGTCGTACACGGCGGTGTAGATGTCGGCCTCCGGCCACATCTGGCACAGCTCTAGGAACACTCGCTCGGCCCCGCGGATGTCCAGCAGGAAGTCGTGAACCAGCGCGACGCGGACCTCTGAGGGTGCGGTAAGTGGACTGTCCCCCACGCGTCAAGTCTAAGGAAGCCGATGACGGACGCAACCCCGAGTTACCCAGAATGCCTAACGGGTGAGGTAGGACTCCAGCCGGCCGAGCAGATCGTCGTCGAATGACTGGGCCCAGTCCCGGCTCCAGCTGACAGCGCTGCCCGCGGCCCGGCGGGCAAGATCCTCCGCCGCGTCCTCGGCCTCCCGGAGCGCCCCGGCAATCCCCTCGATCGTCGGCTCGCCCGCGATCAGGTTGGGTGAGATCTCACGCAACGACTCCGCCGTCTTGTTCTCGAAGCAGTTGGTCACTGCGATCAAACCGGCCGAGGCCATCTCGATCGGCACCAGGCTGGGGTGCGGGGTGTACATCAGCGCCAGACCCACGTCGTGGGCTCCCAGGACTTCGGCGTAATGCGCCTGGGAGCTGCGGGGCAGCAGCTCCAGCTCGCCCACCGCCCCGAGCCCGATCCGCCGGCCCCCGCCCAGGGTCCCGATCCCGTGCAGCTCCCAGCCCTCGCGGAACGCCCCCTCCTCAAGGGCTCGTTGCAACGCCAGGACGCCGAGCTCGAACATGTTGCGGGCGGCGTGCGGCTCGGGTCGGGCGTAGAACAGCAACCGCCGGCTCGGGCGCCCGGACAGCTCGGCCTCGGTCGGGGGCTGGATGGCCGTGATTGCGTTCTGGAACGCCGCCGACGCAGCATCCCCCTCGGAGGCGCCGACGGCGTACGCGCCGATCGAGTGGTGGCGGAAGTAGCCCCGCAGCAGCTCGGTGGAGAACAGCCCGAAGTGAGGAAACCGGTACGACTGCTCGGCCACTGCCGCGAACGAGCCCATGGGGAAGGTGAACGGCTCGTACTCCTGGATCAAGTACACGAACCCTTGGTTGCCCAGCTCCTCGAGCGCGGCCTGAGCGATGTGGGCCGTCCACCAGGTGGTGGCCACGAACGTGTCCTCGCGACTCACCTCGAGTCTCCCCGAGCCGCGTCCATAGGCGACCTCGACGCGCTCGAACATGCCGGCCAAGCCGCTGTAGGACTCGACGGTGGATCGCCAGCCCCGGGGCAGCGGACCCACCGGGTCCACCGTGACCAGCCGCACACGCAGGCCGCGGGCGGCCAGGCGGCCGGCCAGGTTGAACTTGGCGATATAGCCCCCGAAGAAGTGCTCCAGGTCGATCGTCGGGATCAGGAGGTTCACCCGACGGGGGGCGTCGTCTGAGACCGCCAGCTCCAGCGGAGCGATCTTCTCGGCGATCTGCCGGGGCCCCTCTGCGCTGAGCGGGCGCCGGGCGGACCGCGGGGCCAGGTCCGGTGGCGGCAGGGCGTCGAGCCGCAGGCGGCGGGTGGGTCGCCGGCGTGCGCTGGCCCACAGCAAGCGCCGCCAGGCCAGGGCCTGGAACAGCTCCCACTCGGCCCCCAGGGTCTCAGGCGGACCGCTCAGCTCACGGATGGCTCGCCGGCCCAGGTACGCCAAGGCCGGCCACGACCGGTCCAGGGCCAGGAAGCGCTCCAGCGCGCGGCGGTGCTCGGCCGACAGCCGAGGCCCCACGCGCATGTGGAGGATCGTGGCGAACACCATCAACCGCATCACGTCGACGAAATAGCGGGTCCGGTTCACCCGCACCCGCTCGCGCGGATCGGCCCGGATCCGGCCGAGCCGCTCCCGCAGCCGGGTGATGCTGGTCGCCTGGGCGTGACCGAGCGCCGCACTGCCGTGCTGGACGTAGTCGTACAGCGGGCGGGAGATGAACTCGATCCCGCCCAGGGCCAGCGCCACCAGCCCGATCCAGTGGTCGTGATAGTGCGCAAACTGGCCCGGGGGAAACGGCAATGCGTGGTCCACGACCTCTCGGCGGAACAGCGAGGCGGCGCCGGTTACCGAGTTGGCCACCAGCAACGAGACCAGGTCGGTGTGGTTGTTGCGCCGGTGCTCCCAGTAGGAGCCGGCCAGCTGCCGGCCGTCGCGGTTGACGATCCGCGCGTCGCTGTAGACGAGCTGAGCCGCCCCGATTCCCCCGAGCAGCGCCTCCAACTTCTCCGGGTACCAGTAGTCGTCCTGGTCGGCCATGGCCACGTACTCGCACACCGGCGGGGCTAGCCCCAGCGCCCGCTCGAAGTTCAGGTAGAAGCCCAGGCGCCGCGGCGAGCGAGACACGAAGAAGCGGGGATCGTCACCCAGGACCTGGCGGACCTCCTGCCAGCGCTCGGGGCGCGAGCAGTCATCTGAGACCACGCATACCCAGTTGCCGTGAGTCTGGGCCCGGATCGACTCCACCTGGCGGCGGAACAGGTCGCTGGGGGGATCGTGGGTGGCCATGCAGATGGCCACGGCCGGCCCAGCAGCGCCGGCCGGGGGCTGGATCGGCGCCGGAGCCACCGGAGCCGAGACGCCGACACTGGCCAGGTCCGCCCGGCGCTCGCCGCCGCCTGCAAACCGGGCCCGCAGGCCCAGCTCGCGGGCCTGGCGCTCGACCCGGGGCTCCAGGCGGGCGATGCCCCAGAAGCCGCTGCGATAGCTGAGCAGGCGGGAGTCGTCGGCCGATCCAGGGTCAGTTTCGAGACCCTGGGTCGCGAACGCGTCGAGGCCGGGATGGAGGGCCCGGAAGTGGTCGAGCCGCGGCATGCCCTGGGCGTACAGCGACTGCTCAGCGCCATCCACCGTCAGGCGGAGGGCGTCGATCTCGGCCTCCGGATCGAAGCACGTGCCGGCCACGAACAACGCCGTCCCGCCTCCGATCGACACCTCCGCCGGGAGCGGCGAGTCCAGATTCACCTGCAAGCGCGGCATCGTAGTGATTGAAGCGAGCGCACTACGCTCTGCGCGTGCCGCGTGCCGCCGTAGTCGTCCCGAACTGGAACGGGGCACAGTTCCTCGGCGAGTGCCTGACCTCGCTGCAGAACCAGAGTCAGAGCGCCGAGCTGATCGTGGTTGACGGAGGGTCCCGCGACGGGTCGGTGGAGCTAGTGCGCCAGCGCTACCCGGACGTCACGCTGCTGAGCCTCCCGACCAACCTCGGGTTTGCCGGGGCTGTCAACCGGGGCATCGAGCACGCGATCCGAGACGACGCCGAGTACGTGGCTCTGCTCAACAACGACGCCGTGGTGGAGGGGGACTGGTTGGCCCGCCTGATCGCCACGGCCGAGTCTCACCCGGAGGCCGGGATCGTCACCTCAAAGCTGCTGCGCTACGACCGGCGGCACATCGACAGCACGGGCGACTTCTACTCCTCCTGGGGCTGGGCCTACCCACGCGGGCGCGACGAGATCGACCAGGGCCAGTACGACACGCCTAAGTTTCGCGACGTGTTCTGCGGCTCGGGGGGGGCCAGCCTGTTCCGGGTGCGCATGCTCGAGGAGGTGGGGCTGTTCGATGAAGACTACTTCGCCTATCTCGAGGATCAGGACCTGGGGTTCAGAGCCCAGCTGCGCGGCTGGCGAGCCCGCTACGAGGCCACCGCCGTGGCCTATCACCACATGATGGGCACCAGCGCCGGCCTGGATCACTTCAACCGCTACCACGCCATCCGCAATTGCATCTACCTCTACGTCAAGAACATGCCCAGGCCGCTGTGCTGGAAGTACCTGCCCAAGTTCCTGGTCGGCCTGTTCCTGATGGGTCTCAACGACGTCCGGCGGCGGCGCTTCCGGGCCATCGCCGGCGCGTACATCGACGCGCTCCGACACCTGCCCCGGATGCTGGCCAAGCGGCGCCGGGTTCAGCGGGCGCGCACGGTCCCGGTCCAGTACATCGACTCGATCCTCATCCACCCGCTTCCCCCCACCCAGAAGAACCTGATCCGGCTCGCCGGGGCGCTGCGATGGTCCGGCTGAGGCTGCGCCACCTGGGGGCGATGGCCGCGGTGCTGGCGGCGGCGGGTTGCGGTTCGTCGGGCTCTTCCACCGCGCCTCGGACGACTCCGCCCCCGTCCCCGGCCTCCGAGCAGTTCGGCGCCAATACCGGCCTGCTGTTCAACAGCCGCCTGTACCCCCCGGCGCAGATCGCGGCTCAGCTCCAGGCCCTGCGCCAGGCCGGAGCCACGGTGTCCCGGGCCGATGCGCCCTGGGAGACGGCCGAGCCCGCGCCACCCAGCGGCGGCACTCACCGCTACAGCTGGGCGTTTGACGACACGATCGCCGGCTCGCTGGCCGCCCAGGGGCTGCGCTGGCTGCCGATCATCGATTACTCGGCGCCGTGGGCGCAGTCGGTTCCCGGCCAGGACCACTCGCCGCCGTCGAGCCCGGCCGACTACGCCGCGTATGCGGCGGCGCTGGCCGGCCGATACGGCCCCGGCGGCTCGTTCTGGCGCGGGCACCCTGAGCTGCCGCCCCAGCCGGTCGACACCTACGAGATCTGGAACGAGCCGGACAACACGAGCTTCTGGAAGCCGGCGCCCAACCCGGCGGTGTACGCCGATCTGTATCAGCGGTCCCGTGACGCGATCGCCTCGCTTCAGCCCGCCGCCCACGTGATCGTGGGCGGCCTGACTCACCCCACCGAATTCCTGCCCGCGTTGCTGGCCGCCGCCCCCGGCCTGCGCGGGCACGTCGACGGCGTGGCCATCCACCCGTACGGAGCCACGCCGGCGGCGGTGCTGGGGCGCGCGCGCGATGCCCGGACGGTGCTGCGCAGCCTGGGGCTGTACGACGTCCCGCTATACGTCACCGAGTTCGGATGGACCACCAAGCCGCCCGGGGCGCTCGACTACCTCCCCGCCCGGTTGCGTCCGGCCTACATCGAGCAGACGCTGGCGGCTCTCGGCCACACCAACTGCGGCGTGTCGGCGGTGATGCTGTATGCCTGGGTCACTCCCGAGCGCAACCCGCCGGACTCCCAGGACTGGTTCGGCATCCACCCGCCCGGCGGGGGCAGCCCGCCGGATACGACAGCGTTCGTCCGCGGTCTCAGCGCGGCCGGGTCACCCGCCCCGCCGCAAGCGGTGTGCTAAGGCGCCGCTAGCCTGGCGACGCTTGCCTCTAACGACGGCTCGCTTTCGTGCTTCCAGATAGGCGCTCGAGCCTTCGCCGGAGAAACCCGGCCCCCGACGTGGGCGCTAATTGTTGGTGAAGATCGCCCATTTCCCGCCGAGCTAACCGCAGGCTCGTCTGCAGCGCAGCCAGCTCCCCCGGGATGGGATCGACTCGCTCAAGCTGAGCCGGTGTGAGCTTCAGCTCACGACGACGAAGGGCCACGTAGCTGTGTGTGATCTCCGGCGTCCCGTCCGGACCACGAGGCGGGTCCTGCACCGTGAGCACCTCGTAAGCCCGACCCCAATGTTCGCGCAGCCACCATTCCGAGTGGAAGACCCATGCGTCCGGTCCCTCCCAATGGTGAAGAACTGTCATGCCAACCTCGTCCTCCACGTAGGGCTCGCCAACTAGTGGGGCCCACATGCCCTCCCCGAGAAAGCTTGCAATGAGGATCCCTCCTGGAGCCAGGACACGGTGCATCTCCAGTAACCAAGCAGACCACTGATCGGTGATATGCGTGAAGACCGACATCGCCCAGATTAAGTCCAGCGTCCGGACGGGAAGCTTTAGCGGTGGCACTAGGCCGTTCCCGAAGAATTGAAACGGGGGGCTTAGCTTGCTCTCGGCCCACCGGATGCTCGGCTCGTCGATGTCACATCCCCAGAAGCGTCCGCCTAGCGCTTCCTGCTCGAAGTGCCGAAGCACGCGTGCTGAGCCACAACCGAAGTCCAAAACTTGCTTGTTCTCCCAATCCCAGTCCTCCGGAAGCAAGCTCTCGATGACTCTTCGCAGGCGGGCGCCTTCGGCCAGATAGAACTCAAGCGGGTCAGCACCCTCGACAGTGCCTACCCGGGCGGCCAACTCAGCCGAAGGTAGTGGAAGCGACGACCCGCCCACCGATCGAGCCTACAAATCAGGACACCCAGACACAACACGTCGCCCTAGCTCAAGCGCTTCTCGCCGAAGAAGCTGGCGATCGGATTGGCGTTGAAGTTGCCGATCGGGCGATACCCCGCCTGGCGGTACATGCGCTCGGCGTCGGGCTGTCGGGGCCCGGTGTCCAGACGGACCAGCCCGTAGCCCAGCTCCCCCGCGGCCTGCTCGAGCTTCGCCAGCAGCTCGCGCCCCACGCCGCGGCCCCGGCCCTCAGGGACCACGTACATGCGCTTGATCTCGCACGCGCCGTCCTGGAGCCGCTTGATCCCGCCGCAGCACACGGCGCGACCCACGTCATCAAATCCCACCAGGAATGTGCCGCCGGGCGGCCCCAGCTCGGCCGGGCCGGCCTTGGGCATGTCGGCCCCGTCCAGGTCGAGGTCGTCGTACATGGCTCCGATCTCCACCCGCATCGCGTTGAGCAGCGAGGCTGCGGGCTCCTCGTCCGCAGCCACGTACCGAAACGTGAGCATCCGGCTCTGCAGCCTACGGATTGCAGCTGGCCGCGATGTGGCCCTTGGAGGAGCAGCCCTCTATGGCCAGGGCGCCGCGGCGAAACGCGTCGTAGGCCGGCTTGACCACGAACTGGCCGTCACTCTCCCGGAACAGCCCGGCGAAGTCGAAGGCCAGGTCATTCCGGCGCTCCTGCCCGGCCCAGTCGTAGTAGTAGAAGCCGGCCAGGCCCAGCCGCTTGCGGTTGGCCACCAGCATCGGCAGGACCTGCTTGATCTTCTGCGCCTGGCCGGATTCGGTGCTGGCGAAGTCATAGCCCGTGTTGTGAGTTGTCTTGCCGATCGACGACGGCCAGCTGATCTCGTCGGCGATGATCTGCTTGGTCGTATCCCCGGCCTGGTTCATGGCCTGGCGCACGTAGCCCAGGATCGTGATCACTCCCTGCGGCTCCTTGGTGTAGGGATGGATGGCCACCACATCGAACTGGCTCCGTGCCCCCGGGATCTTGTAGATCCGCCGGAGATTGATCCATGAGTAGTTGGGCATCCCGGCCAGCACCACCTTGGCCGTGGGGTCCACGCTCTTGATCGCCTTGCGGGAGGCGGCGAGCAGCGCCACATAGCGCGCCTCGAACGGCTGGAACGGCCAGAACGGATAGATGTTCGGCTCGTTCCAGATCTGCCACATCCGGATCGGAACGCTGGTCCGGTACGGGTAGGCTTGCCAGAACGAGCCGCCCGGTCCGTAGCGCTTGACGAGCGCCTTGACGAACGCGGCGTACGGCGCGGGGGTCCTGGGGATTGACACGATGGCTCCCTTCTTGGTCTGGCCGTCCCACTTGGGCGCCGCCAGCACCACCGGCAGTACCTGGAGCCCATCCCGGCTGGCGGCGCTCACCAGCTGGTCGAACGCGGTGAAGTCGGTCGGCACACCGCCGGCATTCACGAACCGCGACTTCTGGCTGGGCGGGACGTCATTCCAGCTCCGGTAGGGCTGGGCCACAGACCAGTCGAACACCACGCGCAGGCTTTCCACGCCGCTGGCCACCATCCTGTCCACCTGCGCCTGGAGGTCGATCCAGGGATCCGGCCACACGGGCTCGTCGACGACCATCCCGGCGAAGCCGTGAGGGACGCGAGCCACCGCGGGCTGGGCGCGGGTCGCGCCGGCGTGGGCCGGCCAAGCAACCCCCCCGGCAGCCAGGGCAGCAACCAGCAGCGGCCAGATCAGGCGAGATCGGGTCACGGCCCCGAGTGTAGGCACGCTGACCCCAACACGGCGCGCCAGGGATCGGAGCGGGTCCTACCGCCCCGGCAACAGTTCGTCGATCGCCGCGTCGGTCAGCTCGGCGGTCCGGCGCCAGGTGAAGCGCCGCGCCCGCTCCCGGCCGGCGGCGATCAGGCGCGTCCGGACCTCCTCGTCGCACACCACAGACACCAGCGCCTGGGCGAAGCCCGGCCCGTCTTGCGGATCCACCAGCTGTCCGGCTTGGCCCACCGTCTCTGGCAGAGCTCCGGAGGCCGCCGCGACCACTGGAGTGCCGCAGGCCATGGCCTCCAGGCAGGGCAGCCCGAAACCCTCGTACAGCGACGGCATGGCCAGGGCGCTGGCTCCGGCGTACAGTCCGGGGAGATCCTCCTCGGCCACGTAGCCCAGGCGCCGGACCGAGACCGCGGCCCCGCGCAGGTACGGCCGGCCCGCTCCAGCCAGCACCAGCTCGATCCCCTGCCCGGCCAGCTCCCGCCCCGCCTGCGCCAGGAGGCCCAGGTTCTTGCGCTCTGACTCGGTGGCCACGACCAGCGCGTAGGGCCCGGTCAGCCCGTACCGGGCGGCCGCCCGGGTGGGATTGGCGCCGCGCGCGAACTGCTCGTCCACGCCCTCGGGGATCACCCGGACCCGGTCGGCCGGTGCGCCCAGAACATCGATCAACTCGCGCCGGGAGAACTCAGACACCGTGAGCACCATCCGCGCCCGCCGGGCCAGCCGGGGCAGGATGGCTCGCTGGTAGCTCACGTAGAGCCGCGAATAGGCCTCGGGATGGCGCAGCGCGGCCACGTCGTGGATGACCACCACGTTTCGCGACGAGACGACCGGAGCCAGGTTGGCCGGCGAGTAGACCAGTCGGCTGTCCGCGGTCTGGGCGGGGAGCACGACTTGCTCCCACAGGTGGCCAGCCCGATGGGCCAGGGCGGTCGGGGGGCGGATCACCCGGTAGCGCTCAGGCCGCAGCGCGGGCAGCCGCCGCACCATCTCCCGGGCCAGGCGCTCGACTCCGCCCACCTGGGCCCGAACCGCGGCCCGGGCATTGATCGCGACTGTGTCCGGGGCGCCTGGGGCGCCGCTCACCAGGCGCCGCGCAGCGCGCCCCGCAGCAGCAGCCCGGAGCCCATCAGCCCCAGTCCCGCCGCCAAGCAGGCCCAGATGTTCAGCCCGGTGAACGGCAGGGTGTGTCCGGAACCCGCAGAGGCGGTGGACGCGCTCGACGTCGGCGTGCTGGTCGCGCCGGAGCTGGTCGGGGCGCCCGAGGCCAGCGAGGAGCCCGAGCCCTGCGAGGAGGACGAAGCTGAGCTGCCGCTGGAGGGCGACGACGTGCCGGAGCCTTGGGAAGAGGACGAGGAACCCGAGCCCTGCGAATTGGACGAGCTCGTCGTGGTGTTTCCGGCCAGCGGGTCGGTGTACTGCTGACCCGCGGCCGAGCCTGAGGCCGAGGCAGCTCCAGCCACGGCCAGAGTCAAAGCCAGGGCCACCAGCGAACAGGTCAGCAAGGGGACGAGGCGCCGCATCCGGCCCCTATTCAATCAGGCGGATCGGAGTTACGGCCCGGCGGCCGGCGCAGGCTTGACCACCTGGCCCGCCCGGACCCAGGTATCACGGGCCGCCGGCAGCTGGAGCGACACCAGCTCATAGCTCACCCCGAACGAACTCCCACCCGGTCCCAGCGCCGACGGGGTGGCACCCCCGCCGAGCGGGCCGTTCACCGCGAACTGCCGGCCCGATGGGCGCAACCGGATCTTGCTCAGCTGCCACCGCGGGTCCGACAGCGACCC
>DASZGO010000090.1:0-10210 GCA_035938755.1 Solirubrobacteraceae bacterium | reverse complement strand
AACACCGCGGTGGCCATCATCACGCCGAACAACTCCAGCGTGCGGTTGCCGTTGAGGGCGAACGACCCGAACACGGCGACCATCACGCCGGCCGCGGCGGTGATGACCCGGCCGGTGGTAACGAGGCCCTCGCGGATCGCGGCCGAGGCATCGCGGCGGGCTTGCCATTCCTCGTGGACTCGCGAGATCAGGAACACCTCGTAGTCCATCGAGAGCCCGAAGATGATCGCGAAGCCCATCACCGGGATGAACGCGTCGATCGGGCCAGGTTGGATTCCGAACACGCTGCCGAGCCAGCCGCGCTCGAATATGGCTTGGACGATGCCCAGCGCTGCGCCGATCGAGAGCAGGTTCATCACGGCGGCCTGGAGCGGGATCACGAATGAGCGGAATACGACCATCAGCAGCAACGCGGACAGCGCGATCACGATCCCGATGAACAGCGGCAGCTTGCTCGAGAGTACGTGCGAGAAGTCGGCCTCGGATGCGGTCGCGCCGCCGATGTACACGGTCGTGCCCGTGGCTCGCTCCAGCGGGGGAAGCACGGAGTTGCGCAGGTGCGTGACGAGGTCGGCGGTCTGGGCACTCTGCGGCGAGGAGCGTGGGTAGACGCTGATCGCGGCCGTGTCGCCCGCTGCGTCGACTCTCGGCGCGGCCACCGACGCAACGTCCGGTGCCGCGCGCAGTCCTGCGCCCAGCTGGTCCAGAGCCGGGCCGGCGTTGGCCGGAGGAAGCTTCACGGCGACCTGGAGCGGCCCGTTGAATCCCTTTCCGAACCCCTGGGCGATCAGGTCGTAAGCCTTGCGCGTGGTGTGGTTGGCGGGGTCGTTGCCCGCGTCACTGGCGCCCAGGCGCAGGCCGAGCGCAGGCGCTGCGAGCGTCAGCATGATCGCGGTGGACGCGACCGCCGCCAGCACCGGACGCCGCTGGATCGCCCCCACCCAGCGCGCCCAGACGGCTGGCCGCTGGCGTACGCGCTCGGTGCTCGCCCGGCCGGCTTCTCCGATCCGCCGCCCGGCCAGCCGGAGCAGCGCGGGCAGCAGCGTCAGCGACGCCGCCATCACCAGAACGACCCCGAGCGCGGCGGCGACCGCAACCCCGTTAAGCAGGCTCACCCCGAGCGCGAACATTCCCAGGAGTGCGATCACGACCGTTGCCCCCGCGAACACCACCGCGCGTCCGGAGGTGTTCATCGCGCCCTCCACGGCCGCGTCGACGTTGCCGCCGTTGGATCGGTAGTTCTCGCGGTAACGAGTCACGATGAACAGGGCGTAGTCGATTCCGACGCCGAGCCCGATCATCAGCGCCAGCTCGGTGGCGAAGTCCGCCATGTCGATGATCTGACTGGTGATCCCGATGAGCCCGATTCCCGCGCCGAGGCCGAGCGCCGCGGTCAGCATCGGCAGTCCCATGGCGACGAACGAGCCGAAGCTGATCAACAGGATCAGCATCGCGGCGATTACCCCGACGAGCGTCGCGAACCCGATGCTGGTCGATTGCGCCTGCTGGACCGCCTGACCCCCGAGCTCGACCTGCAAGGCAGGCGAGCGAACCGACTGAGCGGTGGAGATCACCTTCTGGACCGCGGCCTTGGGCAGCTGATTGGCTCGCTCGTCGAACGTCACCGTCGCGAACCCGATCGTTCCATCAGCCGAGATCGCTCTCGATCCGGAGCTGTACGGGCTGACGACGCCGGTGACGTGCGGCAGCTTCGATACCCGAGCGATCGCCGTCGTGACCGCTCCCTGGATCGCCGGATCGCCGAGCTTGCCCGCACGAGCGTGAAACACGACCTGATCTGAGTCGCCGGCCTGCGCCGCGAAGTGGCTGGAGAGCAGGTCGGTGGCGCGCTGTGAGCCGGTGTTCGGAAGCGAGAAGTTGTTTGCCTTGCGCGTCCCCACCGAGCTCGAGACCGCAAACACACCGACCGCGAGAGCGATCCATCCCATCGCAACCAGACCTCGGTGAGCCATAATCCAGCGCGTCAATCTCAGCATCGGGTTACCTCTTTCCGGACGAGCAAGTTTGCAGAAGCTGCAGTTATAGCCAGATAGATAAAGCTGCACTAAATGCAGATTTACGCATTATGCAGGACCTGCTGGTAGGCTTTGGGCATGGAAGCTCCCAACCCGACCGAGGTCCGTCCGGGCCTCCGCGAGCGCAAGAAGCAAAAGACGCGGCAGACGATCATCGACGCCGCGCTCGAGCTGTTCACCAAACAGGGTTACGAGGAGACGACGATCGCCGAGATCGCCGACGCCGCTGAGGTATCGCCGCGCACGATCTTCGCCTACTTCCCGACCAAGGAGGACATCCTGTTCTCCGACACGCCGGAGATCCACGAGCGATTCCGACGGGCCCTCGAGCACCGTGCCGAGGGGGTCACGGCACTCGACGCGTTGCGGGGCATCATCGCGGAATCGCTCGATCTCGGCCCGACCGAGCTGCGGCGCAAGCGGATCGTGGCTTGGGACGAGACGCTGAAACGCAGCGAGCGCGCGCGCCAGGCTCCGTTCGAACAAATGATGGTCGACGCGATCGCCAAAGATCTGGGCGCCGGTCCCGACGACATCCGTCCCCAGATCGTGGCGGCGGCACTGATCGCCGCCTTCAGCAAACTTCGCGACCGCGACTTCGCCGAGCCCTCCGAATCGTTCTCGTCAGAGCAAGCGATGGCGGTCGTCGACGAGGTGATCGGATTCGTCCGCGGCGGCCTTGAGGCCATGAGACGCCGCTGAGGCGAACCAGCAGCCCTCCTTCCCACAGCGGGCGGTGGGAGTGACCTGAGACCAGAGTGGTACTGACGTGCGCCCAGGTACAAGGTACCTTCGCATCCAGTGCTTCGAGCGGGTGAAGGAAGCGCTCGGAGACTGCGCTTTGCTAACCCTGGACGGAGGAGCTGACATGAGCACGAGGGCTAAAGGATTCACGGCGCTGTTCGCGCTGACTGCACTGGTAGCGGGGTGCGGGGGATCGGGTTCGGGTGCACCTGACGTGAGCGGGGGTGCAGCCAGCGATTCGGCGACCTTGTTCAAGGCCTCGAATCTCACCAAGGTGCTCACCCAGGCCCAGAGCCAGCTGGGGGGGACGCCGATCACGCTGCTCAAGATCGAGCCGCGCGACGTCAAGGTCATCGGGCAGAACAAGACCGTGACGGTTGACGCCAGCGGCAGCGCTGCCGCGATCAGCACTCCCGCGATCCCGGGACAGGCGACGTTTGACCTCAGCGTCGTGTCGCCCGCGACGGTCGAGAAGGTGGTCAGCGCCGTCGAGTCCAAGTCCGGCCTCAAGCAGTCCGGAATCGGTTACGTGGCGGTCGCGGTGGACCCGATCAACAACAAACCGTTCTACGGGGTCTACCCGCTGTCCGGCACCGGTCACTATCAGGCCAACATCAACGGCTCCAACCTGAAGTCATACGGCGGCTCGGGCGGCGCGACCCCGGCCACCGGAGCGCCGGGAGGCGGCGCGTCGCCGGCCGGTGGGGCGGCTGGAAGCGGCGGAGGCGCCGTCAACCCTCAGGCGATCGCCAATTGCGTCTCCAAGGCTGGCGGTGACCCCGCGAAGATCGCGGCGTGCAGTAAGGGCTGATTGACAAGGCGCGCGCGCCTCGGCCTCAGAGTCACCGCCTCTTGAGGGTGTGGGAGATATTGATCGCCCCGCGAGCAAAATCGCCCAAACGAGGTGCGCGCGCCAGCCCGCGGCGGCAGGCGGTCCTCACCTACGCATGATCTAGCGTCGGACCGGTTTGCCAGCCCACAGCCGCGCCGCTCCGGGCGCGCGACAGATCAGCGTTGGACCGCGTGCGCGCCCCGGGGCTCGTGCTGGTGGGGATCGCCTCGGTGCAGGTCGGCGCGGCCTTCGCCACCAAGTTGTGCGGGCACCTCGGAGCCGGCGGCACCACGCTGGTGCGCTTGCTGTTCTCGGCGATTGTGCTGTGCGCTGCCTGGCGGCCGCGCCTGCGAGCCCACGCGGCGCGCGAGCTGCAGCCGGGGACCGACCCCCGTAGACGCCTGACCGGCTGCGGCTCGACCCAATCGCCCCAGCTCGATAGATTTTCCAAAATCCAGCGGCACAGTCAGGGCTGTGCCGGGCAGGCCATCGACAGCGGGAGATCGAATGAAGCCTTCATCGGTGACGTGGCAACGCGTGCTGCTCGTCGCGTGCTTGGCGGTTGCCGCCATGCTGGCCCGGACGCTCAGCGCCTCGGCGGCACAGACCTGGTGGCAGGCCGACGGTGCCACGTGGAACGAGACGTACATCACCGAGTCCGACGGCACGATGCTCCACGCCGATGTGCTGCGCCCGGCCAACCTGGCCCCCGGCGCCAAGGTGCCGGTGATCCTCTCGATCGGACCGTACTTCAACCATTCGGGCCAGGAGGGACCGGCCGGCGCGGCCAGCGGGCTGAGCTATGACCCGACCGGCACGCAGTCCTCGGGGCCCTCGAACCGGTTCCAGGATTTCGTCGATGGCACGCAGCTCATCAAGCAGGGCTACGCCTACGTGATGGTCGACCTGCGCGGCTTCGGTGGATCCACCGGATGCCTCGACTGGGCCGGACCGGGCGAGCAGTCCGACGTCAAGGCGGCGGTTCAGTGGGCGGCCGGCCAGCCCTGGTCAGCCGGCAAGGTCGGGATGTACGGCAAGTCCTACGACGCGGTCACCGGCCTGATCGGCGAGGCGCAGCAGCCTCAGGGCCTGGCCGCGATCGTGAGCCAGGAGCCGGTGTACGACCTCTATCGCTACCTGTACACGAACGGCGTGCGCTTCGTCAACTCGCTGGCCACCCCGGCGCTGTATGACGGAATCGCGGCCACGCCCGAGCAGGCGAGCGACAGCCCACAGGACATCATCAACTCCGAGAACGACTTCGCGCGGCCGGGCTGCCCGATCCAGAACTACCTCGACCAGGCGGCCGATTCGAATCACGACAGCGCGTACTGGCAGCAGCGAAACCTGATCAAGGAGGCGGCCGGTCACGCGATCCCGCTGTTCATGACCCAGGGCTTCCTGGAGAACAACACCAAGCCGGACGGCGCCTGGGACTTCTTCAACGAGCTGAGCGGGCCGAAGAAGGCCTGGTTTGGGATGTGGGACCACATCCGGGGTAACGACGTGGCCGAGGGCGACAACGCGGCGCCGCATCCCTGGTTTGACCAGATCATGCGCTTCTACGACCACTTCGTGAAGGGCGAGTCCCTCGCTCAGGCTCCCACGAATACCGATCCGTCCGTGGCCACGGAGACCAGCGACGGGACATGGCGGGCCGAGCAGCAGTGGCCGCCGCTGGACAGCACGGGCTATACGACCCAGCTTCGCCCCGGCAGCTACACCGACTCGTTCAACGCCGCCGATACCGAGGACTTCAACAACGGCACCTCGCCAAACGACACCCAGGGCGCGGGCGTGTGGACGATCTCGCCGCCGCTGGCCTCCGACGCCCATTTCGCCGGGGTGCCCAGCGTCACGCTCGACGTGACCTCGCAGGCGCCGAACAGCGATCTGTCGGTTGATGTCTACGACATCCACCCAGACGGCACGGCGTTCCTGCTGGGCCGCACCGCCAACCTTCTGGCCCAGGGCGAGCAGGTGATCCACCCCGAGATGTACGGCAACGACTGGTCGATTGCCACGGGTGACCGGCTGGGCGTGCTGGTGACCAGCGCCAACGACGGCTGGTGGCAGCCGATCCCCACGCAGACGTCGGTCACGCTTAACCGCGGGTCGATCACGCTGCCGTTCCTCTCATACCTCCGTCCCGCCAGCCAGAACCTCAGCGGCTACAAATATCCGCAGCGGCTGAAGAACTGGCTGGGCGGCGCCGGCTCGCTCACGGTCTCCCCGAGCACGGTCAGCGGCTCGACCGACCCGAGTTTCGTGCTGCCTCCGGCGCAAACGGCGGCGCCGGCCGGATTCAATAGTGGGGCGTTCGGAACCGGAGGCCCCTAGCCCGACCCGAATACCGCTCGGCGATTCGATCCGCCACGAAATAGTCCGCTACGGAACTAACTCTGGCTACAATCGACACTATGGGATCCAGAGCGGACCTAATTCCCGAGACCGATGACCCCCGTTGTTTTGCGGGCAATCTAGCCTGGCTGCTGTATCGGGCCCATTGGGCTCTGGGCGCCGAGCTCACGGCCGCTCTAGAGCCGCTGGGGGTGTCAGCCCGCGGCTATCACGTGCTCGCGGCAGCGCTGAGTGGAGCCCACACGCAGACCGAGCTGGCCGACCTGGTGGGTCTGGACAAGACCACGATGGTGGTGACGGTAGACGAGCTCGAACGCCTCGGTTGGGCTGAGAGACAGCTGTCACCCGACGACCGCCGGGCGCGGATTATCGCCGTGACGGCGGCCGGTGAGCGCAAGCTGGCCGAGGCGGACGAGGTGAAGGAGCGCGTCCAGGCCGAGGTGCTGGGCGAGCTCAGCGAGCGCGAAGGCGCGGCCCTGGTGGGCGCCCTCGAGAAGCTCGTGGAAGGCCGGCTGTCGGAGCAGGCTGTGTGCGTAACGCCACTCAGGCGTCGCGCTCCCCGCGCTTAGTTTCCGCCTCCCGCCCAGTCCTATGTCCGACAGCTTGGCCGCGCCCGAGCGGCGAGCTGCCCGTAGCTCGTCTGCTGTAAGATGATCTGCAACAAGACGATCTGCTACGGTGAGTTCCGGAAACAGATGAGCTGACACCGAGGAGCCTTATGACCGACACGATTCAGCAATTACGAACGCAGGGCCCTGAGTCCGCGAATTCCGAGCGAGCGCGGTGGCTCGCGTTGATCGTGCTGTGCGTCGGCATGCTGATGATCATCCTCGACATGACGATCGTGAACGTGGCGCTGCCGGCCATCCAGCGCGACCTGCACTTCACCCAGTCGAGTCTGGCCTGGGTGGTCAACGCCTACCTGATCACCTTCGGCGGCCTGCTGCTGCTGGCCGGTCGGCTCGGTGACCTGGTGGGTCGGCGCACGGTGTTCCTGGGTGGGCTGGCGTTGTTCGTGGCCGCCTCGGCGCTGTGCGGCGCCGCGCAGAGCCAGACGGTGCTGATCGCAGCCCGATTCATCCAGGGTGTGGGCGGGGCGCTGGCCTCGGCGGTGATCCTGGGCATGATCGTCACGATGTTTCCGCAGCCTTCCGAGCAGGCCAAGGCCATCGGCGTGTTCAGCTTCGTGGCCGCGGCCGGGGCCTCGATCGGGCTGCTGGCGGGGGGCGTGATCACGCAAGCCATCAACTGGCACTGGATCTTCTTCGTCAACCTCCCGATCGGCGTCGCCGCCGCGGGGCTGGCCGTCCGGCTGGTCCCCCGGGACGCGGGCATCGGCCTGCGTCAGGGTGCTGACTTACTCGGCGCCGGGCTGATCACCGGAGCCCTGATGCTTGGCGTGTACACGATCGTCAAGACGCAGGACTACGGCTGGGGCTCGCTCCACACGCTGGGGCTGGGTGCCGTCGCGCTCGTGCTGCTGGCTGGATTCATCCTCCAGGAGGCGCGGGCCCGTCAGCCGCTGATGCCGCTGCGCATCTTCCGGTCCCGCAACGTCTCCGGGGCGAACCTCGTTCAGGTGCTGTTCATCGGGGGGATGTTCGGGATGTTCTTCCTGGGCAGCCTGTACATGCAACGGGTGCTGGGCTACTCGGCGCTCCAGATCGGGCTGGCGTTCTTTCCGGTGGCGTTGCTCATCGGGGCTCTGTCGGTGGGCGTTTCCGCTCGTCTGATCATGCGCTTCGGCGCCCGTGCGACGCTCATCCCCGGGCTCGTGTCGGCCGCGGCGGGGCTCATCCTGCTCACGCAGATCCCCGTCCACGCCAGCTACGCCGCGGATCTGCTGCCGCCGATGATCCTGGTCGGGATCGGCGCCGGGCTGTCGTTTCCGGCGCTGATGACCCTGGCCATGTCCGGCGCGGACCCCACCGACGCCGGGTTGGCCTCCGGCCTGGTTAACACCACCCAGCAGGTGGGCGGGGCGGTCGGCCTGGCCGTACTGGCCACGCTGTCCGCAACGCATTCGGCCGGTCTGATCCACGCTGGTCGGGGCACGGCCTCAGCGCTGACCAGCGGCTATCACCTCGCGTGGACCGTGGGGGCCGGTCTCCTCATCGCGGCACTAACGGTGGCGGTCACGGTCCTTCGGTCGACCGAGAGCGCGGTGGATGTGGCGGAGATCGAGCCAGAGCGCGAGATCGGGCAGCTCGAGCCGGCCTACGAGGAAGCGGCCTGAGCCGCGGCCTCACCAGATCCGAGGCACGAGGCGCTTTCGGCGAGCGGCGAACCGCTCATACGGGGCGCCGAGCGCCTCGATGAGCTGACGCTCCTCGGCTCGGATGCGGACCACCAGTCCGGCCGAGCCGAGGACGGCCACCGCCAGGAGGCTGACCACGACGCCGGTGGCCAGCGCCAGCCCGATCAGGATCAGCGCCAATCCGCTATAGGACGGGTGGCGTACGTAGCGATACGGCCCGGTGGTAATCACCTGGTGATCGGACTGCACCTGGATGCGGTACTGAAAGAAGCGGCCCAGAGTCGCGATCGACCACGCCCGCAGGCCAAAGCCCGCCGCGAACAAAGTCAGTCCCACCACCACCGGCCACACGCGACCGCCCGGCCACGGGACCACATCCTTCTGGCCCAGGCGCACGGCGGCGAAAATCGCCCCGGCGAGACACCCGCCTAGCACCAGACCACTGCGGTCGCGGCCGGACCAGCGTCCCAGGCGCCGGGTCTGGCGCACGTTCATCGCGAACTCGAAGACCGCCCAAACCCCGAGCATGACCCGAAACGCGACAAACGCGGCGCCGGGCTGGAATACGAGCGGCTTGGGCAACTGGGATCGCTACCCGCGTCGGGTTGGTTTCGGCTCGGGAATCACGAAACGCGACCATCGCACAGTGCCATGCCTGAGACCATGTCGGTATGACCAGATTTCAAGGCTTTGACCTCGAGGTGCGGAAGTGGTTCAAGGGGCTCGAGGCAGACAACACCAAGGAGTATTTCGCCGCCCATCGCGAGTTCTTCGATGAGTCGGTGCGGGGCCAGATGGAGGCGCTGCTGGACGAGCTCAGCCGGAAGTTCGGCGGTGAGGTGAAGATGTTCCGCCAGAACCGGGATATCCGGTTCTCGCCCGACAAGTCCCCGTACAAGACGCATACCTACGGTGTCGTGCTGGGATCTGAACTGGCCCTACAAGGCCTATACGCCTCCATCTCGGCGGACGGTCTCTTCTCTGGGAGCGGCTACTACACGATGGCCCGCGATCAGCTCGAGCGCTATCGCGAGGCAGTGGCTATCGACCGTCCCGGTTCCGAACTGAGCGAGCTGGCGGCGAAAGCTGAGCAAGCCGGGCTTGAGCTGTGGGGCGACACCCTGGCCACGACCCCCCGCGGATATCCCAAGGACCATCCGCAGATCGAGCTGCTGCGGCGTAAGAGCCTGACCCTGGGCGCGCGGCTGAAGTTCGGGCGCGGGATCAGCCGGACGGATGGGCTGGGGTTCGTGACCAAGACCTGGCGCACGGCGGCGCCGGTCACCCGGTGGCTGGACCAGCGCGTTGGCGCCTCCGAGCTGCCGCCCGCCCGACCTCGCCCCAGACGCTAGGGCCAGTCGGGGCGGGGACGAGAACGCCGGCCACTGTGCGTTCTCGCCCCCGACCTCCCGCTGCTACGGAGCCTGGGGGCTGGTCTGCGCCGTCGTCGTGGCCTCGGGCGTCGCGGCCGCCGATGCCGTCTGATCCGGTGTGGCCGTGGCCTTCTGATCACCGTTGTGGCTCGATGCCTGGCTGTCCCCAGGTGACGCACCGGCGTCGGTTCCAGCGGTCCCGCTGGCCGTCGGCTGACCGGTCGGGCTGGACCCATCCGACGGCCCGGCCTGAGCGGGCGGGGTCGCCGGCGAGGCCGGGGTGGGCTGTGCCGGCTCAGCGGGCTGCTGAGTCGCCGGCTCAGTCTGGCTGCTCGCCGGGCTCGGACCCGCCGCGGGGCTGGGGCTGGGCTGGGCGCTCGGCTGCGGCGCGGGGCTCGAGCTCGGCTGCGGCGGCGGGCCGGTCTGGCCTGCCGGTGCGTGGTCGCCCCCGCCCGTGCCCTGGGTGCTCTCGGTCTGAGGTGCGGATTCCGCGGCGCTGGGATGACTCGCGGAAGCCGACTGGGCTGGGGCGGCGCTCTGCATGTCCGCCCGACGCGTCTCCGAGCCACCGGTCGAGTTCACCTCACGGGACGTCGCCCGCTCGGTG
>DASZGO010000089.1:0-3752 GCA_035938755.1 Solirubrobacteraceae bacterium | reverse complement strand
AGGTTCGGGGTGGCCTTGGCCAGGTTCTGGGACGCCGGCTTCAGGTCGCGCACCAGCGGTCGGGCGTCACGCACGAACGGCCGGATCTCATCGCGCAGCACCGGCGTGATGGGCAGGGCGAGGTCGATCGTGGCCTGGTTGGCGGCGGGGATCTTCTGCACCGCCGGCAGCAGGTTGGTGGCCGTGGGGCCGAGCAGGTTGGCAAACGTCTGGACCTTGACCAGGGTCGAGGTGGCCTGCTGGAGGGTGCCGGGCAGGTCGGCCACGGACCGGCTGACCCCTTGGTTGGCGTTGGCGAACGCCTGGAACACCTTGTTGCTCGACTCGATCAGCGACACAATCTGACCCTGCCGCTGGGCCAGCGCGCCGTTGAGCACGCGCAGCGAGTTGATCAGTCGGCGCAGCGCGCCGCCCCGCTGGGCCACCACCTGGTTGAGCCGTGCCAGGTCCTGGTGGGTGGGCAGGAACCGCCGCAGCACCTGAGCCAGCTCGCTGCCGCCCTGGCCCTTCAGGCCCTGGCCGGCGCCGTTGACCAGCAGCTGGAGATACTGACGCGTGTCGCTGTCCAGCGCGGACAGGACCTCGTCCGGGTCCACCACCGGGTTGGACTGCCCCACCGGGATCGTGTAGCCCTGCTTGGCGATCGGGCCGGAGCCCGGGTTGATCTCGATGAACATGTCGTCCAACCCAGTCTTGGGCCGCAGCAGCACGGTGGCGTCGGTGTGAACCAGGTTCTTGTACTTCTGCTGGATGTCCAGCTCCACCACGGCGACGCCATTCCGGAGGTTCACCTGGCCGATGTCGCCGATCTGCACTCCGGACACCCGGACGGTCTGTCCCTGGCCGGGGGTGACCGCCTTGGCGCTGGAGAACTCGGCGTAGATCTTGTACGGGCCGGACTGGATGAGCGGGAAGTGCAAGCGCTCGTGGCTCAGCACGTAGGCCGACACGCCGATGGCCGCGGCGACCAGCACCAGGATGGCGATGAAGTCGACCAGGTGGGTTCGGATCGCGCGCTTCATCTAGTGACCGGGGAGATGGTTGACGAACCGGGCGGACAGGTGCTGCTGCTTGGTCTGCTGCACGAGCTGCGCCAGCTGGAGTAGGCCGGCGCTCTGGGCGCGTGCCTGGGCCGCGGGCGTGTCGAGGGCGGCGCCGGTCACCGGAGTCGGGCCCGCGCCGGTGGGCGCGGACAGGTCCGTGATCGCGGGCTGGGTTTCGCAGGGCACGGTGGGCTTCAACGGCGGCCGGGACACCGGCACCTTGGCCCCGTCGCCGCTGGCGTGCGGCGCGGGCAGCTGCGGCTGGACGCCCCCGATCGAGTTGAGCGCGGTGCCGAACAGTCCGGGCTGGAGCGAGTAGGTCAGGGTCCCGCCGGTGAGCAGCACCCGGACGTAGGGGCCGTTGGCGTCGAAGGTCCGCATCTCGCCGTTCAGGCCCGGCAGGAAGTCCACGCCCTCCACGTACACCGGACGCGGCGGCACGCCGTTGGCGGCGTTGAAGTGCGGGTCCTGCAGCGTCAGGTGGGTCCAGGGCAGGATCTCATTGACCTGGCAGCTCGAGGCGGGCCGGACCTGGTTCTTGAAGAACGGGATCGACTCGGCGTTCAGCTTGGCCAGCGCCGGCACCGTGGACGACAGGTCGTGGACCAGGCCCTGGAGCTCGGCCGGCTGAACCAGCTGGCGCAGCTGGGAGAAGAACGGCAGGCTGGCGTCGACCATCGGGCCGGTGGACTGCACGCCCGGCACGAGGGCCAGGGCGAACCGGCGGAACGGCGGCAGGGCGTTGTTCAACGAGGTGAGCGACGGGATGGCCACCCCCAGCGTGCGCGGGAGCTCTGCCACCGCGCTCTGCAGCGCCGCGCTCTGGCGGGCGAACGCCCCCGCGGTGACGTTCAGGTTGGTGATCAGGCTCTCCAGCGCCGGACCGTCCTTGGACAGCGCCCCGTTGGTCTGGCCGGCCTTGTCGATCCAGCCCGATAGGTCGTGGGCTTGCAGGCCCAACGTGTCGTGCGACACCTGGGCCCCGAACTTGTAGGCGGGAAGCCAGTACTGGATCGACCGGTTGAAATCGGGCCCGCCCTGCTTGACCGCCAGGCCGTATTGCTGGAGCAGGATCTGGAGGTTGGTCCGAGTGTCGGACTGCAGCGAGGTCAGCAGCTGATCGAACTGGACCGGCTCACGGCCCTGCTGGATGGCGAACGTGAAGCCGTCGGGCGCGTTGGGGGCGGACGGCGAACCGGGGTTGATCTCGACGAAGAAGTTGCCCTCCAGGAAGATGCGCGGGCGGATCCAGAACGTCGCGTCCTTGTGGATGGGCAGCCCCGTGTTGTTGATGGCCATCGTCACCTTGGCCGCCGTGCACATGTGGTCGGGGCCGTTGATCGCGGCCAGCGTGCAACCCGGCATCGGCTGAACGCTCTGAACCTTGCCCACGTTGACCCCAGCGATCCGCACCAGCGCGTCCTGCTTGAGGCCGTTGGCGCTGGCGAAGATCGCGTTGGCGGTGTACGAGGTGGCAAACGGGTTGGCGAACTTGGTGTACGCCCCATACGAGACGAACACGACCAGGAAGATCCCGATCGCCCCGGCCAGGAACGGCTTCATCCCCATTCTGCGTCCGCGCTTGCGTCTCATCCGCTGTTCCCCGGGAACGGAAGGAGCTGGGGCCCGCCCTGGGCCGTGCGGCTGAACGTCTCACCGGCCGGGACGCGGGGTCGGCCCGCCCAGGTGGTGCCCTGGCTGCCCGGCGTGTAGGCGTCGGACACCAGCGGCCGGTTCTTGGGGTCATTGACGTTCTGCTTGAGCTGGTAGCCGCGCTGGCCAATCTCGCAGTCGGCCGTGCCGTTGGAGTTGATCGCCGGCGCGTACGCGGGGCCGTGGCTGTACTCGGCGTCGCTGGCCGGCGGCGGGTCGCCCGACATGTAGCCGTTGGCCGGCGCGGTAGAGCCCTGGTTGCCCTCGTTGTTGGTCTGGTGGTTGGTCGAGTTGAGCAGCGCCCGCTGAGACATTCCGAAGCTCGTCTGCTCGGACACCACGTCGCCTAGCTCGGACCACACGTAGTTCCAGCTATTGCACACGGTTATGTACGGGCCCAGGTAACGGAGCATCGGCTGCAGCGTGCTCACGGTCTGGGTCAGGCCGTTGACCGCCATGTTGGTGCCCGGAGCCTGAGCCAGCGATTGCAGCGCCTTGAGTACGTTCTGGAGCTTCTGGTTGATCGCCGGGGTGCGCGGCAGCACCTGGATCCCCGCCTCGAGCGCCGGATTCACGTTGGGCAGCGCCTGCTTGAGCGCCAGTGTGGCCGGGTTCAGGTTGTCAGAGAACGTCTTCAGATCGACCAGGAACGGCTGCTGCGCGGCCAGCGAATCGGTGCCCACATCCAGCGTGGGCGGCGACTGACGGATCGTCTCCTGCAACGCCGTGGGATCAGACGCGATGGCTTGAAAGGTCGTGGCCTGGTCACGGAACAGAGCCAGGTTGACCTGGGCCACCGGCGAGATCGTCCCGAAGAACCCGTTCAAGGACGAGAACAACCGGGTCAGCTGGGTGTTGGGATCGGACAGGTACCGAGCCACCGGAGTCAGGTGGCCCAGGAGATCGGGCAGCGCGGCGAACGTGTCGTTCAGAGACGACCCGCGCGCGGTCAGCGTGTCGCCGAACCCGACCAGGTCCTGCTGGACCGCCGGCCGGGTCTTGGCGTCGAACATCTTGTAGATGTCGTCGAACTGAACCGGAATCGTGGTCTGCCTG
>DASZGO010000088.1:0-5150 GCA_035938755.1 Solirubrobacteraceae bacterium | reverse complement strand
CCCCGATTGCGCTGCGCACTGGTCGGTGGCATGGCGCTGCCCTCGGAACTGAGCCGCCGGGCTCGAGCCGCCGGGGTGCCGGTGCGCCACACCTACGGCCTCACCGAGGCGTGCTCGCAGGTGACCACGCAGCCGGTGGGGAAGGATCTCGTCCCCGGCGCCCACTCCACCGAGGACGCCGGCGTCCCGCTGTTCTGCACCCAGGTCAAGCTCGCCGACGACGGCGAGATTCTGGTCCGCGGCCCCACGGTCGCGCCCGGATCGGTGGCCGCCGACGGCTGGCTGCAGACCGGCGACCGCGGGGAGCTTCAGGACGGCCGGCTCCGGGTCAGCGGCCGCAAGTCCAACGCGATCGTCACGGGCGGCGAGAACGTGGCCCCCGAGGAGGTGGAGGCGGTGCTGGCTGGGCACCCGGCGGTGGCCGAGGCGCTCGTCACCGGGCGAAGCGACCCGGAGTGGGGGGAGGCGGTGGTCGCTGTGGTGGTGCTGCGCGACGGCCGGCGCGCGTCAGCGTCCGAGCTGCGGCAGCACTGCGGCCAGCATCTGGCCACGTACAAGGTGCCCAAGCAGATCAGCCTGTCCGCGCAGCCGCTTCCGCGTAATCGCACCGGCAAGCTTGTGCGCCCCGGCTGACGGGGCCCGCTCCGCCGAGAGGCTTGCCTAGGGGCGTATGGTTGGTGCAGAATCGGTGGCGAGGGTGGCCCTGCTGCGGCACGACAATGATGCTGGACCCCACCGGCCAGACCAGCAGCTGGCGCGGGAGCGCGGCGCCTGGTACGCGGATCCGTACGGGTCGCCCGGCAAGGAGCGGTTCTACGACGGCGGGAAGTGGACCGGTCAGGTCAGGCACGCCGGCGGGGACGAAGCGCCCAAGCCGCCCCGGCTTCGGCCGCGGCCGGCGCGGGCCGCGTCGCCTGCCGTCAAGTCACGGCCACTGGTGGGAGATGAGCCACGTGTGGGAGATAACTCGGACGGGGACGGAGAAATCGCCCACACGCCGGGACAGGAGCCGCAGCCGAACAACTCCCACCCGAACGACTTTCCCGTCAGGATGGCCGACGTCGTGGGGGAGCGGCTGCGGTTCCGCCGCTCTGAACCCCGGGAGTCCGACATCCATGAGCTGATGTCGATCGACGGCCGCGTGGCCTCGGTGAGCCTGTTCGGGTCAAGCCGGTTGGCCCTGGTTGCCTGCGCTGAGGGCTCGATGTCCCTGACCAAGCGACGCCAGTTCGGCTGGCAGCTGCTCATCCGAAGACCCGATGGAAAGAATCTGGGCTTGTACTCGGGTCGTCGCTGGCTATCCGGAGGCACGATCATCCTGACCTCTGGAGTCGAAGTGGGGCTCGAGCACGGGGTGCTGGGGATGTGGACGATCCACTCCCTAGCGTCCCACGAGAGGCTGGCATCGCTCCGCGCGGGCAGCCGGCTGCGGGACAGGGAGCTCGGCATAACGATGGCGTCATCTGTGGCTCGGCGTGACGAGTTTCCGCTTGTCGTTCTCGTTGCCTGTGCTGTGGTGATGCTCGAGCAGTCGCTGACCGGAGTGGCGAGCGCCGCGGGCGCCGGGTCGTCAACGCGCCGCCCAATAACTGGCACCGGACCCGTTGGCCCGGATAGCATCGGCCAATGAACGACCCCACCCGCCAGTCCATTGTCAGCCTCGCCGCCGCATTGCGCGCCCGCGAGGTGTCCTCGGTCGAGCTGCTCGACGCCTGTCTGTCGGAGGTCGACCGTCTCAACGACTCGCTGAACGCAATCGTGTGGCGAGACGACGAAGCCGCCCGCGCGGGGGCCAAGGCCGCCGATCAGCGGCTGGCCTCCGGCGACGAGGCGCCGTTCCTGGGCGTGCCACTGCCGATCAAGGACCTGACCGAGGTTCAGGGCCAGCCGGTGAGCTACGGGTCACGGGGCCGGTCGGCGGCCCCGTGGGAGGGGGCGAGCGAGAAGGTGGTGGACGCGTTCCGCGACGCGGGGTTTGTCCTGGCCTGCCGGACCAACACGCCGGAGTTTGGGCACATCACAGCCACGGAGAACCTCCGCTGGGGCATCACCCGGAATCCGTGGGACGTCTCGCGCACGCCGGGCGGGTCGAGCGGGGGCGCAGCGTCCGCCACCGCCGGCGGGATGTTCCCCGCCGCCCACGCCAACGACGGCGGCGGCTCAATCCGCATCCCGGCCTCGTGCTGCGGGCTGGTCGGCCTCAAGCCCAGCCGGGGGCGGGTGCCGCGGATCAGCCAGAGCTGGCTGGGTGCGGTGGTGGAAGGTGCAGTGACCCGGACGGTGGCCGACAGCGCGGCCATCCTCGACGCGATCGCCGGATTCGATCGCTATGCCTGGTACAACGCGCCGGCGCCCGAGCGACCGTTCGCTGACGAGGTGGGCGCCGACAGCGGCAGCCTGAGGATCGGCCTGATGACCGGAGGCCCCAGCGGGATGCCCATCGAGCCCGTGTGCAGCGAAGCGGCCCGCCGGGTGGGAGAGGCCCTGGAGCAGCTGGGCCACGTGGTCGAGCCGGCCGAGGTGGCCACCGTCTCCGAGGAGCTGATCGGGCCGTTCATTGCGCTGGTCGAGGCGTCGCTGGGTGAGTATCTGGGCGACACCGATTTCGACCAGGCCGAGCCGCACATCGCCGCCCAGGTGGCCAACGCGCAGGGCCGCTCGTCGCTGGAGTACGCGCGCGCGGCCAAGGAGATCGAGCGGCTCTCCCGGGAGCTGATGGCCCCGTGGGGCCGCGACTTCGACGTGCTGGTCACGCCGACGCTGGGAATCGCGCCGCCCCCGGCCGGGTTGATCATGGAGGTGTCACACAGCGCGCCGGGCGAGCCGGCCGAAGTTGTGGTGGGCACGGTTGCGTTCACGGCGTTCGCCAACGTGACCGGTCAGCCCGCTATCTCGCTGCCGGTGCACCAAACCGAGGATGGCGTCCCGGTGGGCGCCCAGCTGGTCGGCAGCCCATTCGACGAGGCCGCGCTGCTGCAGCTGGCTGGGGCTCTGGAGCAGGCGCTGCCCTGGGCCGATCGCCAGCCGGCCATCATCGCGGCGGCTTAGCCGCGCAACTCGGCCAGTCCGTCGGCGCGTGACTTGACCGGCTCATAGCCGAGCTCGGAGCGGGCCTTGTCGATCCGGATGGTGCACTCCTGCGAGGACACCCAGTAAGCGAAGCGGGTTAGAGGCGGCCGGCCGCGTAGGGGCAGGACTCGCCACGCCGCCTCACCTGCCGCGGCCAGGGCGGCCGCCACACCTCGGGGGAGCGACCGCGTGGGCGGCTCCACGCCCTGGCTGCTCAGGAGCTGGGACACGAACTCCCGGAACACCACGGGATCCCCATCGGTCACGAAGTACGCGTTCCCCGGCTTGCCCCGGGTGATCCCGAGCACCAGCCCCTCGACGGTGTTGTCCACATGGGTGGTGGCGGTCTCCTGACCCCCGCCTCCGATCCAGGCGAAGCGACCTGACCGCACCATCTCAACCATCGTCGGGAGCAGGGTGGTGTCGCCGTGGCCCCACACGAACCGCGGTCGGACGATGACCGTCTCAAACGAGCCGTCGCGGTTGGCCCGGCCCACGAGCTGCTCGGCCTGGGCCTTGGTGGAGCTGTAGAGCACTGGCGAGTCAGGCCGTAGCGGGGCGGTCTCGTCGACCTGGACCAGCGGCTGGCCGGCCAGGAGCGCGGCCTCGGTACCCACGTGGACGAAGCGCTTCACCCCGGCCTCGGCGCAGGCCCGCAGGACATTTCCGGTCCCGACGACGTTTCCCTGCTCGAAGTCTTCCCGCCTGCCCCAGTCGCCCAGCATGGCCGCGGCGTGAAACGCCCACTCGCACCCCGAGGCGCCCGCGCGCAGCGCGTCCAGGTCAGCCAAATCACCGGACACCGGCGTGCCTCCGCGGGCGTGGATGCGCTCGGCCGCGGCGTCCGAGCGGGCCAGGGCTTTCACGGCGTGCCCATCCTCACACAGCCGCTCGATCAGGCGGCCGCCGATGAAGCCGGAGCCGCCGGTGACGAACGCCTGGCTCACGCCGCGGCGGCGGCCCCGTGGGCCGAGTCACAGGCCGAGTCGCAGGTGCTGCCGGTCACCTTCTCCAGCGCGGCCTTGATCAGGCCGGCCTCCTCGGCGGTCATCGTCCGCAGGTGCCGCTCGAGCTCGGCTTCGTAGACAGCGGTCATCTCGGCCAGCATCTTCTCGCCGGCGGGTGTGAGCTCGGCCTGAAGGCTTCGGCGGTCCTCCGGACAGTCCACGCGTTGTAGGTAGCCCGCTTCCTGGAGGCGGTCCACCAGCTTGGTGATCCCGCCCCGGCTCAGGGTCAGCCAGTCAGCCAGCTCGCTCATCCGGGGGCGGCCGGTCGGGCTGCGCTTGACCGCGGACAGCATCTGAAACCAGCTCAGCGGGGGGAGGTCGGCAGCGGTCAAGGCCCGCTGGACCCGTTCGGTCACCGCCGCGTGGCTGGTCACCAAGGCTCGCCAAGCCTCCATGCGTGCCCCATCACCATCCATCGCTATATCGTACTCTCGGAAATAGTTGACAAGGCAATCATTTCCCCTATAATAGTTGCCGTAGCAAATATTCTCAACTAAACCACTTAAGGGAGAGAAATGACTACCAGTACAGAGCAGATCCCGTCCGAGAACTACGGCCTCGATCCCGTCCACAGCACTTTCGGCTTCGTCGTGACCCACAACGGCGTGTCGAAGTTCCGCGGCCACTTCGAGAAGGTCGATGCCAAGCTCGAGGATGGCGTCCTCGTGGGTACGGCTCAGGTCGACTCGGTCAAGACCGCGATCCCCGATCTGAAGGAGCACCTGCTGTCGCCGGACTTCTTCAACGCGGCCCAGGCGCCGACCATCACGTTCCAGTCCCGGGACATCCGGACCGGGGACGACGGAAGCGTGGAGATCGACGGCGATCTGACGATCCGCGGCGTGACCAAGCCGGTTACCGCTCGCGGTAGCTACGCCGCCGGTGTGGGTATCTCAGGCGGCGACGTTGTCGGCTTTGATCTCGAGGCCACGGTTGATCGTCGCGATTACGGCATCAACTGGCAGGCGGAGCTGCCCCGCGGCGGCGAAGTGGTGGGCTGGGACGTGGTCCTGCAGGTCCAGCTCGAGCTGGCCAAGGCGTAGCGACGATGCGGATCCTCGGGATATCCGGCAG